>NZ_JBIAHP010000008.1:0-353853 GCF_042870715.1 Streptomyces sp. NPDC006463 | reverse complement strand
ACCACCCTCGCCGGACTCGAACCCCTCGAACTCCCCACCGACCACCCCCGCCCCACCCACCGCACCAGCCACGGCAACACCATCGACTTCACCATCCCAGCTGAGACCACCTCAGCCCTACGCCAACTCGCTCAACGAGAAGGCGCCACCCTCTTCATGACACTCGCCGCCGTATTCCAAGTCATGCTCAGCAAATACACCGCCCAGCACGACATAGCCATCGGAATACCCATCGCCGGCCGCAACCGCACCGAAATCGAAGACCTCATAGGATTCTTCGTCAACACACTCGTACTCCGCTCCAACACCTCCAACGACCCCACATTCCAAGACTTCCTCCACCAGGTCAAAACCACCACCCTCAACGCCTACGAACACCAAGACCTCCCCTTCGAACGCCTCGTAGACGAACTCGCACCCGAACGCGACCTCAGCCGCACCCCCCTCTTCCAAGTCATGCTCGCCCTGCAGAACACCACCCACACCACCTGGCACCTCACCAACACAGACATCACCCCCATACCACTCCACACCACAACCGAAAAATTCGACCTCCTCATGACTGTCGAAGAGCGCAACCATGACCTAAAGGTGCAGCTGAGTTACAGCACGGATCTGTTCGAATCCTCCACCATCGAGCGCATGGCGGGTCACTTCCATACCCTCCTCGCCCATGCGGCCACCACCCCCACCACCCCGCTGAGCCGACTCCGCATGCTCACCCCCGCCGAGGAACACCAACTCCTCATCGAATGGAACGGTCCACGAACGGCGTTTTCGGAGGACAGTTGCATCCATGAACTGGTGGAAGAGCGGGCCGGAACCCTTCCCGACAACCTTGCCGTGGTTGACGGCGATACCTGCCTGACGTACCGGGAACTCAACACCCGCGCCAATCAGCTGGCTCATCACCTTCGCGATCTGGGCGTGGGGCCCGAGGTTCTGGTCGGCATCTGTGCCGAGCGCAGTGCGGAGTTGATCATCGCACTGCTCGCCGTCCTGAAGGCCGGTGGAGTCTACGTACCTCTCGATCCCGATTACCCCACGAGTCGTCTCGAGTTCATGCAGAAAGACACCGCGACCCCGGTCGTCATCGTCCAAAATCACCTTCGAGACCGGATCCGGCTCCTCCACAGCAGGATCGTCGACCTGGGCCATGACCGGGAAGTTTTCAGCGCTCAGCCGATGAGTAATCCCGCCCACTGCACGAATCCGGACAACCTCGCCTACGTCATCTACACCTCCGGTTCGACTGGAACTCCTAAAGGTGTTCAAATACGACACAGGGGCGTAGTGAATTACGTCGAGTTCATTCGGCGACATGTCGGCATGACGTCGAGCGATGTCGTGGCACAGAGCTCCACCTTCAATTTTGATGCATTCACCCACGAATGCTGGGCCACGCTCACCGCGGGGGCCACTCTTGCGATCATCACCAAAGACACACTTCTTGACCCTGAGCGTTTCCAACAAGAAATCAGAGATTCTGGAATAACCGTGGTGAGGCTCGTGGCGTCATTGTTCAATGAGCACCTCTCCAGGTTTCCGGAAATGCTCGCCGGAACGAAGCTGGTCTCCTATGGAGGAGAGGAGGCAGAACGGTCGGTTGCAGATTCTGTGGCGTCAAGCCCTTGGGCCCCGGCCAACCTTCTCCATTCCTATGGGCCGACCGAGACCACTGTGAGCGCCGCATTTCATTCGGTTACGACAGACAGAACAACGGGCCGACGGATGCCCATTGGTCGACCCATCGCGAACGCTCAGGTATACGTGGTGGATCATTTCGGCCAGCTGGCCCCCATTGGCGTTCCCGGCGAATTGATGATAGGCGGCGCCGGGGTTGCACGAGGCTACCTGAAGCGGCCGGAACTGACAGCGGAGAAGTTTGTCGCAAACCCCTTCTCCGGCAACTCGACAGAAAAGCTCTATCGCACCGGCGATACGGTGCGTTGGCTACCAGACGGCAGCCTCGAGTTCCTGGGCAGGATCGACAACCAGATCAAGGTGCGAGGGTTCCGCATTGAACTGGGCGAAATTGAAGCCAACCTCCTCAGGCACGACAACGTAGCTGCCTGCGTGGTGGTGGTTCGGGAGGAGGCGCCGGGCGACCGGCGACTCGCCGCCTACTGCGTACCGGCCTTGGGACGGGACTTTCAGCCCACCGCACTCCGAATGTGGTGCGAGCGCGCATTGCCGAATTACATGGTCCCGACTTGGTTCGTCACCGTCGACTCGCTTCCGCTGACGCCCAACGGAAAGATAGATCGCCAGGCACTCCCTGCCCCGACGGAGATACCCACGTCCTCCACTTACGTGGCGCCTCGCAGCCCACTTGAGGAAAATGTCGCCGCCGTTTGGCGCGAAGTCCTGAGAGTCGAGCGAGTTGGCGTTTTCGACAACTTCTTCCATATCGGGGGAAATTCTATCCTGGCAACGCGGACGGTGAACAGGATCAGCGCCATGACAGGGATCAGGTTCAGCCTCAGAAGTTTCTTCTCGTCCCCCACCGTGGTCTCCACAGTGGAGCAACTGCTTGAGCTCACGGCACTGGACGATACGAATTCCGCCAACTAACCATCCGTGACGAGCTCGAGACCCGCCACCGTCAGGACGGATGCGCCACCCCCAGGTACCGGCTGCGGCCATCACCCGTGGGGGTGTCGAGGGTCACAGCGCGGTAGCCCCGTCGAGTCAGGGAGTCGAAGCCGGTCTTCCCGGACAGGGGAAACGGTTCCCGTTGGGCCGACTTCCCGCTGGCCAAGATGCCGACGTACGGGCCGGAGTTCAGGTCGTGGGACATGCAGGGGTGGTCTTCCGGAGGGGTGCGAAGGTCGGCCGTTGGACCCGCGCCGTGTCGGACGATGTCTATTGCGGCGCTACGGTCGTGGCATAGCCAGCGGGGCTCGAGGGCTCCGCCGGGGAGCCGCTGTACGAGGGAGTCATGCACATGTTGTCCTTCTCGCTTGACGAGATCGCAGAGATCACCAACGGACGCCTGGTCGACGTGGCCAACCGGGCCGCCCGGATGACGGCCGGGGCGGTCACAGACTCCCGTGAAGTCGTCCCCGGCACTCTGTTCGTCGCCATCGCCGGCGAGCGCGTCGACGGTCACGCCTTCGCCGCGCAGACCGTGGCAGCGGGCGCGGTCGGGGTGCTGGCCACCCGCCCAGTCGGCGTCCCCGCGATCGTAGTAGAGGACGTGATCGAGGCCCTGGCCGCGCTCGGCCGCCACGCACTCGCCCAGCTCCCCGACCCGCTCGTGATCGGCCTGACCGGCTCGGCGGGCAAGACGTCCACGAAGGACCTGCTGGCCCAGGTCCTTCCCGTGCTCGGGCCGACCTCGGTCACCGACCGGTCGTTCAACGGCGAGATCGGGATGCCCCTTACCCTGCTTCGCGCCGCCCCCGATACCCGTTACCTGGTGCTGGAGATGGGCGCGAGGGGCAGGGGCCACATCGCGAACCTGACGACCATCGCCCCGCCGGGGGTGGGGCTGGTCATCAACGTCGGCACCGCGCACGTCGGAGAATTCGGCGGCCGGGAGGCCATCGCGGAGGCCAAGTCCGAACTCGTGCAGGCGCTGCCCGCCGACGGCCTCGCCGTTCTCAACGCCGACGACTCCCTCGTCGCAGCCATGGCCGCCAAGACCCGCGCCCGCGTCCTGCGCTTCGGCCTCGGCCGGGGTGAGGGCGCGGACGTGTGGACCGACGACGTGCAGCTCGACTCCGAGGGCCGCCCCTCCTTCACCCTCCACCACGGCGAGGAGCACGCGGGGGTGCGCCTGGGACTGCACGGCCGGCACCACGTCATGAACGCCCTCGCGGCGGCAGCCGTGGCCCTGGGCCTGGGCGCCGGCCTGCAGGCCGTGGCCGAGCGGCTGTCGGCCGCGAAGAACTTGACCACCGGCCGTATGGAGGTCTTGACCCGCCCCGACGGGCTGAAGATCGTGAACGACGCGTTCAACGCGAACCCCGATTCGATGGCGGTGGCCCTGGCCGCGCTGGCGGCGATGGCCGGTGGACGGCGCACGGTCGCGGTGCTGGGCGAGATGAAGGAACTGGGCGAAGAGGCCCTCGACGGGCACCGGCAGGTCGGCAAGCTCGTCGCCGACTCCGGCGTCCGGATCCTGGTGGCAGTCGGAGGCGACCACGCCGAGGCGCTGGCCGAGGCCGCTCGCCGCCAGAACCCGGACCTGCAGGTGATCCGCACCCCCGACCGGGACGGCGTCCCCGGCACCCTCGCGGGCGTCCTGGGAGCCGAGGACATCGTCCTGGTCAAGGGGAGCCACAGTGTCGGCCTCGAGGCCACCGCGCTGGCCCTCACGGCCGACACCACTGACTGACCGGGCTAAAGGGTGTTGCAGAAGGCTCGGGCCGCGCAGGCGGGAGGGGCGGGTGACCTGCTGTTTCACCCAGCGAGGGTGAGGTTGTGCATGGTGGCGACAACCCCACCCACACCGCTCCGAAGCCGTGATCCGCATCGCGATGATCGACCTCATGAGCCGACGGCTCACCCGTGAATCCACCCCGAACTGGCGCGATGCCTGAGCGCGAGGCCCACCGTCAATATGGGCCAGCCGACCGCCACCGCAGCACCGTGAATCGCTGATCCAGCAGATCAACGCACTCATGCAGACCGGGCCGAGGCAGCTCAGCGCGCTCACGCATCAACGCAATGGCCTGCACGTTCCGCTCCGCGGCAATCAGGCGGTCCACCTCCACCTGAGCGTCGACCGAGAGCCTGTCCCACAGAGCGTTCTCCAGGCCTGCATGAACCTCTCAGCCGATCCGAGCGACACCACGACCACGACCCTGAGCAGCCGCCTCACCAAACACCATCTACGGGATAAAACGCTCTTTTATCCCTCCAGGTCGACCTCGCCGCCGGCCGCTCCAGCTTCGGGAGTCCCCGCGAGGACCACCAGCCCGGCCTGACGCCCCGACAAACGCATCCAGAGTCTTGTCGACTACCCACAACGACGGTTTCCGGATGCCCTTAGCACGGTGACGGACAGCCACGGCCTCGGAGGAGAGACCCCCGAGCCGCCCGCGGCCGCCGAGTGGGGCAGAATCGCGCCCCTTAAGCATCGCCCATTCCCCGCCCGGGGACTGGGCCGTCCCACACCCGAGAGATCCGACTGCCCGTCAGCTCGGTCAGCATAGAGTCAGCATTCGTCTGACCAGACCCGACCACAGCCTGATCTACATGAGACTCAGCAGCAAGATCCAGAGGTGCCCGTGAGATGGGACTGACCTTCTCCGAACTTCAGGAAGCGGAATACTCGATCCCGACCACATTCAGCCTGCGCTTTGCTTCAAGAGAACAGGTCAGAAGGCTCTCACTCTCAGGTTCGAGCGAACTTGAGGGAAGTCAGGAGCCGGAATCGGAAGACGGTCGTAGCCATTGATCTCGCGCCGCAGCGGGTCCCGTTCGTCCCCCTCTTGCGCTGATTGAACTCGAACATGATCCGCGTGGCGTTGGAGTAGTAGGTGAAGGCGACGACGACCGCCTCCACGCCGTGCCCTCCCCCGGCGAGCGCGACGGCCACCAGCAGGCCCAGCGCGTAGGTCAGCACGGACATCGGCGCGACCAGCGTGTCGATGCGCAGGTTGCCGTAGTCCCACGAGCGCAGCATGAGCCGCCGCGACTCCGCGACCCGCGACCGGTGCTCGGCGGCCTCGCGATCCTCGGCGGCGAACGCCCGGACCGTGTCCATGTTCATCAGGCTGTCCGCGACGTGGCCCGAAACCCGGGCGATCGCCTCCTCCCGCTGGTCGACGAGCGCCTGGCGGCGGCGGATGAGGGGCGCCGTGCACAGGGCCGTGACGGCGATCATCGCCAGGAGCCCCACGACGAGCAGCGGTTCGTAACTCCACAGCACCACCGATCCGAACACCAGCGGCACCAGGCTGCCCACGACCGAGAACGTCAGCGTGTCGACGAACTCCTCGAAGCGTGAGGCGAAGCTCAGGACCCGCTTGGTCAGCGACCCGGCGAAGTTGTCGTGGAAGAACGCGGCGTCCTTGGCGAACAGCTCGTCCATGCCGATCACGTACAGGTGCTCGACACCGCGGGCGTCCAGGCGGTTCAGGCAGTGCAGCCCGATGCGCCACAGCGTCTCCGCGAACAACAGGACTCCGGCGAAGCCGAGGACGTAGGGCAGCGCCCAGCCGAGGCCGGTGCGGGTGCCGGTGTCCCCCGCGATCCTGCCCACGAGCTTCGCGACGACCAGCGGCGCGATGTAGTTGATGCCGATGTTGCCCAGTGCCGGGAGCAGCATCGCGGGCGCCGTCAGCCAAGGCCGTCGACCCAACTCCCGTGCGTAGTAGCGGAGCGCGAGGAGCACCGAACCCCTGCGCCGCGAACTTTCGTGCGATTCGGGCGATCCCATACCAACCCTGCCTTGTCGGACCGTCACGTCAGAAAACGGAGTGTCCCGCAAGGGCGCTCGCGCGGTCCAAGCGTTTTCTTCCGCCGGTACCGGCAGGCTCGGAGTCAGCCCAGCACGGCGGGCGTCGGGCCGTCGGGGCGGACGGTGATGCCGTAGGCGGCCTTCGCCGGGATGGAACGGAAGCGGGGGGTGTGGGCGGGCAGCAGGTGTTCGAGGAGGACGGTCGCCTCCCGGAGGGCGAACTGCAGGCCGAGGCAGGCCCGGGGGCCGATGCCGAACGGCAGGTAGCTCCCCGTATGGGTGGGGCGCCGTCCGGGCGCGGTGAAGCGCGCCGGCTCGAACCGCCCGGGGTCTTCCCAGAGTCCGGGGTCCCGGTGCGTGAGGTACGGGCAGACCAGCACGTCGGTGCCGGCCTCGACCGCGTATCCGGCGAGGACGTCATCCTGCGCCGCGCAGCGCGGCAGTATCCAGGCGGACGGGTAGAAGCGCAGCGTTTCATGGACGAGCGCCTGGACGGCCTGCCGTCGCCCGGACGATCCTTCGGCGCCCGTGGCGAGGGCCTGTTCCCGTGCCTGCGGGTTTCGGTCCAGCAGGAGGTAGAGCCAGGTCAGGGTGGTGGCGGTGGTCTCGTGACCGGCGACCAGCAGGGTGACCAGCTCGTCGCGGATCAGTTGGTCGGTGTACTCGGGGCGCGTTCCGGCCGCGTCGAGCAGGACGTGCAGCAGGCCTGGGCCGTCGGGTCCGGCCTCGCCGTCGCGGGCGGCGGCGATGGCGTGGCTCGCCACGGCGTCGATGGCGGCCAGCTCGGCGGCGACCGCCCCTTGGGCTGCGGCGCCGTCGGCGGGCAGGCTGGGCAGCGCGGCCACCACGGCGGGTACGGCGGCCAGTTCACGCTCCGTCGCGAGGTCGAGGGGATGTCCGGTCAGGGCACGCCAGATGGTGTCCAGGGCGAAGCGGCGCATCTCCTCGCCGACATCGAGGACCTGCCCGGTGCGGGCGTACCCGGCCCAGCGCGCGGCAGTGGTCCGGGCGGCCCCGGTGATCCGCTGCTCGTAGCGGCGCATTCCGCGGCCGGTGAACTGGGACTGCAGCAGCCGCCGTTGGCGCTGCCACGCCTCGCCCGTGGCGGCCAGGACCCCGTCGCCGATCAGCAGTCGGGCGCGGTGCGAGCGCTTCACGTACCGGTCGGGATGGAGCGCGAGCACGTGCTGCACGGCCTCGGGGGCGGTGACCAGGACGGTCGGGCGCGCATCGAGCCGGAACGCGGCGACGCCGCCGAGCCGTTCGCGCGCCTGGGCGAACAGGTCGATGAGCTCCCCTCCCCCGGCCCGCCACTGCCCGACGGCGGCGGGATCCAGCTCGGGAACCCGGCGACCCGCCGGGGACGGGCTCGGGAGGGGGCCGGGGCGTGCTTGGGTGGCCACAGGGCTGCTCCTGCGTCGTCACGGGCGGATGCGAGCATCACGCACTGTAGGGGAGCAGGCTCACCGGGCAACAGCCCGCCTTCCGCGCCGTTCACACCGCTGAGGCTGACTCCCCGGCTACGGCGACGGGATCGCCCTGTAGCGGTGACGTCAGCCTCAGCGGTTCTCACACTGCTTCTCTTGTGACTCTTCCTGGTTCTGCCGTCCGCCGGAGTCCGGAGGTTTTCACCGTTCTTTGATCACTACGCTGAAGTCTCGATTGCGGATCACGACCCGCTCGACCACGTCAGTGATCTCGAACTTGCCTTCCACGCTCGTAGGCGTGATGACTTGGGTGACGGACCCGTGGGGCCTGTCTTCGATCAGGTCCAGGTGCAGTTCTTCTGGAATCTTGACCAATGGCGGGCTTGCGAGTTTCAGCTTGAGCGTGAAGCCCGGGGTTTGACACGAACACGTGCCCTTCACCGTGACCCAGCGCTTGCCCTTGCCGTCCCGGTAGTCCGTGGCGGTGAAGTCCTGAGCACCAGCTTCACATGCGAAGTCATTCGCAGACATGTCTACTCCGATCATCTACTCGTTCGACAGATCAGACGCGGATCCAGTGTCAGCACGCTTGGTGACCGCCGCAATCGGAGATCGGAGTTTCAGTCGAGCGGCTGCGCCTGGTGTGTGCCTCACCTCCGACGGTGGTAGGTACGCCACCGTCGGAGGTGAGGTGCCGGGCAGTCACTCAGCCCGGGATGAGTGCGTCCCACTGGTCTCGGGTCGGGCCGTCGTGCTCCGGCGAGAAGTCCGGGCGGGCGGCCGGCCAGGCGGTGACGTGCCGGTCCACTTCGTCGGTGCTGTAGGCGTCGTGGGCCGGTCGCAGGAGATGGCGTACCTGGGCTCGGGCTCTCATGACGACGGGATCGTAGGAGGCGCAGGCGGCCAGGGCAGCGGCCCGCCGGTCCGAGGGCGGTGTGCTCTCGGCGAGGCGTTGTTCGCCGGCGCGGTCGGCCGCCACCTGCTCGCCGGACAGCGGGCGGAGGGCCTGTGCTGTCCAGGCGTGGTAGCCGGTGGGGTCCTCGGCGAACTCGTCGACATGGGCGGCTATGCGTTGGGCGGCGCGCAGGCCGAGCGCCACGCCATGGCCCGAGGTGGGGTTGGTGTGGATGAGGCTGTCCCCGGCGTTGACCAGGCCTGTGACGACGGGTCCGTCATCGTCGGTGAGGGCGGTCCAGCGGTTGTCCAGGCCGGCCATCGCCAGGACGGCCGACTGTGGTTCGGGGTCCAGGCCGAGCCAGGCGGCGCAGGCGGGGAAGCGGCGGGCGGCGGGATCGCACACGGCGGGATCGGTGAGCGCGCCGCGGCGTTCCCGCCGCACGGCCGCGTTGGTGATCTCCGTTCGAGAACCGGGATCCGGCGAAGGGGGCGTTCACCAGCGTCGTCACGGCCGCACGGAGCGGGCCGGGCGGCTACTTCGCCGGCAGGACGATCCGCACCAGGTAGGGCAGCGCCTCGCCCACCCCCGCGTCGTGGTCCAGCAGCACCGCGACCGGGCTGTGGCCCTGGGAGTGCAGGGCGTCCAGGGGGTGGGACCACTGGGCGCAGGGAAGCGGCCGGGGAGCGTCGGTCTCCTGTTCCCGGCCGATGGCGGGGAACGGGTGCGGGACGGGGCGTCCGGCCGCGCGGGCGCGTCGGCGGGACAGGGCGCGCTCCACGGCGGTACGGGCGGCCTCGGCCAAGGTCGCGCCCGTGGCGACGACCGTGTCCCGCTCCGGGTCCGGGCCTCGGTCCGGCTCCGGCTCCGGCTCCGGCTGCATGCGCGGGGCGAGCGCGACGGCGCAGGCGGGCAGGGAGAGCAGACCGGACAGGTCATGCGCGACGTGCTCGTCCTCGGCCTGCAGGGCGCGCAGCAGCGCGTCGGGGACGGCGTGGCCCTGCCCGGCGAGGCTCAGCCTGGGTACACGGGTCCCGGGCGCCCCGAGGCGGCGGGCGAGGAGGGCCTCGCAGTGCTGGGCGAGCCCCGATTCGAGGGCGCTCACCCAGGTCAGGCCCGCCGCGACGCCCACCGGGGAGCCGGACGCGGGGACGGGCACCCGGCGCAGCGCGCCCGTGGCGAGGTCGAGGCCCCAGGCCCCTGCTGCGGCGGGTGCGGCGGGTACCGGGCGTATCGCCGCCCGGGCGGCCAGCTCGGTGAGTGCCGTCTCGACGTCCGAGGCGGCGTCGACCACGCCGGGAAGCAGCTCCGCCGCCCGGTCCAGCACCGTGCGTGCACCGAGAGCCGGGCCGCCGACCCGGGACAGGAACGCGGCCCGGGCCTCGGCCTCGGTCGAAGCGGCGGTCAACTCTTCGGTGCTCATTTCCGGTCGTCCCTCTCCACGGGGTTCTTCGTGGGGCCCATGGAAGCGAGGGTGGATATTCGCCGGATAGACGCGCGATCTCGGCCGCCCGCTCACGTGGCCATGGCCCGGCCCGGCGCTCTCAGTGGGCGGACAGCACCAGGCGGCGGGCGTCGTTGCGGTACCCCACGCGTTCGAAGGCCGCGGCCATCGGCGTGTTCGTCAGGTCGGTGTCTGCGCGAACCTTCTCCGGATCGGTTTCGGACACCAGGATCCGGGTGATCTCGGCCAGGATCTCGTCCGCGTATCCACGGCCCCGGTGTTCCGGCAGCACTCCCAGGTATCCGACCACGGGGAAGGCGTGGTTGCGCGAGGGGAGGCCGAAGCCGACGGGCTCGCCCTCGGGTGTCCGGGCGACCCGCCACCAGGACCGGTCCCCCGGCATGGTGTCGCGGTAGAACGCGACGTCCTCGCGGGCCTGGGCCTCGGGGCCGATGCTCTCGGCCTCCTTCCGGGAGGCCGTGTCGAGGCTGTCCTTCAGGACCCGGCGGAACAGGCCGACGAAGACCTCGTCGTCGGGCTCGGCGGCGAAGAGCAGACGCCCGGTGGGCTCCGGGAGACCGGCCCGTGGTGTCCACTCGTAGCGCAGCCGCTCCACGGTCACCGGGAGACCCGCGCGCCGGGCCGCCTCCTGCCGCCAGGCCACGGCCGCGACCGTGTCGGGCCGGTCGTGCCAGTCACCGGGGAGGGAGAGGTGGTACTCCGGCGCGGCGCTCGCACCGGCCCCGGCGTAGGCCGCGTGTGCGGCGGTGAGCAACTCGGCTGCCAGGGTGGTGCGTTCGGCGGCGGACCGGACCGAGTCGTGGACGAACACGCCGTCGAGGGCGCCGGGCAGGTCCTCGTCCGGGTCACCCCACCAGATGGCGAGGGCGAGCGGCGCGGCGCCGGAGGCGTCTTCGGCGATCCAGGTCCAGTCGGGGCGGTACTCACCGGCGGCGAGCCGGGCCGTGTACGTGTCGGCCGTCATCCCGCCGGCCGCGTCGGTGACGATGAGCGGGAGGAGGCGGTCGAGGTCGGACGCTACGGCGGGGCGGAAGATCACATTGACTCCGGATCGGTGGAGGGGGCGGCGCGGCCCGATCGGGGCAGGTCGATCGCCATCGAGGGTATGCAGGTTGCGCCGACCGGATGACGGTACGGCCGGGGTGTCCCTCAGGGACGCGTTAGGGGGCCCGTTGCGACAGGAGGCCCGGCCGCGTTCGGCACGCTCTCCCGTTCGACGGGTGACGGGCTCTCGGCGGGCGGTGGGGGCAGCGCGGTGATGGTGTGACGGCGCCCGGCCAGGGCGGTGGCGGCCAGGATCAGGCCGGTGCAGCAGAGCAGCAGGGCACTGCCGCGGTCACGGGCCGCGCCTAGGAGTCGGCCGAGGGTGGCGGCGAACGGCCCGCCGGGGTCCACCAGCGGGCTCAGGACCTGCGAGGCGAGCGGTCCGGCCAGCAGGTAGCCGAGCAGGGTGCCGCCCTGGGTGAACATGCGGCGCAGGGCGAAGACCCGGCCCTGGGCCTCGGCGGCCACCGCGGACTGCCAGAGCACTTGGGCGCAGCTGGTGACCACCGGCAGGCCGAGGAAGAACGTGAAGGCTGCCACGGCCAGGAGGCCCGGGCGCGGGAAGAATCCGGCCAGCAGGACCGCGACGCCGCTCAGCACGGTGGCCGCGGTGACCCAGGGCAACGGGCGGCGCGGGGTGGACCAGATGGACATGGCGACACTGCTGATCGCCAGGCCGAGCCCCCCGGCGGTGCTGACCATGGCCACCGCGGCGTTCTGCTCGGCCTCGGGGGTGGCGGCCAGGACCAGGGGCAGCAACAGGGCCGTGGCGGTGGCCTCGGCCGCGTTGAGGACGGTGACCAGGCGAAGTAGGTGTTTCAGTCCGGGTTGTCCGGTGAGCAGACGTCGGCCTTCGGTCAACTCGGCCCGCCAGCCCGAGCGTTCCCTGGGGCTGCCGGTGTGCTCCGGGCGGCCGGTCGACTCGGGGAAACGGGCGAGGAGCAGGGTGAGCAGCCCCAGCGCGAAGGAGACGACGTCGACCACCAGTACGGCGCGCAGCCCGCCCGCGCCGAGCAGGACGGCGGCGAGCATCGGGCCGAGCAACTGGGCCCCGGCCAGGGCGGTCTGGGTCATCGCGCTCGCCCGGCCGCGTTGTTCGGCCCCGACCATGCCCGTGACGGCGGCGGCGAGCGCCGGCCACTGGAAGGCCGCGCAACAGGACTCCACGATGATGACCGCGTACACCTGCCAGACGGCCAGGTGCCCGGTCGCCTGGGAGGCGGCCATGGCCACGGCCGCGAGCATGGCCGCGGCGTCCGCGCAGAGCAGCACGGTGCGGCGCCGGTAGCGGTCCACCAGGACCCCGGCGACCGGGGCGGCCAGCATGCCCGGAGCGAAGCCGAGCAGCAGACCGGTGGCGAACTGGGTGACGGAGCCGGTCTGTTGGTAGATCCACAGGCCGAGGGCGAAGCCGGAGATGCTGGATCCGAGTGCGGTGACCAGCCGGCCCGCCCAGACGAGCACGAAGGTGGTCATGGCAGGCCCACAGGGGGTGGGGCGAGGGACAGGGGCACGGAACGGCTCCGTTCGGAGGCTGCGGCGGGGCAGGAAGACACAGGGGCGGGGGCGGGGCGGGGTGGTACGTCCGGCGCCGAGGTCGGGCGCACCACCCCCCGTGAACCCGGTCAGCGCAGGTGGGCGGCGAGGACCGGGCCGATCTCAGCCAGGGCCTGCGGGGTCGTGAAGCGGCTGTGCGGGATGTCCAGCGGGTGGTTCTCCACCGGGCCGTCCACGTGCGCGGCCCACAGCTCGGCCAGCGGGGTGCCGTCGGCACCCCGGCCCGGCAGGGCCTCGAAGAAGAGCACGGGGCCCCGGTACCGGCCCGGCTGTTCGCCCCGGGCCAGCGCGAGGTTGTTGGCGGTCACCTTCACCAGCCGGCCCAGTGCCGCCGGGTCCAGCCCGCCCAGAACGCTGCCGCGCTCCCGCAGCAGCTCCAGCACGGCGTCGGCGGTGGGGAGTCCGTCGCCCAGGACGTCCGCGCCGTCCGCCGGAGCGTCGGCGAGCGCGCCCAGCTCGTCGAGGTCGAGCCCGTCCAGAGCCAGCGAGAGGATCTCCGCCTCACTGGGCTGCCCGGCGTGCCGGAAGCGTCCGGTCGGGTGCGAGTCGAGCATCGCCAGCAGCGCCACCTCCTCGCCCGCCTCCTGGAGCTGGCGGGCCAGCTCGTGGGCCACCGTGCCGCCGAAGGACCAGCCGAGCAGGTGGTACGGGCCCACGGGCTGCACCTCGCGGATCAGCCGCAGGTAGTCGGCCGCCATATCGGGTACGGAGCGCGGCAGTTCGTCCACACCGTCGAGTCCTCGGGCCTGAAGTGCGAACAGCGGCCGGTCGCGGTCCAGGTGGCGGGCCAGGCCGGAGTAGCACCAGCCGAGGCCGCCTCCCGGGTGCACTGCGAACAGCGGCGGACGGGTCCCTCCGGTGCGCAGCGGCAGCAACTGGCCGAGACCGTCGGAGGATCCGGTGCTGCCCTCGACGTTGATCCGTTCGGCCAGCAGGGCCACGGTCGGGGTCTCGAACAGGGCCCGCAGGCCGATCTGGATGCCCAGTTCCTCGCGGACCCGGGCGGTCAGCCGGGCGGCGAGCAGGGAGTGGCCGCCGAGGTCGAAGAAGTTGTCGTCGATTCCGATGTGGTCGACGGCGAGGGTGGTGGCGAAGAGGCCGCAGAGGACTTCTTCCTGCGGGGTGCGGGGGGCTCGGGTGGGGGTGGTGGCGGTGCTGGGGGCGGGCAGGGCGCGGCGGTCGAGCTTGCCGTTGGGGGTGAGCGGGAGGGTGTCGAGGAGGACCAGGGCGGAGGGGACGAGGTAGGCGGGCAGGTGGGCGGCGGCGTGCGCACGCAGTTCGGCCGGATCGAGGACGGTGACACCGGTGTCGGTGTCGGTGGTGGGGACGAGGTAGGCGACCAGGCGCTGGTCGCCGGGATTGTCCTCGCGCAGCAGGACGGCGGCCTGCGCGATGTCGGGCCGGCTGGTGAAGTGGGCCTCGATCTCGGCGGGTTCGATACGGAAACCACGCAGCTTGATCTGGTCGTCGGTGCGGCCCAGGAACTCCAGCCGCCCCTCACCCCGCTCGTCGTACTGCCAGCGGCCCAGATCACCCGTGCGGTACATCCGCGCACCCGGCTCACCGAACGGATCCGGCAGGAAACGCTCGGCCGTCAGGGCCGGACGACCGAGATAGCCGCGGGTCACCAGGTCACCGGCGATGAAGAGTTCGCCGCCGACCCCGACCGGGAGCGCCCGCAGGGACTCGTCCAGCACGTACATCCGGGTGTTCCAGATCGGCCGTCCGATGGTGATCACACCGGAGGGCGCGGTGTCGCCGGGCTCGATCCGGAACTCGGTGCAGCCGACCGTGGTCTCGGTCGGACCGTACTCGTTGATCACGGTTGCGCCCGGGTGCCGTCGCCGCCACTCGTCGAGCACCTCGCCCATCAGGGACTCGCCGCCGAGCACCAGCTGCTCGCTGGGCGAGAAGCGCTCGGGCAGCGCGGTCAGCAGGGCCAGATGACTCGGGGTGGCCTTGACGAAGCTCGGACGGTCGAACTCCCCCGCCGTGGGCGCCTGGTCGTCCAGCTCGATGAGCTGCACGGTGCCGCCACTGGTCAGCGGGGCGAACAGGCCGGTCACGGTGAGGTCGAAGGAGACCGGCGAGTGGACCAGCGCCCGGCCGGCCACGCTGTCGTAGGCCTCGCGGGCCCAGGCCAGGTAGGCGTCCAGCGAGTGGTGCTCGACCACGACGCCCTTGGGGCGTCCCGTGGAGCCGGAGGTGTAGATCACGTAGGCCGGGTTGCGCAGGGACAGGGGCGCCGACCGGTCGCGGTCGGTGAGGTCGTGAGCGGGCAGGGCGGCCAGCGCGGCGGCCGTGTCCGGCGCGTCGAGCAGCAGGTGCGGGTGCTCGGTGACGGGCAGTTGCGCGGCCGCCTCGGCGGTGGTGAGCACGCACAGCGGCCGGGCGTCGGCCAGGGTGTAGGCGATCCGCTCGCCCGGGTGTGTGAGGTCGATCGGCAGGTACGCCGCGCCGGACTTGAGCACCGCCAGCACGGCCACCAGGGTCTCCACCGAGCGCGGCACGGCCAGCGCGACGAAGTGTTCGGGGCCCGCACCCTGGGCCACCAGGTGGCGGGCCAGCCGGTTGGCGGCGGTGTCGAGCTGGGCGTAGCTGAGGGTGCCGGTGTCGCAGACGACGGCGGTGGCGTCGGGGGTGCGGGCGACCTGAGCGGCGAACAGTTCGGGCAGGGTCCGGCCGGGGAGTGCACGCGACGGCCCGTTCCAGTCGGTGAACAAGGCCTTGCGCTCGTGCTCGGCGAGCAGGTCGATGTCGTGCAGGGGGGTGTCGGGGTGTTCGGCGGCGCTGGTCAGGATCCGCTGGAACTGATCGGCCAGCCGCGCGATGGTGACGGGCTCGAAGAGGTCGGCGGCGTACTCGATGGTCACGGTCAGCCCGCCGGGAGCGCCGTCGGCGGTCTGGTGCTCGGTGACGGTGAAGGACAGGTCGAACTTCGCGGCGCTCTCCGACTCGACGTCGGTGCCGGCGGCTTCGACGCCGGCCGCGGTGGTGCTGTTGAAGGTGAGGATGGTCTGGAAGAGCGGGTGGCGGTGGGGGGTGCGGCTGGGGTTGAGGGCCTCGACGAGACGCTCGAAGGGGAGGTCCTGGTGCGAGAGGGCCGCGAGACCGACGTCACGGGTACGACCGAGCAGTTCGGTGTGGGTGGGGTTGCCGGCGGTGTCCGTGCGCAGGACCAGGGTGTTGACGAAGAAGCCGACGAGCTCGTCCAGGTCGCGGTGCGTGCGGCCCGCCGTGGGAGTACCGATGGGCAGGTCCGTACCGGCGCCGTTGCGCGTCAGCAGGACGGCGAGCGCCGCGTGCACCGCTTGGAAAAGGGTGGCCTGGTGGGCGCGGGCGTGGGCCGTGAGCTGCTGGTGAACGGTGGAGTCCGTGTGCGTGGTGTGCGTACGGGCCCGGTGCGTGGGGTGCGCGGGCCGGGTGTGGTCGGCGGGAAGGGCGATCTCCTCGGGCAGGCCGGCCAGCCGGGTGGTCCAGTGGGCTAGCTGCTCGTGCAGGGGCGTACCGGGAGTGTCGGGGTCACCGAGGTGGCGGTGCTGCCAGAGCGCGTAGTCCGCGTACTGCACCGGCAACGGCGACCAGTCAGGGGTCCGGGCGTGGCTCCGGGCCTGGTAGGCAGCGGTGAGGTCCTCGGTCAGCGGACGCATCGAGAGGCCGTCACCTGCGATGTGGTGCAGCACCAGGACCAGCAGGTGGTCGTCCGGCGCGAGGGTGAAGAGTGCGGCGCGCAGCGGGAGTTCACCGGCGAGGTCGAAGGGCTCGGCCGAGAGCTCCGCGATCCTCGCCCGCGCACCGCTCTCGTCGGTCTCCACGAGGCCGAGGGGCACGAGCGCCGGGGCGACGGGCAGGACGAGCTGGCACGGCCGGCCGTCGGTCTCGGGGAACACGGTGCGCAGGGTCTCGTGCCGTTCCACCACGTCGTCCAGCGCGGCCTGGAGCGCGACGGCGTCCACAGCCCGGGCCAGCCGCAACACCACCGGGATGTTGTACGAGGCCCGCTCGGTCTCCTCCATCCGGTTGAGGAACCACAGCCGGGCCTGTGCGTACGAGAGCGGGATGCGCGCCGGGCGGGGCTCCGTGCGCACCAGCGGCGGCAGTGCGGTGGCGGGCAGGGCCCGGCCCAGCCGCTCGGCCAGCGCCGCGACGGTCGGCGCCTCGAACAGGTCACTGACACCCACCTCCGCGTCCAGCTCGGCGCGCACCGCAGCAACCAGCCGCATCGCCAGCAGGGAGTGGCCGCCGAGGTCGAAGAAGTTGTCGTCGATTCCGATGTGGTCGACGGCGAGGGTGGTGGCGAAGAGGCCGCAGAGGACTTCTTCCTGCGGGGTGCGGGGGGCTCGGGTGGGGGTGGTGGCGGTGCTGGGGGCGGGCAGGGCGCGGCGGTCGAGCTTGCCGTTGGGGGTGAGCGGGAGGGTGTCGAGGAGGACCAGGGCGGAGGGGACGAGGTAGGCGGGCAGGTGGGCGGCGGCGTGCGCACGCAGTTCGGCCGGATCGAGGACGGTGACACCGGTGTCGGTGTCGGTGGTGGGGACGAGGTAGGCGACCAGGCGCTGGTCGCCGGGATTGTCCTCGCGCAGCAGGACCGCGGCCTGCGCGATGTCGGGCCGGCTGGTGAAGTGGGCCTCGATCTCGGCGGGTTCGATACGGAAACCACGCAGCTTGATCTGGTCGTCGGTGCGGCCCAGGAACTCCAGCCGCCCCTCACCCCGCTCGTCGTACTGCCAGCGGCCCAGATCACCCGTGCGGTACATCCGCGCACCCGGCTCACCGAACGGATCCGGCAGGAAACGCTCGGCCGTCAGGGCCGGACGACCGAGATAGCCGCGGGCCAGTCCGGCACCGGCGATGAACAGCTCGCCCGGCACGCCGGGCGGCACCTGTCGCAGCGCCGCGTCCAGCACCTGGACGCGCATGTTGTCCAGCGGTCGGCCGATCGGCACGGTGCTGCCGAGCGCGTCCCCCGCGGTGATCGAGTGCCGGGTGGCGAAGACGGTGGTCTCGGTCGGGCCGTAGCCGTCGACCACCCGCAGGCCCGGGTGGACGGCGAGCACGCGGCGCACCGCGGCCGCCGGGACCACGTCTCCCCCGGTCATCACCTCGCTCACGCCTGCCAGGCTCTGCGGCGCGTCCTCGGCGAGCAGCCGGAACAGGCCGGCGGTCAGCCAGAGCGCGGTGACCCGGTGCTCGGCGATCAGCCGCCCGATCCGCTCGGCGTCCAGGTCACCGGCGGGTGCGACCACGACCTGACCGCCGCTCAGCAGTGGCACCCACAGTTCGTAGGTGGCCGCGTCGAAGGCCTGCGGGGAGTGGAACAGCACCCGCTCGTGGTGGCCGTCCCGCTGCCACCAGCGGTCGGCTGCCAGCGCGGCGACGTCCGCGTGGGTGACGGCGACGCCCTTGGGGGTGCCGGTGGAGCCGGAGGTGTACATCACGTAGGCGAGCCGGTCCGGCTGGACGGCCGGGACGGGCCGGGCGGGGGCGTCGGGCAGCGGTGCCGAGACGTCCACCACCCGCACACCGGCCGCGGCCCGGGCGCGGACGAACGGGAGGTCGCGGGTGGCGGCGTCCACCAGCAGCAGTTCGGCGCCGGTGTCGGCCAGCACCAGGGCCATCCGCTCGTCGGGCCAGCTCTCGGACAGCGGTACGTACGCGCTGCCCGCTCGCACCACGGCCAGTGTGCTGACCACCAGCTCCGCCGAGCGCTGCTGGAGCATCGCGACCCGGCGTTCCGCACCCGCCCCGAGGGCTACCAGGTGGCGGGCGAGGCGGTCGGTGGCGGTGTCGAGCTGGGCGTAGCTGAGGGTGCCGGTGTCGCAGACGACGGCGGTGGCGTCGGGGGTGCGGGCGACCTGAGCGGCGAACAGCTCCGGCAGGGCGGCGGCGGGCAGCGGATGGACGGCGCCGGTGGACAGCCCGGCCAGTTCGGCCCGGCCGGTCCCGCCCAGCAGCTCGATGTCGTGGAGGGGGGTGTCGGGGTGTTCGGCGGCGCTGGTCAGGATCCGCTGGAACTGATCGGCCAGCCGCACGATGGTGACGGGCTCGAAGAGGTCGGCGGCGTACTCGATGGTGATGGTCAGCCCGCCGGGAGCGCCGTCGGCGGCGTGGTGCTCGGTGACGGTGAAGGACAGGTCGAACTTCGCGGCGCCCTCGAACTCGACATTCTGACCGTCTTGCCCGGCCGTGGCGCCAGTTGTGTTGTTGAGGGTCAGAACGGTCTGGAAGAGGGGGTGGCGGTGGGGGGCGCGGCTGGGGTTGAGGGCCTCCACGATCCGCTCGAAGGGAACGTCCTGGTGGGTGAGCGCCGCGAGGTTCACCTCACGGCTGCGGCGCAGCAGTTCGGTGTGAGTGGGGTTCCCAGTGGTGTCCGTGCGCAGCACGAGGGTGTTGACGAAGAACCCGATCAACTGATCGAGGTCACGGTGCGTACGACCGGCGGTCGGCGTGCCGATGGGCACGTCCGTACCGGCGCCGTTGCGGGTCAGCAGCACCGCCAGCGCCGCGTGTACGGCATGGAACAACGTCGCCTGATGCGCCCGCGCATGAGCCGTCAGACGCTCGTGAACACCGGCATCGGTACGCGTGGTGTGGATACGGGCACGGTGCGTGGGACGGGCGGGCCGGCTGTGGTCGGCGGGCAGCGCGATCTCCTCGGGCAGCCCGGCCAGCTCGGCCGTCCAGTGGGCCAGCTGCCGGTTCGACACCGTTCCAGGAGTGTCCGGGTCGCCCAGGTGCTCGTGCTGCCACAGTGCGAAGTCCGCGTACTGCACCGGCAACGGCGACCACCCGGGCGCACCCCCACGAGCACGCGCTTCGTAGGCGGCCGTCAGGTCCTCGGTCAGCGGACGCATCGACCAGCCGTCACCCGCGATGTGGTGCAACACCAGAACCAGCAGATGATCCGCCGGAGCCAGCGTGAACAACGCCGCACGCAAAGGCGCTTCGGCCGACAGGTCGAAGGGCTGCGCCGACAGCGCGGCGATCCGCGCCCGCGCCTCCTCCTCGTCGCACTCCACCACGTCGAGGGACACCAGCCCGGCCACGGCCGGCAGGATCACCTGGCACGGTGCGCCGTCCGTCTCCGGGAACACGGTGCGCAGGGTCTCGTGCCGTTCCACCACGTCGTCCAGCGCGGCCTGGAGCGCGACGGCGTCCACCGCATCCGTCAGCCGCAACACCACCGGCATCGTGTACGCGCTCGCCTCGCCCTCCATCCCGTTGAGGAACCGGAGCCGACGCTGGGCGAAGGAGAGCGGCAGCACGTCCGGGCGCTCCGCCCTGACCAGCGGCGGCAGTGCGGCGGCGGGCAGGGCCCGGCCCAGCCGCTCGGCCAGCGCGGCCACGGTCGGCGCCTCGAACAGGTCGCGGACGCCCACCTCCACGTCCAGCTCGGCCCGCACCGCGGCAACCAGCCGCATCGCCAGCAGGGAGTGGCCACCGAGGTCGAAGAAGCTCTCGTCGATGCCCGGCTCCCGCTCGGCGCCCAGCACCTCGGCGAAGATCCGGCACAGGGCGGCCTCCCGCTCGTCGCGCGCGGCCCGCCCGGCCCCGGCCTCCTGGCGCGGCGGGGCCGGCAGGGCGCGACGGTCCAGCTTGTTGTGCGCGGTGAGCGGCAGCGCGTCGAGCACCACCAGCGCGGACGGCACCATGTAGCCGGGCAGCGCCTTGGCCAACTCGCCTCGCAGGCCGGAGGGTTCGATCTCGGCGCCGGGCAGCGGGACGAGGTAGCCGACGAGCTGCCGGTCCCCGGGCCGGTCCTCGCGGACCACCGCGGCCGCTGCCGCCACCGGCTCCAGGGCGGCCAGGGCCGCTTCCACCTCGCCCAGTTCGATCCGGAAGCCGCGGATCTTCACCTGGTCGTCCAGCCGACCGAGGAACTCGATCGCGCCGTCCGGCAGTCGGCGGGTCAGGTCGCCGGTGCGGTACATCCGGGCGCCCGGCGCACCGGTCGGGTCGGGCACGAAGCGCTCGGCGGTCAGGCCCGGACGGCCCAGGTAACCCCGGGTGACCTGGGCGCCGCCGATGAACAGCTCGCCCGGCACCCCGACCGGCACCGGCTCGCCCCGGCCGTCCAGCACGTACGCCCGGACGTTGCCCAGCGGGCTGCCGATCGGCACGGTCGAGGTACGGGCGAGTTCCCGTGCCCGCGGGCGGTGGGTGGTCACGCCGACCGTGGTCTCGGTCGGCCCGTAGTGGTTGAGGACCTCGCACTCGGCCCGGCCCAGCAGTTCGCGCACGAAGCTGCTGGTCGAACCCTCGCCGCCCAGGATCAGGCCCCGGCGGGGCAGCACCCGGTGCTCGGCGCCCGGCCCCTCCAGCGCCGCCAGGTGCGAGGGGCTGATCTTCAGGTAGTCGATCGCGTGCTCGGCGAAGTACGCGGCCAGCCGTCGCCCGTCCGAAGCGGTGTCGGCGTCCACCATGTGCAGCGTGCCGCCGCCCAGGAGCGCGGACGACAGGACCGTGACGCAGGAGTCGAAGGTGAACGGCTGCACCATCGCGTACCCGGCCGCTTCCAGGCCCAGCGCGGACACCACGGCGGTGTGGTAGTTGAGCACCTGCCGGTGCTCGACCACCACGCCCTTGGGCCGGCCGGTGGAGCCGGAGGTGAACAGGACGTAGGCCGCCTGGCCCGGATCCACGGGCACCTCCGGGGCGGTGTCGGGCTGCGCGTCGAGAGCCAGTTCCTCCACCGCGACCGCCCGCACACCGGACGGCAGCCGGTCGGCGAGGGCGGCGCGGGTGATCACCACGGGGGCGGCGGTGTCGGCGAGCATCATCGCCATCCGCTCCTGCGGCTGGGCCGGGTCCACCGGCACGTAGCAGCCGCCGGCCTTGAGTACGGCGAGCAGCGCGACCACGGTCCAGGCCCCGCGCTCCAGGCAGATGGCCACGGGCGTCTCGCTGCCGACGCCGAGCGCGCGCAGGTGGTGGGCCAGCCGGTTGGCCAGCCGGTCCAGTTCGGCGTAGCGGTGGGTGCCGTCGGCGCCGACCACCGCCACGGCGTGCGGGGTGCGGGCGGCCTGCTCGGCGAAGCGGCCGTGGAAGGTCCCGGCGGGCACTTCGAGAGCGGTGGCGTTCCAGGTGTCGAGCAGCAGTGTGCGCTCTTCGGCGGTCAGCAGCGGCAGCCGGCCGACCGGGCGGTGCGGGTCGGCGCAGACCTCGCGCAGCAGCGTGGCGTAGTGGGCGAGCAGGCGCTCGGCGGAGCGCTCCTCGTATCGGTCGGTGCGGTGGACCAGGGTCAGCGTCAGCGTGTCGCCGGTCTCCGAGACGGTGAACGTCAGGTCCCGCTTGGCGTCGGCCGGGCCGGCCGCGTCCAGCGGGCGCAGTACCAGTCCGCCGGAGTCGGCGCCGTCCCGGGCGGTTTCCGGGGCGGCCTGGTCGAGCACCAGCATGGTGCGTGCCAGTCCGTCCGGCGAGCTGGACCGCAGCTGTGCGGCCAGCTGCTCGAAGGGCACCTCCTGGTGCCGGAAGTCGCGTCGGGTCGCTTCGGTGGTCCGGTCCAGCAGCTCGGCGAAGGTCGGTTCGCCGCCAGGGGCATCCCCAGCGGAGCGAGGGGAAACGTCGCCCCGCAGCAGCAGGGTGTTGACGAAGCAGCCGATCAGGCCTTCCAGCTCGCTGCGCCCGCGTCCGCCGACCGGGGTGGCGATCACCGGGTCGGGCCCGCCGCCGTACCGGTGCAGCAGCACCTGGAGCGCCGCGAGGGACACCGTGAAGAGGGTGGTCCGGTGTCGTACGGCCAGTGCACGCAGGCCGGCCGCGACCTCGGCGGGCAGCTCCAGGCTGTGCGTTCCGGCGGCCGCGCCGCCCTCCGGCCGGCCGGTGGTGGTGGCGGGCGGCGGGGTGTCGGTCAGGCCGGACAGCCGCTGCTGCCAGTAGCCGAGGCTCTCCTGGTACGCGGCGCCGCCCCGGCTGCCGCGCTGCCAGGCGGCGAAGTCGCCGTACTGCACCGGCAGCGCGGGCAGTTCCGCGCCTGCGGAACCGTCGGCCGGCCGGTAGGCCGTCGCGGCCTCGGCGAGCAGCACGTTCACCGACCAGGCGTCCGACACGATGTGATGGATCGTCAACAACAGGACGTGTTCCTGCTCCCCGGTGCGCATCAGCGCGGCCCGCAGCAGCGGCCCGGCCGCCAGGTCGAACGGGGTGTGCGCCTCCTCCGCCAGCCGGGCGCGCACCCGCGCCTCGGCCTCGTCCGCCGCCAGGGCCCGGAGGTCGGTCACCGGCAGCTCGAACCTGGCCTCCTCGTGCACCAGTTGAACGGGCAGGCCGTCGGGTCCGGCCGCGAAGGTGGTACGCAGCACCTCGTGCCGGGTGATCACCATGCGGAACGCCCGGGCCAGCCGCTCGGCGTCGAGCGGACCGGAGCAGGCCACCGCCATCGGCACGTTGTACGCGGCCGACTCCGGGGCGAGCTGCTGGGCAAGCCAGATCTGCTCCTGGGTGAAGGACAGCGGCACCGGCGCCCCCTCGGGGCGGCGCGGCACGCCAGCGGGCGCGGCCGGGCGCCGGGCCAGCCGCTCGCGCAGCCGGGCCTCCAGCCGGGCCCGCTGCTCGGGCGGCAGCTCGGCGATGCGGCGGGCGGTGTCGGCGGTGGCGGCCTCGGCGGCGGCGGTCTGGGTGGTGCTCACGGTGCTCTCCCCGGAGAAGATCAGGCGGGCCCTAGGGCCGTGGGTGGAAGGCGGAGTTGCGTCGGCGGCGGACGGGGCCGACGGGCCCTGGTCAGAACAGGACGCGGGATGCGGCGGTGGCCCGCGCGTCTCGGGACCTGCGCAGGTCGCGGGCGACGTTGACCCGCTTGAGCCAGCGGTCTGTGCCGTCGAAGCGCGCCGCGAAGGAGCTGCGGCCGTGCACCGCGCGGTAGTTGTCGACGAAGACGATCTCGCCGGAGGCCAGTGCGGCGCCGCCGAGGCGGCGGTCGATCTCGTCCGATAGCCGCTGGAGGGAGTCCCGGGCCTGCGGGTCCAGCCGGTCCAGGTCCATGAAGTACGGGTCCAGGCACAGGTAAGGATCGGCCGGTGAGCCGAACAGCACCGGTACCGGTGCCGCGTCGTCGCGCATCTGCTTCAGCCGCTCGTACGCCGCGTCCAGCAGCCGCGTGCCGCCCTCCAGGGGGCGTCCGGGGCCGGCGTCGAGCATCTGGAGGTGCGAGTTGTCGGGCAGCATGTAGAAGCGCGGCTCGGCCAGTACCCGCCGGTCCTCGGCGGAGATCTCCAGGTCCTGCACTCCGACGAAGGTGGTCGGCACCCGGTCCGGGTTGCGCAGGCAGAGCAGGCCCACGTAGTCGCCCCGGTAGGGGTGGAAGGCGTCCTCGACGTGCCAGAAGATGGTCTGGTTGCTGCCGGTGCCGATCTGCTCGTCCTCGTGGCCCTTGACCGGCAGGACGTCGTGCACCAGGTAGCCGTCCTGCTGGGTGGCCCAGGCGACCGGCTCGCCGAGCAGCGCCCCGCACAGCAGCAGGAAGATCTCCTCGCGCAGGGCCGGGGAGACCCCGGTGCGGTGCTGCCAGTGCGCCGGGGTGGCGCCGATCCGGTCCTGGTCGACGCGGTAGCCGGAGACCACGCAGGCTCCGGCCGGTTCGTGCAGCCGGAAGTCGGTCAGGAAGCGGCGCAGCGCGAGCGGCAACCGGTGGGACTGGAGGGTCAGTTCGTCCTGGAGGGTCTGGTCCTCGACGCTGTCGTGCCGCTCGGCCAGTTCGTCGAGCAGGGCGGCGACCGCGTCGGCGTCGGCGGGGTCGAGTGTGAGGGTGTGCATGGGGTGGATCACCTCGGTGGTCGGGTCTGCGAAGGGAGTCAGCGGGGTTCGGGCAGCAGCGCGGCGAGCCGGTCGAGTCCGGCGGTCAGCTCTTCGGCGGCGCCGCCGAAGCCGAGCCGGATGTGCCGGGGGGCGCCGAAGCAGGCGCCGGGTACGACCAGCACGCCGTGCTCGCGGTCGAGCCGGTCGGCGAACTCCGTCACGTCCGCCACCGTGGTCAGCTCGGGGAAGGCGGTGACCCCGCCGGCCGGCAGGTCGGCGGACACCTGGTCGCGGTGCGCGGCCAGCCAGTCGGCGAGCACCCCCCGGTTGGCGGCGGCCTGGGCCAGCCGGGGGCGCAGCAGTTCGTCGGCGTGCCGGACGGCGTGCGTGGCCACCGCTTCCACGAGCGGGGAGAGGGCCAGGCTGGTGTAATCGCGGCGGCGCACGCAGCCCGCCAGGACCTCGGGCGCGGCGAGCGCCCAGCCGACCCGCAGGCCCGGCAGGCCGTACGCCTTGGACAGGGTGCCGAAGGAGATCGCCCGGGGGTAGCGGGCGGTCGGGTCGGGCAGCGGCGGACGGTCGTACACCAGGTGCTGGAAGGCGTTGTCCCAGGCGAGCCAGGTGCCGTACCGGGCGCAGGTCTCGATGACGGCGGCCTGCTGGTCCTCGGTCACCGTGGCGCCGGTCGGGTTGTGCGGGAAGTTGACCACCACCATGGCGGTGTCCGGGCCGATCAGCGCCAGCAGCTCGTCCTCGTTGGTGACCACGCCGTGCTCGGTGCGCATCGCCCACGGGACGATCCGGCAGCCCAGCGAGGCGGCCACCTCGACCAGCGCGTGGTAGGCGGGGGCCTGCACCACGACCTCGTCGCCGGGCTTCAGCAGGGCGTGCATGACCAGGTAGATCGCCTCGCTGGAGCCCTGGGTGGCGATCACCGAGCCGGGGTCGGTGCCGTGCCGCTCGGCGAGCGCGGCGCGCAGCGGCTCGCCGCCCAGCGAGTGGCTGTCGCGGAACACGACGTCGCCGAGCGAGGCGGCGCTGGTGCCGGCCAGGGCGAGGACCTGGTCGACGGTGTAGTTCTCGACACCGCTGCTGCTGATGTCGTAGGTGGTGGTGAAGTACCGCTCGCGGAGCCAGTCCTCCAGCAGTGCCGGGGCGATGGGCATGGGTTCCTCCGGTGGCCGGGTCGGCCGGGTTTCGACGTACTCGGGGTTCGACGTGTTCGGGGGTGGGTGCGTGGGCAGGTTGCTGCGCCGGGCTCAGGCGGTGGCGAGGCCGTCCTCGGCCTCCAGTTGGGCGAGCAGCCGCGCAAGGTCGTCCGGGTCGGTCGCCTCGGCCTGGAGCTGCACCACCCGCAGGGCCAGCTCGGCCACGGTGGGCGCCTCGTAGAACACCCGCAGGTCCACCTCGACCTGGCAGGTCTCGCGCACCCGGGCGGCGAACCGGACGGCCAGCAGCGAGTGCAGGCCGAGGTCGAAGAGGTTGTCGTGGACGCCCACGGCCGGCAGGCCGAGCAGTTCCCCGGCCAGCTCCGCGATCTCCGCCTCGGCGGGGGTGCGCGGGGCCACCGCCGCACCGCCGGTCAGCTCGGCACGACCCGGGCGGGGCAGCGCACCGCGGTCGAGCTTGCCGTTGCCGTTCAGCGGCAGCGCGGGCAGCAGCACGATCGAGGACGGCACCAGGTACTCGGGCAGCCGCTCGCGCAGAGCGGTGCGCAGCTCGAAGACGTCCGGTTCGGTACCGGGGGCGGCCACCACGTAGCCGACCAGCCGCTTCTCGCCCGGCTCGTCCTCGCGGACCACGACCGCGGCGGCGCCGACCTCGGGCCGCTCGGCGAGCTGCGCCTCCACCTCGCCGGGCTCGATCCGGTGGCCGCGGATCTTCACCTGCTGATCGGCGCGGCCGATGAACTCCACCTCGCCGTCGGCCCGGTGGCGCGCCAGGTCGCCGGTGCGGTAGAGCCGGGCGCCGGGTTCTCCGTACGGGTCCGGGACGAAGCGTTCGGCGGTCAGGCCGGGGCGGCCCAGGTAGCCGCGGGCCAGACCGGCGCCGCCCAGGTGGAGCTCGCCCGGGGAGCCGACCGGTACGGGCTGACCGGCCGCGTCCAGCAGGTAGACGGTGGTGTTGGCCAGCGGGCGGCCGATCGGCAGGCCGTCGCCGTCCACCGGCTCGCCGGTGACGCGCCGGGTGGTCGAGGTGCAGGTCACCTCGGTCAGCCCGTACACGTGCACCAGCGGCACCCCGAGCCGCTGCCAGGCGGCCAGCCGGTCCCGGCGCACCCGCTCGCCGCCCATCGCCACGAACCGCAGGTCCGCGGGGAGCGCGGCGCCGGTGCGCTCCAGTTCGGCGGCCCAGTCGTGCCAGTAGGCGGTGGTCAGTTCCAGGCCGGTGATCCGGTGCTCGGCCAGGTAGCCGGTCAGGTCGACGCCGCCGGCCAGCAGCCGGGCACCGGGCAGCACCACGGTGGCACCGGCGGCCAGGGCCGGGAAGAGCTCCTCCAGCAGCACGTCGAAGCCGGTGGAGGCCAGTTGCAGGAAGCGGTCGCCGGGGGCCAGCCGGAATTCCTCGGCCATCGCGAGGGTGAAGTTGACCAGGCCCCGGTGGGTGAACATCGATCCCTTGGGGGAACCGGTGGTGCCGGACGTGAAGAAGACGCAGGCCAGCGCGTCCGGTGCGGTCGCGGTGCCGGTCACCGGGGCGGCCGCGTCCGGCGCGGCCGCCGCCTCGATCGGGGCCACCGGGACCCCGTCCAGGAGCCCGCCGGACTCGCTGCCGTCGGTGAGCACGAGCTGTGCGCCGGACAGTTCCAGCAGCAGGCGCAGCCGCTGTTCGGGCAGCGCCGGGTCGAGCGTCGTGAACGCCGCGCCCGCCTTCAGCACCCCGAGCAGGGCGGTGACCAGCTGGGGCGTCGGGGCCGCGTGCACCGCGACCACGCTCTGCCCGCCGACGCCCAGCGCCCGCAGCCGGCCGGCGCACCGCTCGGCGGCGGCCTCCAGTTCGGCGTAGCTGGTGGTGCGGCCCTCGTGCTCCAGCGCCGGGGCGCCGGGGGTGCGGGCCGCTGCCGCCGCCACCAGGTCGTGCAGGCCGACGGACGGGAGGGGGCGGGCGGTGTCGTTCCACTCGGTGAGCGCGGTGCGGCGCTCCTCGGCGTCCAGCAGCGCAAGCCCGGACAGGGCGGTGCTCGGCGCGTCGGCGGCAGCCTCCAGCAGCACGCCGAAGCGGTGCGCCAGGCGGACGATGCTCTCCGCGTCGAACAGGTCCGTCGCGTACTCCACCGTGAAGACCATGCCTCCGCCCTGCTCGGCGGCGGTGAACATCAGGTCCATCAGGCAGGAGCCGGTCTGCGCGTCCACCGGCTCGACGTCCAGCCCGTCGAATCCGGCCCGGGGCGGGCGGGCGCTCTGCAGGGTCAGCATGGTCTGGAACACCGGGTGCCGGGCGGGGTCGCGCTCGGCTCCGACGGCGTCCAGCACCTGCTCGAACGGCACTTCCTGGCAGTCGAAGTCGGCGAGCACGCGGTCGCGGGTGCGCTCCAGCAGCTCGGCGAAGGCGGGGTCACCGGACAGGTCGCCGCGCAGCGCGAGGCTGTTGACGAAGCAGCCCACCAGGCCGTCCAGTTCGCGCTGGCCGCGGCCCGCGACCGGGGTGCCGACGAGCACGTCCTCGGCGCCCGAGAGCCGTCCCAGCAGTGTCTGGTAACCGGCGAGCAGCACCATGAACAGGGTGGCGCCGTGCCGTGTGCCCAGCGCGCGCAGCCGCTGCGTCAGCTCCGCGGACAGGGTGAACTCGTGGACCGCACCGGCCAGGCTCGGGGTGGCCGGGCGCGGCCGGTCGGCGGGCAGTTCCAGTACCGGCAGCGGTCCGGCCAGCCGTCCGCGCCAGTGCTCCAGCTGCTCGGTCCAGCGGCCCTCGGCGGCCCGGTCGGCCTGCCACTGGGCGTAGTCGGCGTACTGCACGGGAAGCGGCGGCAGGTCGCGGCCGTCGTAGAGCGCGGCCAGGTCCTCGACCAGTACGCCCATCGACCAGCCGTCGAGCGCGATGTGGTGGATCACCAGTACCAGCAGGTGCTCGGCCGGGGCGATCCGCAGGAGCAGGGCGCGCAGCGGCGCCTCCGCCGCAAGGTCGAAGGGACGGGTGACGAACGCGTCGACCAGGTCCTCCGCCCGCTCGTCGACGGCGAGTTCACGGACGGTCAGCGGGGCCTCGCCGGCCGGCAGGACGCGCTGCGTCGGGGCGCCGTCCGTCTGCACCACCACCGTACGCAGCACCTCGTGCCGGGCCATCAGCGCGCGCAGCGCGGCGGCCAGCGCCACCGGGTCCAGGTCGCCGCCGATCCGAACCGCGGTGGGCACGTGATAGGCCGGGTTGCCGGGGGCGAAGCGGTCGAAGAGCCACATCCGCTGCTGGGCGAAGGAAAGTGGCAGCGGGCGGGAGCGGTCCGCGGGGGTGACCGGCGGCAACGGGGCGGCGGGCGCCGGGCCCTCGGCCGAGCGCAGTCGCCCGACCAGGCCGGCCTGCGCGGCCACCGTGGTGGCGGCGAACACCTCGCGCAGCCGCACCTCCACGCCGAACTCCGCGCGCAGCGCGCTGACCAGCCGGTTGGCGAGCAGCGAGTGGCCGCCGAGGTCGAAGAAGTCGTCCAGTACGCCGACCTCGGGCAGCTCCAGCAGCCGCTGCCAGATCGTGGCGACGGCGGCCTCGTCGGCGGTGCGGGGGGCGAGGCGGTCCGCGGTGTCGGCCGCCGCGGCCGGTTCGGGCAGCGCGGCCCGGTCCACCTTGCCGTTGGGCGAGAGCGGCAGGGCCGCCAGCCCGGTCCACAGCGCGGGGACCAGGTGGCCGGGGAGCCGCTCGCGCAGCCAGGCGGCCAGCTCGGCGTCGGAGACCGGGGCGTGGTCCGGGCGGGCCGCGGGCACCCAGTAGGCGGCCAGCCGCCGGTCGCCGGGGGCTGCCTCGCGGGCCACGACGACCGCGTCGGCCACGGCCGGGTGCCCGAGCAGGATGCCGGTCACCTCGCCCGGCTCGACCCGGAAGCCGCGGATCTTGACCTGGTTGTCGGCGCGGCCGAGCAGCTCCAGTTCGCCGTCGGCCCGGCGGCGGGCCAGGTCGCCGGTGCGGTAGAGGCGCTCCCCCGGCACCCGGCCGTACGGGTGCGGCACGAAGCGCTCGGCGGTCAGGCCGGGGCGGCCCAGGTAGCCGCGGGCCAGGCCCTCGCCCGCCACGCACAGTTCGCCGGGGACCCCGGCCGGTACCGGGCGCAGCAAACCGTCCAGCACCAGCAGGCGCTGGTTGAGCAGCGGGCGGCCGTAGGGCACCGGGCCGGGCCCGGCGTCCTCGGGGACCAGGTACTCGTTGTTGCAGAAGGCGGCCTCGGCCACACCGGCCGAATTGACCACCCGGCAGCCGGGGGCCGCGGCGCGCAGCCGCGGCGGCAGCGCGGGCGGCAGTACGTCGCCGCCGATCATCGCGGTGCGCAGGCTGTCCAGGGCCAGGCCGTGTTCCTCGGCGGCGGCCAGCATCGCCTCGGTACCGGCCGGCCCCATCGACCACACGGTCACCCGGTGGTGCGCGACCAGCTCGGCCCAGTGCCGCGGGTCGCGGACCGTGTCCTCGGCCGGGAAGACGACGGTGGCTCCGGCCACCAGCGGGGCCAGGCAGTCGTGCACGGCCGGGTCGAAGCTCGGCGAGTGCAGCGCGATCATCCGGTCGCCGGGGCCGAAGCCGTGCGAACGGGCCAGTCCCGCGAAGGTGTTGACGATGGCCCGGTGGGTCACCGCGACGCCCTTGGGGCGCCCGGTGGAGCCGGATGTGTACACCAGGTACGCCAGGTTGGTCTCGCCCGCTCCCGCCGGCTCGCCTCCGGTACGGCCGGATTCGCCCTCGGTACGGCCGAACTCGGGTCCGTCGGCGGGGATCTCCTCCAGCAGCAGCGGTTCGGTGCCGGGCGGGAGCGCAACCGCGGTGGACCGGTCGGCCAGGACCACGGCCGGGCCCGCGTCGGCGAGCATGAAGGCCAGCCGGTCGGCCGGATAGGACGGGTCCAGTCCGAGGAAGGCGCCGCCCGCGCGCAGCGTGCCCAGCATGGCGGCGCTGAGTCCGGCCCCGCGCTCCAGGCACAGCGCCACCGGTACGTCCGGCCCGACGCCGGCCTGCCTCAGCCGGTGGGCGATCCGTCCGGCCCAGGCGTCCAGGGACCGGTAGTCCAGGGTCCCGGACGCGTCGATCACGGCGGACGCTCCGGGGGTCCGGGCCGCCTGGCGGGCGAACAGCTGGTCCACCCGCCGTCCGGCGGGGAACTCGCCGTCGGTGTCGTTCCAGCCGTGCAGCTCCCGCTCCAGCTCGGCCGCGGTGAGCATCGGCAGTCCGGACAGCCGGGTGCCGGGTGCGCGGACGGCGGCGCTCAGCAGGGTGGTCCAGTGGCCGAGCAGCCGGGCCACCGTCGGGGCGTCGAACAGGTCGAGGGCGAACTCCGCGAACCCGGTGAAGCAACCGTCCTCCTCCGCCAGTTGCAGGTCGAGGTCCAGGTGCGCGCTGTCCCGTGCCACGGGCACCGGCTCGACGGCCAGGCCGGTCAGGGCGGGTGTGGTGGCGGGCGCGTTCTGGAGCACGAAGCCGACCTGGGCCAGCGGGTTTCGCGACAGGTCGCGGCTGGGCGCCAGCTCCTCGACCAGCCGGTCGAAGGGCAGCTCCTGGCGGTCGAAGGCGTCCAGCGCGGTGCCCCGCACCCGCTCGACGAGCTCGGCGAAGGTGGGATCACCGGCCAGCGAGGTGCGCAGCAGCACCGTGTTGACCAGCGAGCCGACCAGCAGCTCGGCGCCCGGGGCCCGGGTGGCGGGCCCGGTCGCCACCACCACGTCCCCGGTACCCGCGTGCCGGCCCAGCACCGCCTGGAAGGCGGCCAGCAGCACCATGAACGGGGTCGCCCCCGCGGTCTTGCACAGGTCGCGCACCGCCTGCGAGGCGGCAGCGTCCAGCCTCACCGGCACGCTCGCGCCGCGGAAGCTGCGCACCGGCGGCCGAGGCCGGTCGCCGGGCAGTTCCAACGCCTCGGGTGCTCCGGCCAGTTGGCCGCGCCAGTAGTCGAGCAGCCGTTCGCCGAGCCCGCCGTCCAGCAGGGCCTGCCGGCCGGCCACGTGGTCGGCGTAGCGCACCGGAAGCTCGGGCAGCCGTACCGGCCGCTGTTCGGCCAGGGCGGCGTAGCACTCGGAGAGTTCGGACATCAGCAGCCCGAAGGACCAGCGGTCCACCACGATGTGGTGCAGGACCACGACGAGCAGGTGCTCCTGCGGCCCGAGCACGATCAGTTCGGCCCGCATCAGCGGGCCCTTGGCCAGGTCGAACGGCTGCTCGGCGAGCCGGCCGGCCAGTGCGCGGGCTTCCTCTTCGCCGGCTCCGGCGGCCTCGGTCAGGCCCAGCTCGAAGGCGCGTCGCGGCAGCACCAGCTGGACCGGGGAGCCGTCGCGGGCCGGGAACACGGTGCGCAGGGCCTCGTGCCGGTCGACCAGCAGCTGGAACGCCCGGTGCAGGTGCTCGGTGGCCAGCGGTCCGCGCAGCCGCAGCGCGGCAGCGGTGTTGTAGACGCCGCTGGGGCCTTCCAGCCGGTCGATGAGCCAGAAGCGGCGCTGGGCGGCGGAGGTCGGCAGCACCTCGACGGTACGGGGGGTGGTGGCCACGGGGTGCTCCTTCACGGGGGCGCGGTCGGGGGTGGGGGCGGTGGCGCTCGGGCCGCTCGCGGCGGCGCTCACAGGTCTGCGCCCATCAACGCGGCCAGCTCCCCGGGGGACAGGTCGTCGAACCCGGCGTCGGCGGCCGGTACGACCTCGCGCACCGGCCCGGCCGACGCGGCCGGCGCTTCGACGGCCGGGGCGCGGCGCACCGTCTCGGCGTACTCGCCCAGGACCGGTGCCTCGAACAGCGCCCGCACCGTCAGCTCACGGCCCAGGGCCTCGCGCACGGCGGCGGTCACCTGGACGGCGAGCAGCGAGTGCCCGCCGAGGTCGAAGAAGTCGTCGGCCAGGCCGATCCGGGCCACGCCCAGGACGGTGCTCCAGATCTCGGCGAGGGCCCGCTCGGTCTCGTCGCGCGGGGCGAGCAGGGCGGTGGATCCGGTGGACCAGTCCGGCGCGGGCAGTGCGGCCCGGTCGAGCTTGCCGTTGGCGGTCAGCGGGAGCGCGTCCAGCGTGACGAAGCCCTCCGGGACCATGTACTCCGGCAGCCGTTCCCGCAGGTGGGTGCGGAGCCGGGGCACGAGGCCGCGGGCGGCGCGGCCGCGGTGCGGGTCGTTGGCCCAGTGCGGCCACGGCAGGCCGGCGCTGTCCCCGGCGGGCGGCAGCGCCGTCTCCGGGTCGGTTCCCGCCGGGCGGAAGGCGGCGTCGAAGCGGCCGAGCGGGTCGCCGTCCGCCCAGCTGAGCTCGACGGCGAGGCCGAGCTCGTCGGCGAGCTCGCGCAGCTCCTGCGGATCGAGGGCGGCGGGGTCCTCGGTGGCGCCATCGGCCGGATCCGTGCCCGGGGCCGCGGCGGCGAGCCGGGCGGCGGTGCGGGCGTCGGCGTGCACCCGGGCGTTGGGGATGCCGGTGACCACCAGCGGGGAGCCGTCCAGCAGTGTCCCCAGCAGTGTCCGCGGGTCGCCGCCGGTCCACTGCACGGTGCGCACCGGGGCGTCGGGGTCGGGGGCGGGTGCGGTGTCCAGGTGGAGTACGACGTCGTAGCGGTAGCGGGTCATCTCGTTGGGGTCGCGGCCGGGCTTGAGCAGCACCTCGACTCGGCCGATCCGCGGGATCTCCTGGCGCAGCGCCTGGAAGAAGCGCGGGTCCAGCAGCAGTTCGTCCTCCTGCCGTACGGCGAGGCGGACCTGGCGGGCCAGTTCCGCGTCACCCGCCCCGGCGGGCAGGCCCGGCCGGAGCACCGAGACCTGGAAGGCGTCGAGCAGGGCCAGGTGGCGTACGTCGCCGACCACGATCCGCCCGCCCGGGGCGAGTACGGCGGCGGCCTTGGTGAGTACCTCGGTCAGGTAGGCGGCGCTCGGCAGGTACTGCGCCACCGAGTTGACGATCACGGTGTCGAATTCCTCGGCCGCCAGGTCGTCCACCTCGTGGCCGGCCCGGCGCAGCAGCCGTACGTGCTCCCAGTCCGCCGGGAGGTGGCGGCGCACGTGGGCGACGGCGGTATCGGACAGGTCGAGGCCGGTGTACTGCTCGCACGCGCCGGCCAGCCGGAAGAGGAGCAGGCCGGTGCCGCTGCCGATCTCCAGGACCCGGCGCGGGCCGGTGCGGCGGACCAGGGCGACGGTGTCCTCGACCCAGCGCCGCATCTCCTCGGCCGGGATCGGCTCGCCGGTGTAACTGCTGGTCCAGCCACGGATGTTGAAGGTGGGGTCGGCGCCGCCGACCTGCTCGTACTGGTCGTAGGCGGTGTCGAAGACGGTGCGCCACCGGTCGACCTGCTCGGCGTCGGCCGCGCGGCCCGGGCCCTGCGCCGTCTGCTGTCCGGCCTCCTGGTCGGGGACCAGGTAGGCGACCAGCCCGGTGCCGCCGTCCGGGGCCTCCCGGGGCAGTACGGCCGCGTGCCGTACGCCCGGGTGGGCGCCCAGCTCCGCCTCGATCTCGCCGAGCTCGACCCGGTGCCCGCGGACCTTCACCTGCTGGTCGATGCGGCCCAGGTACTCCAGCGTGCCGTCGGGCAGCCGCCGGGCCAGGTCGCCGCTGCGGTAGAGCCGGTCGCCGTCGCCGAGCGGGGAGGGGACGAAGCGTTCGGCGGTCAGGCCGGGGCGGCCCAGGTAACCGCGGGCCAGGCCCGGCCCGCCGACGCACAGCTCGCCGGGGACCCCGGGCGGCACCGGTTCGCCGCGCCGGTCCAGCAGGTGCACCGCCAGGTCGGCGAGCGGGCGGCCGATCACGCTGCCGGAGGCGGTCAGGTCGGCGGGGCCGAGCGTGTGCGCGGTGACGTGCACGGTGGTCTCGGTGATGCCGTACATGTTCACCAGGCGCGGGCCGTCGGGGTGCCGGGCGGCCCAGTCGCGCAGCGTGCCCGGCTCCAGGGCCTCGCCGCCGAACACCACGTGCCGCAGCGCGAGCGGACGGGCCTGCGGCTCGTCGGCCGCCGCGTCGGCGTCGGCGTCGGCGTCGGCGTCGGCGTCGGCGTCGGCGTCGGCGTCGGCGTCGGCGAACTGGCGGAACGCGGTGGGGGTCTGGCTGAACACGGTGACGCCTTCGGCGCGCACGAGCGCGCGGCAGGCGGCAGGGGTGCGCCGGGCCTCCTGCGGCACCACGGCGATCCGCCCGCCGTGCAGCAGTGCGCCCCAGATCTCCCAGACCGAGAAGTCGAAGGCGGCCGAGTGGTAGAGCGACCAGACGTCGTCCGGGCCGAAGGACACGTCCGCGGCGGCCGCGTCGAACAGCCGCAGCACGTTGGCGTGGGTGAGCAGCGCGCCCTTGGGGCGCCCGGTGGTGCCGGAGGTGTAGATCACGTACGCGAGGTGGTCCGGGCCCAGCGGGGCCAGTTCCTGGGGCTGCGCGGACAACGGCTGCGCGGACAGCGGCTGGTCGACGTCCAGGACCGCGATCCCGTCGGCGAGCGCGGCGTGTGCCGGGTCGGCGACCAGGGCCACCGCGCCGGAGTCGGCGAGGGTGAAGGCCAGCCGCTCGGCCGGGTGGCGCGGGTCGAGCGGGACGTACGCGCCGCCGCTCTTCAGGATGCCCAGGATCCCGGTGACCAGCCGCACCGAGGGCTCCACGCAGATCGCCACCCGGCTCTCCGGGCCCACCCCCAGCTCGCGCAGCCGCCGGGCCAGCGCGTCCGAGCGGCGGTCCAGCTCGGCGTAGCTCAGGCGCTGCTCACCGCAGCCGACCGCGATCGCGTCGGGCCGCAGCCGGACCTGTTCGGCGAAGGCCGCCGGCAGGCTGCGCGCCCCCGCTCCGATGGCTTGCCGGGCGGCGCCGGCCGCCAGTTCGGCGCGGCGCTCGGCGCCGGTCAGCAGCGGCAGCGCGTCCAGCCGGGTGTCCGGGTCGGCGACCGCGGCGGTCAGCAGGCGCAGCCACTGATCGACGAACCGGCGTACGGTGCGCTCCTCGTACAGCTCGGTGCTGTAGTCGGCCAGGCCGGTCAGGCCCTGCGGGGTCTCGGTGACCTGGAGGTGCAGGTCGAACTTGGCGGTGCCGGTGTCCACCGCGGCCACGTCCATCCGCAGCCCGGGCAGCTCGATCCGGGTCTCCGGGGTGTTCTGGAGCACCAGCAGCAGGTTGGCGAAGGGCGTGCGCCCGCCCGCGTCGCGGTCCGGGCGGGCCTCCTCGACGATCCGCTCGAACGGCACGTCCTGATGGGCGTACGCGGCGAGCGCGGACTCCCTCACGCGGCCCATCAGTTCGCGGAAGGTCGGGTTGCCGGAAAGGTCGGCGCGCAGCGGCAGCATGTTGACGAAGAAGCCGATCAGACCCTCGGTCTGCGGGTGGTTGCGGTTGGCGACCGGCGAGCCGACCACCAGGTCCTCCTGCCCGCTCCAGCGGTGCGCCACGGCCGTGAATCCGGCCAGCAGGGCCATGTACAGGGTGGCGTCGTGCTCGCGGGCCAGCGCGGTCAGCCGGGTGGCCAGGTCACCGTCCAGCCGCCACGGGAAGCTGGCACCGGCGAAGCTCTGCCGGGCGGTGCGCGGCCGGTCGGTGGGCAGGTCCACGGTGCTCGGCGCGCCCGCCAGCCGCTCGCGCCAGTGCGCCAGTTGTCGGTCCAGCGCTTCACCGGACACCCGCTCGTGCTGCCAAAGGGCGAAGTCGGCGTACTGGACGGGCAGTTCGGGGAGATCAGCCGCGTCGGGGCGGTAGTGGTGGGCCAGTTCGCGCACCAGGACGTCCAGCGACCAGCCGTCCGCCACGATGTGGTGGATGGCGAGCAGCAGCAGGTGCTCCTCGTCGGCCAGCTTGACCAGGCTGCCCCGGAGCAGAGGTCCGGCGCCCAGGTCGAACGGGCGGCGGCTCTCCCGTTCGGTGAGCTCGTCGAGCGCGGCCTGCCGGGCGTCGTCGGCCAGGGCTGACAGGTCGGTGAGCGGCAGTGCGACCTCGGCCGCGGCGTGCACGACCTGCTCGGGGCGGCCGTCCGGGGCGCGGAAGGTGGTGCGCAGCGCCTCGTGCCTGGCCACCACCCGGCCCAGGGCCCCTTCGAGCGCGGCGGCGTCCAGCCGTCCGGTCAGCCGGACGGTGCAGGCGATGCTGTAGAGCGGACTCGGACCGGCGAACTGCTCGACGAACCAGAGGCGCTGCTGGGCGAAGGACAACGGCAGCCGGGCCCCTTCGGGGCGGCGGGCGATCAGGTCGGCCGTGCCGGTGCGGGCGAGGCCCTGCTGCTGGAGCAGCTTGGCGAGCAGGCGGCGCTTGTCGGAGGAGAGCGCGGTGCGCTGGGGTGACTGGCTCATTGGGTGATCCCGGGTGGGTCGGTGGCGTGGAGTGGGTCAGGCCGGCAGGTGGTGCGGCAGCGGGAACTCCCGGCAGAGCCGGGTGACTTCGCCGCGCACCTCGGCGCGTACAGCGGGATCGAGGGTGAACTCGCGCTCGCCTCGGGGCACCACGGCGCTGAGCACCCGGTCGATCAGCGCGGCACACCGGCGCATCTCGGCCGGTCCCATGGCGCGCAGCGCGAGCGTGTTGGTGCCGAAGCGGATGCCGCTGGTGACCCGGGGGCCGTACGGGTCATCCGGTATCCGGTTGCGGTTGACCACGATCCCGCAGTCGGCCAGCGCGGATTCGGCGATCGCGCCGGTCAGGCCGCGGGGGCCGAGGTTCAGGAGCACCATGTGGTTGTCGGTACCGCCGGTGACCAGGGTGTGGCCCAGCCCCGTGAAGGCGTCCGCGAGTTCCCGGGCGTCGGACACCACGCGCCGGGCCAGTGCGCGGAACTCCGGCTGGGCGGCGATGTCGAAGGCGCGCGCCTTGGCCGCGACCGCGCCCAGGTCCGGGGTTCCCTGGAGGAAGGGGAAGGTGCCGTGCGCGATCGCCTGGGCCAGGGTGCGCCGGGTGCCGGGCAGCGGCAGGTCGGCGTCCCGGCCGAGCAGGATCAGGCCGCCGCGCGGCCCGTACAGCTGCTTGTAGGTGCTGGTGGTGGTGGCGTGCGCGTGGTCCACCGGGCTGGGGTGCAGTCCGGCCGCGACCAGGCCGGCGATGTGCGAGATGTCGGCGAGCAGGAAGGCGCCGACCTCGTCGGCGATCCGCCGGAACCTGAGGAAGTCCACGGTGCGCGGGTAGGCGCTGGCGCCGCAGACGATCACCTTGGGCCGGTGTGCGCGGGCCAGTTCGGCGACCTGCTCGTAGTCCAGCATGCCGTCGGCGTCGGTGCCGTAGCCGACCGCGTGGAAGAACCGGCCCGATATCGAGGCCGCGGAGCCGTGGGTGAGGTGCCCGCCCGCGCTCAGCTCCATGCCGAGCAGGGTGTCGCCCGGCTTCATCAGGGTGCACAGCACGATCTGGTTGGCGGTGCTACCCGAGTGCGGCTGTACGTTGGCGTACTGGGCGCCGAACAGCGACCGGGCCCGTGCCACCGCCAGCCGCTCGACCTCGTCGACCAGCTCGCAGCCCGCGTGGTACCGGGCGCCGGGGTAGCCCTCGGTGGTGACGTTGGAGACGGTCGCTCCGGTACAGGCCAGGACCGAGGGGTCGGCGCTGCTGGAGGCGGCCACCATCGCCAGGGTCTCGTTCTGCCGGGCGTGTTCGCGCTCCAGCAGGCCGCAGAGCAGCGGGTCGGCGGCGGCGAGGCGCTGTGCGCCGAGGCCGGCGTAGTCGGCCAGGACGCCGGTGCCCGTGGTCGTGGTGGTGGTGCTCATGCGTTGCTCTCCTCGTGTTCGGCGAGCAGCCCGTGGGCCTCCTCGTCGGTCATCTCCAGCAGTCCGGCCGCGATGCGGGCCACGGCCGCGACGTCGGTGCCCGTCTCGCGCCCCCGGGCGGCCAGCCGCAGCGCCTGCTCGGCGAGGGTGGGCGCCTCGAACAGCTCGCGCAGCGGCAGTTCGACGCCGAAGGTCTCCAGCAGCGCCGAGGCGAGCCGGGTGGCGAGCAGCGAGTGCCCGCCGAGTGCGAAGAAGTCGTCCTCGGCGCCGACCCGGTCGGTCTCCAGCAGCTCGGCCCAGAGCGCGGCGAGCACCAGCTCGGTGTCGTCACGGGGGGCCACGTACGCGGCGGCGTCCCGGTCGGCCCGTCCGTCGGGCTCGGGCAGCGCGGCGCGGTCCACCTTGCCGTTGGGCGACAGCGGCAGCGCGTCCAGCGTCACGAAGGCCGCCGGGACCATGTACTCGGGCAGGTCCGCCTTGAGCAGGGCGCGCAGCTCGGCGACGGACGGGACCTCCCCGGCATCCTCGGCGAGCACGAGGTAGCCGACCAGGAACCGGTCGTCCCCGCTGCCGCGGGCGGTGACCACGGCCCTTTCGATGCCCGGCCGGCGGCGCAGCACGGCCTCGACCTCGTCCAGCTCGATCCGCAGGCCGCGCAGTTTGACCTGGTGGTCCAGCCGCCCGATGAGTTCGATCACCCCGTCGGCGCGGGTGCGGGCCAGGTCGCCGGTGCGGTACAGCCGCGCCCCGGCCGGTACCGGGCCGGTGCCGGCGCCCGGGTGCGGGCGGTAGCGGTCCGCGGTCAGGCCCGGGCGGTGCAGGTAGCCGCGGGTCAGCCCGGTTCCGGCCAGGCAGAGTTCGCCCGGTACCCCGACCGGGGCCGGTTCCAGCGCGGGGGTCAGCACGACGGCCTGCTGGTTCACCATCGGGCGGCCGTACGGGATGCTCGTCCAGGCCGGGTCGGTCTCCGCGACCGGATAGGTGATCGAGTGGATGGACGCCTCGGTGGCGCCACCGAGCGCGATGAAGGCCAGTTCCGGCGCGAGGCGGCGAAAGCGCCCGGGCAGGGCGACGGGGATCCAGTCGCCGCCGAGGAAGGCCGCCTTGAGCCGGGGCAGCCGGACGCCCCGCTCCTCCCCCGCCCGGACGAAGGCGTCGGCCAGGGCCGGGGCCGAGTTCCACACCGTCACCTTGTGGCGGCGCACCAGGTCCACCCAGTGGTGCGGGTCGCGGGCCCGGTCCGGGTGCGGCATGACCACCGCGCCGCCCGCCGCCAGGATGCCGAGCGTCTCGTAGACGAACATGTCGAAGCTGGGGGACGACAGGCCGAGCACCCGGTCGCCGGGCTCGATGCCGTAGGTGCCGTTCAGGTCCAGCAGGTTGTTGACGACGCCCCGGTGCGGGACGGCGATCCCCTTGGGTGTTCCGGTGGAGCCCGAGGTGTAGATGACGTACGCCAGGTGGTCCGGGCCCAGCCCGTCCGGGCGCCGCCGGGCGGCGGGCCATTGCCCGGCGTCCTCCACCTCCAGCAGTTCGGCCCCGACGGACGGCAGCAGCCCGGCCAGGGCCCGCTCGGTGAGGACGACCGGCGGCGCCGCGTCCTGGAGCATGAAGGCCAGCCGCTGCGCCGGGTAGGCCGGATCCAGCGGCAGGTAGGCGCCGCCCGCCTTGAGCACGCCGAGTACGGCGGCCACCAGCGCCGGGCCCTTGGCCAGGCAGAGGCCGACGGTCGTGTCCGGGCCCACGCCCAGTTCGGCCAGCCGTCCGGCGATCCGCTCGGCGAGCGCGTCGAGCTCCGCGTAGCTCAGCTCGCCGGTGGGGCCGACGACGGCCTGTGCCTGAGGGCGCATCGACAGCTGCTCCTCGAAGAGCTCGTGCAGGCAGGCCCCGGCCCCCGGGTACGCGTGGGCCGTGTCGTTCCACTCCGCCAGGGCCTGCCGCCGCTCGGCGCCGGTGAGCATCGGCAGTGCCGACAGCCGGGTGCCGGGGGCGGCGACGGCGGCGGCCAGCAGGGTGTACCAGTGGCCGAGCAGCCGCTCGACCGTGGCCGCGTCGAACAGGTCGCTCGCGTACTCGACGGTGCCGGTGAACACGCCCTCCACTTCGCGCATCTGGAGGTTGAGGTCGATCTGCGCACCGCCGCGCGGCACCTCCCGCACGGTCACCGCCAGGCCGGGCAGCTCGGGTGCGGCCAGCGGCGCGTTCTGCACCAGCAGCAGCGACTGGACCAGCGGGTTGTGGCTGAGTGCCGGGCCCGCCCCCCGCTCCGGGAGCATCCGCTCGAACGGCAGGTCCTGGTGCTCGAAGGCGGCCAGCGAGGCCGAGCGGACCCGGCAGAGCAGCTCGTCGAAGGTCGGGTCACCGGCCAGCGAGGTGCGCACCGGCAGGATGTTGATGAAGCAGCCGATCAGCGCCTCGGTCTCGGACGGGCGCACCGCCGCGCCGGTCCCGACCACGATGTCCTCGCTGCCGCTGTGCCGGGCCAGCACCGCCTGGAAGGCGGCCAGCAGCGCCATGAAGGGGGTGACCCCGGCCCGGCGGCACAGCGCCCGGATCCCGGCCGTCAGCTCCGCCGGGAGTTCCACCGGCAGCGCGGCCCCGCGCAGCGACTGCACGGCCGGGCGCGGCCGGTCGCAGGGCAGCTCCAGCAGCTCGGGCGCACCGGCCAGCGCCTGGTGCCAGTACGCGCGGCCCGTCCCGTCGTCGGCGGCGTGGCACTCACCCTCCCACACCGCGAAGTCGCCGTACTGGATGGGCAGTTCGGGCAGTTCGTGGGAGCGTCCGGCATAGCACTGCGCCAGTTCGGCCAGCAGGATGCCGATCGACCACATGTCGGCGACCAGGTGGTGTGCGGTGACCGCGAGTACGTGGCGCCGCGGCGCCAGCCGGTGCAGCACCGCGCGCAGCAGCGGGCCGCGGGTGAGGTCGAAGGGGCGTGAGGCGTCGGCGGCCAGGACTGTCTCCAGCTCGGCGTCCGCGGTATCGCGGGTCTCCAGCGCGAACGGCGCCGGTTCGCCGACCAGTTGCACCAGCTCGCCGTCCGCCTGCTCGAAGCAGGTGCGCAGCGACTCGTGCCGGTGGACCAGGGCGGTCAGCGCGGCCTGAAGCGCGGCGGTGTCGAGCGCGCCGTCCAGGTGCAGGGCGAACGGCAGGTGGTAGGCGCTGGTGCCGGGGATCAGCCGCTCCACCAGCCAGATCCGGCGCTGGGCCGAGGTGGCGGGAAAGGCGAACTGCTGCATGGTCTGTTCTGCTCTCTGCCGACCGGATGGGGTGGGGGCGAAGTCAGGGACGTGGTCAGGGGCGGGGGCGGGGGCGGGGGCGGGGGCCGTCATGCGCCGGTCACCAGGTAGGCGGCGGCCTCGGCGCCCAGTCCGGGCGGGATCCGCAGGTCGGGGTGGACCGCGGCGGGCGGGTGGGCGGCCGCGCGGCGGGCCCGGCCGCCGCCGGTGACGTGCAGCAGCACGGTCTCCTCGGGCCGGATCCGTCCGGCGGCGACCGCCTGGCGCAGACCGGCCAGGGCCACCGCCGCGGCCGGTTCGATGTCGTTGCCCTCGACCGCGGCGAACAGCCTTCCGGCGGCGGCCGCTTCGGCGTTGTCCACCGCCCGCAGCTCCCCGCCGCTCTCGGTGAGGCTCTCGCGCACCCCGCCGGCCACCGCGTAGGGCGGCTTGCGGGTGGTCAGTTCCCGGGCGTGGACGGCGGCCACCGCCGCCCGCACCTCGGGTCCGGCGCCGATGACCGGCTCCGCCAGGCCGTCCTCCCAGGCGCGGACCATCGGCGCGAACGGGGCGTTCTGGCAGAGCAGCAGCCGCGGCAGCCCGCCGGACGCGGCGCCCGGGCGGTCCGCCACCGGGAAACCGGCCGCCAGCAGCCGCCGGGCCGCCTGGTGCGCGGCGATCGCCCCGGCTCCGCTGCCCACCGCCTGCACGTAGTGGTCGGGCAGCCGGCCGATGGTCTCGGCAGCCGCCAGCAGCGCGGTGCCCAGGCCGTCGCGCCGGGCCACGTTGCGGGTACCGCCCTCGGCCTGGAAGCCGGGCCGGGCGGCGATCGCGTCGGCCAGTTCGATCGCGTCGGTGTAGTCGCCCGCCACCGTCACCAGCCGTACGCAGTCGGCGCGTTCCCCTGCGGCGGCGAGTGCCGGCAGCGCCGAGTCCGGTACCACCAGTACGCAGTCCACCCGCTGCCGCGAGCAGGCCCGCAGGAAGGCCGCGGCGGTGTTCCCGGCCGAGGCGACCACCAGGACCGGCGGGCGCTCGGGCAGCCGGGCCAGCACCGCCTGCGCCTCCAGCTCCTTGAAGCTGCCGGTGTCCAGGGCCGCGCCGCGCTCGGGCCAGTGGCCGCTGAACGCGACCCACAGCTCGGCCAGTCCCAGCTCGCGGCCCAGCCTCTCGGCCCGGTAGGTGGCGCCGATGCCGCCCTCGGGCAGGGCCCGGCCCGCGTTCGGGAGCCAGCAGGCGTAGCGGAACGGGCCGCTGCCCGGGCCGGGCGCGAAGGCGCGGGCGTACTCGGTGCTCAGCAGGCCGGGCCGGTGTGTCCCGGCGCAGTCCAGCCGAAGTCCGTCGTCCTGGTAGCTCTCGCGGCAGACCGGACATCGCAGCAGGTACGGGCGGTCCGCCGGGGCGGCGCCGGGGCCGGTCACCGGCCGGCCGGCCGGCGCGGCCGGGAGGTACGGGGCGGAGGTCATCGTGCTTCCCCCTCGGCGGCCGCACCGGTGAGCACCGGGCGCAGCGCGCCGTCGGACCCGCGGCTGACGGCGTAGCGGGTGCGGTCCACCCGGGCCGGGGCGGGCCGGCCGGCCGGCGCGCCTCCGGGCCGCTGGGCCACCGCGTCGACCAGGGTGGCCACGGCGGCCACCGTGGGCCGGTCGAACAGCTGGTGCAGTTGCGGGGCGGCGCCGAACTCGGCCCTGAGGCGCTCGGCGAAGCGGGCCAGCAGCAGCGAGTGCGCGCCCCGCTCGAAGAGGTCCTCGTGCCGGCCGATCCGCTCGACTCCGAGCAGCTCGGCCAGCAATGCGGCGATCCGCTGCTCGGTCGCCCCGACCGGCTCCTCCACGACGCCCGTCGTGCGGGTGGTCTCCGGCGCGGGCAGCGCCCGCCGGTCCACCTTGGCGTTGGCGGTCAGCGGCAGCTCGTCCAGCGTGACCAGCAGCGAGGGGACCGCATAGCCGGGCAGGGTGCGCCGCAGCAGCTCGCGCAGCTCGGCCGGGGCCGCGTGCGTCCCGTACTGCTCCAGGTACCCGACCAGTCGGGCCCGCGCGCCCTCGCCGTCCACCACGACCGCCGCCCGGCGTACCGAGGGCAGTCGCTCCAGCGCCGTCTCGATCTCGCCGAGTTCGATCCGGTGCCCGTGCAGCTTGACCTGGGTGTCGGCTCGGCCGACGAAGAGCAGCGCGCCGTCCGGCCCGCGCCGCACCAGGTCTCCGGTGCGGTAGAGCCGCGCGCCCGGTGCGCTGCCGAAGGGGTCCGGTACGAAGCGCTCGGCGGTCAGGCCGGGCCGGTCCAGGTAGCCGTGGGCCAGGCCGTCGCCGCCGATCAGCAGCTCGCCGGTGACCCCGGCGGGGACCGGGTGCAGGAACGGATCCACCAGGTAGAGCCGGGTGTTGGCGACCGGCGTGCCCAGCGGCAGTTCCCCGTCGGCCGCGGTCAGCTCGCCGCGCGCCGACCAGACGGTGGTCTCGGTCGGGCCGTAGACCTGCCAGAGCCGCACGCCGCGGGTCAGCAGCTCGGCGGCCTGCTCCACGGGCAGGCGCTCGCCGCCGCACAGCGCGGTCAGCCCGGGGGTGCCCGGCCAGCCCGCGTCCAGCAGCAGCTGCCAGGTCACCGGGGTGGCCTGGAGGTGGCTGATCCCGCCGGCCTCCAGGCAGGCGCGCAGCCGCGAGCCGTCGCCCGCCGTCGCCGCGTCCGCCAGGTGCACGGTCGCGCCGTGGACCAGTGGCAGGAAGTACTCCAGCGCGGCGATGTCGAAGGCCGGCGTGGTGACGGAGAGCCAGCCCGCGCCGGGGGCGAGCGCGAGGTCGCGCTGGAAGGAGGCCAGCAGGTTGGCCAGGGCCCGGTGCGGGACCACCACGCCCTTGGGGCGCCCGGTCGAACCGGAGGTGTGCAGGACGTAGGCCGCTGCCTCCGGGGCGATCGGCGTGTCCGCGTCGCGCCGCGCCTCGCCGATGCTGTCGATCCCCAGCACGGTCCAGTCCCCGGCGGGCACCCGGTCGGCGGGCAGGTCGGTCAGCACCGCGGCGGCGGCGCCGTCGGCCAGCACCAGGGCCAGCCGGTCGGCCGGGTGGCCGGGGTCCAGCGGCAGGTACGCGGCGCCGGACTTGAGCACGCCGAGCAGCGCGGCGAGCAGCCGCGGGGTGCGCGGCAGCAGGACGGCGACGGTGCGGCCGGGGCCGATGCCCATGGCGCGCAGCCGCGCGGCGACCCCGTCGGCCAGCCGGTCCAGGGTTCCGTAGTCCAGCTGCTCGCCGCCTTCGGGCCCCGCGGCGCGGACCGCTACCGCCAGCGGGGTACGGGCGGCCTGGGCCTCGAAGCCGCGCACCACCCCGTCGGCCGGGTCGTAGGCGAGGGCGGTGTCGTTGCCCTCGGCGAGGACGGCCCGGCGCTCGGCCGGGGCCAGCAGCGGCAGTTCGCCGACCGGGCGGGCGGCGTCGGCCGCGATCTCCGCCAGCAGGGTGGCGAAGTGGGCGGCGAAGCGCTCGGCGGTCGCCGGCAGGTAGCGGTCGGTGTCGTAGCGGACCGCACCGGCCAGGCCGGACCCGGCCTCGCCCAGGGTCAGCTGGAGGTCGAACTGGCTGCCGCCGACCGGCAGCGCCAGCGTCGAGCAGTCCAGTGCGCCGAGGTCGAACGGGACGCCGCCTCGGCCGGTGGCCATCGCCACCAGCGCCTCGGCGTGCCGGCCCGGGGCCTGCTGGAGGCTGAACAGGCTGCGTACCAGCGGTCGGCCGCCCTGGTCGCGGTCCGGGCGGATCAGCTCGACCAGTGCCGGGAACGGCACCTCGGCGCCGTCCAGCGCGAGCCGCGCGCCGTCGCGCACCCGGGTCAGCAGGGCGGTGAACGGCTCGGCGGCCTCGATCCGGGTGCGCAGCGGCACCGTGTTGACCAGGCAGCCGACCGTACCGGCGAACGCGGCGTCGTTGCGTCCGTGGGTGGGGGTGCCGACGACCACGTCCGGCTCACCGGTGCTGCGGGCCAGCAGGAGCTGGAAGGCGGCCAGCAGCACCGCGTACAGGGTGCTGCCCTCGCGCCGGGCCAGTGCCGTCAGCGCTTCGGTGGTGGCGGCGTCCACCTCCAGCGGCAGCGACGCGCCGCGCAGCCGCTGGCGCCGGGGCAGCGGCAGGTCGGCGGGGAGCGAGGTACCGGCGCGGACCCCGTCCAGGGCCGTGCGCCACTGGGCCAGTCGGCGCCGGCCGGCCGCGGTGTTCGGCAGGCCGGCCTGCCGGTGGGCGAACGCCGCGAACGGGGCGGCGGTGGCGGTGTTCGCGTCGACGACCGGCTCGCCGCGCAGCGCCGCCGGATAACCGGCGGCCAGCTCGTCCAGCAGCAGCGACAGCGACCACAGGTCGGCCACGAGGTGGTGGGCGGTGAGGACCAGCCGGTGACCGTCCTCGGCGCCCGTGAACAGCCGGGCCCGCAGCAGCGGTCCGGCCTCCAGGTCGAAGGGCTGCTCGGCCGCCTCGGTCAGGCGTGCGGCCAGCTCGGTCGCGCTCCAGCCGGAGGCGTCGACCTGCTCGAAGGCGGGCGGGAGGGCTGCGTGCACCCGCTGAACGGGTCCGGTTGCGGTCCGGGGGAAGGTACTGCGCAGCACGGCGTGCCGCTGGGTCAGGCCCGCCAGGGCGGTGCCCAGGGCGGCCGGGTCGAGTGCGCCGTGCACGCGGAAGGCGGTGGAGACCAGGTAGGCGGGGCTCTCCGGGGCGACCTGGTGCAGGAGCCAGAGGGCGGCCTGGTTCGGGGAGAGCGGGTGGTCGCCGGGCTCGGTGGGCCCGGCCGCCGCGGCCGGTTCGGGTACCCCGGCCGCTTCCTCGAAGCGCTCGGCGAGCAGCCCGGCCAGTCCGGCCAGGTCCAGGACGAGCGCCTCGGTGAGGGCCAGGTCCACGCCCAGTACGGTGTGCAGCTCGTGCCGCAGCCGGACCGCGCCGAGCGAGTCCAGGCCCAGTTCGGCGAGCCGGTGCTCGGGGGCGAGGTCCTCCACGGCCAGTCCGAGCCGGGCGGCGAGCAGCCCGCGCAGCGCGGCCAGCAGCAGTGCCGGGCGCTCGGCCGGGGCGGCCGCCCGCAACGCGGCGGCGTCCAGCGCCATCGGCCGCTCGGCGGCGGCGCCCTGCGGCCGGCCGCTGTGGGCCAGCTCGGTGAGGTCGCCCTCGCGGTAGGAGGCGGCGCACACGTGGCGCTGCACCTTGCCGCTGGATGTGCGCGGCAGCGTCGCGGCGCGGATCAGCACCACCGCGGCCGGTCGTACCCCGTGCGCCTCGGCGACGGCCTCGCGCACCGCGCGGGCCAGCGCGGGCAGGTCGCCGTCCTGGTGGTCCCGGGACACTTCCTGGACGATCACCAGCTCGGCCGCACCGGCCAGTTCGACCTGGACGGCGGCGCCGCAGTTGGCGCGCAGCGCGGGGTGGACGCGGGAGACGGTCTCCTCGATGTCCTGCGGGTAGTGGTTGCGTCCGCGGACGATGATCAGGTCCTTGAGGCGGCCGGTGACGTACAGCTCGCCCTCGTGCAGCAGGCCCAGGTCGCCGGTGCGCAGGAAGGCGGGGCCGGACTCGGCGGCCGGTTCGGCGGTCCCGGCGGTCAGGGCGGTCAGGGCGGAGTTCTCGTCGGTGACGAGACGGGCGCCGAAGGTGGCCGCGCTGTGCTCGGGCCGGTTCCAGTAGCCCTGGGCCACGCTCGGGCCGGAGAGCCAGATCTCGCCGATCGCCCCGGCGGGCACCGGCCGCCGGGTGACCGGGTCGACGATCTCCAGCCGCTGGGAGTCGTCCGGGCGCCCGCTGCTGACCAGCTCGGTGGTCCCGTCCGTTCCCTGCGTCCCGTCCGTCCCCTGCGTCCCGTCCGTCCCGTCGCCGGTTCCGGCGAGCAGCGCGTTCGGGGCCAGGTGACGGGCCGGGGCCGTGCCGTGCGGCTTGCAGGAGACGATCAGCGTGGCCTCCGCCAGCCCGTAGCACGGGGTGAAGGCCTCGGCCCGGAAGCCCGCCGGTGCGTAGGCGGCGGCGAACCGCCGGAAGGTCTCGGCGCGCACCGGCTCGGCCCCGTTGAACGCCACCTCCCAGCTGCTCAGGTCGAGTCCGGCCAGCACCTCGGGGGTGGCCAGGTCGGCGCACAGGTCGTAGGCGAAGTTGGGGCCGCCGCTCACCGTGGCCCGGGTGCGGCTGATCTCGCGCAGCCAGCGCAGCGGGTCCTGCGCGAAGGAGGTGGGGGCCATCAGCGAGCAGGAGCCCGCGTAGTACAGCGGCTGGAGCATGCCGCCGATGAGCCCCATGTCGTGGAAGAGCGGCAGCCAGGACATGCCGCGGGTGCTGCCGGTGGTGCGGAAGGCCCGCTGGATCAGGGCCGAGTTGTGCAACAGGTTGCCGTGCGTCAGCACCACGCCGCGCGGCGCCGAGGTGGAGCCGGAGGTGTACTGGAGGAAGGCCACGGTGTCGGCGCCGACCTGCGGGTGCACCCACTGCGCCGCTTCCGCCTCGGGCACCCGGTCGGTCGCCAGCAGCCGAAGCACGTCCATGACCGCGCCGTCCGGGTCGTCGGGCAGCAGCCGGTCGCGGACGGCGGCGGTGGTCAGCGCCACCGTCGCCCCGCAGTCCGCGACGATGTCGACCAGCCGTTCCAGCGAGCGCGGCCGACGGTTGGGCGGGTACACCGGCACCGCGACGGCCCGGGCGTACAGGCAGCCCACGAAGGAGACCACGTAGTCCAGGCCCGGCGGCTGGAGCAGCATCACCGGACGGTCGGTCAGACCGAGCCGTTGCAGCCGGGCGGCGACGGCCCGGGCCCGCCGGTCGAGCTGTCCGTAGCTCAGCCGCTCGGCCGGTGCGTCCTCCCTTCCGGAGAACTCGAAGGCCGTGCGGTCCGGATCCGCCGCCGCGGTGGCGGCGATCGCCGAGATCCAGTCCTGATGCTCAAGTCGCGGGTCCACGCGTTCTTCCCTCACCGTTCGGTGTCCGATGCCCTGTTCCTGCTGCCGCCGTCGGCGACCGGTTTCGTTCGGGTGCTCGCGCTCAGCCCGCGGCCGGCAGCGCGGCGGCCTCGGCTGCCTGCTGCTCCATGGCCAGGCGCAGGCTCAGCGGCCGCATGTCGGTCCACACCTCGTCGATGTGGGCCAGGCAGTGCGCCTTCTCGCCCCGGGTGCCCTCGGCATGCCAGCCGGCCGGCAGCTCCCGGTCGGCCGGCCAGATCGAGTACTGCTCCTCGTCGTTGACGACGACCTGGTAGACGGTGGTGTCCTCGCTGCTCATCAGTGCGCTCCGATTCGTTGGATGGGTTTGCGTCGGCGGGGTCCGTGCCGCCGCCCGGTGCGGGCCGTACGGGCCTGCCGTTCTGTCTTCGATGCTGTCGTTGCGCCCTGACCGCGCCCTTGGCCCCACCTGACCGGGATCTGGACCGGTCCTGGGTCTGCCCTGGGTCTGTCCTGGCCCCGGCCTGGGTGATCGCGGATGCCCTTCCGGCGGCTTCCCGGCGCCGGACCGGGCCCGGGCTGACGGCTCGCTGACCGCTCACTGAACGCCGGCTGAAGGCCTCGGCGGGCAGGGCGGACTCAGCCGAGGGCGGGGAACAGCCGGGCCTCGGCGGCCTCGCGGAGGTAGGAGGCACCGGCGGTTCCGCCGGTACCGCGCACCTTGCCGATCACCTTCATCGTGATGCCCCAGTGGGTGCGCTTCATCGCACCCCAGGCGGTGTCCAACTCGCGCATGACCGACTGGAGTTCGTACTGATGGACGGAGCTGCTCAGCAGCGCGCTGTGCAGTTCCGGGCAGGAGCGTTCGACCGTCCGGTAGGCCCTGGACTGGACCGCGCTGCGGCCGTCGGTGTTGGCCCGGATCACCGCGAAGGCGTCCTTGGGCATGGTGGTCAGCACCCGGAACACCCCAGAGGTCCCGGCCACGTGCCGGGTCGCGCCCTCCAGCAGTTCCCGCGCCCGGTCGGCCCGGCCGGCGGCCACCGCCTCGGTGGCGGCCTGTATGGACCGGCCGACGGCGGCGAAGACGGCCTCGAAGATCTGGATGACCCGGATGAACATCTGCTCGTCGTGGCTCCGGGTGGTCGGCGTCAGCGTCAGCTCCACCGCCCGCAGCACCCCGGACGACGCCGCGTCCCGCGCCGCCGCGACCGCGGCGGCGCAGGCCCGGACCAGGTCGGCCGTGTCGTCCTGGGCGGTATGCGGCGCGCCCTTCGATTCGCGCCCGGCCGGCAGCCCGGCCGACGCCGTGAGGGCGCGGAGGGCGGCCCGGGTACGGGCGAGTCCGGCAGGGGCTCCGGCCAGGGTGGCGGCCTCGGTGGCCACCAGGTCGGCGAGCAGGGCGGTGATCACCTCCTCCGTGCGCGCACCGGTCCTGGCCAGCGAGGCGTACACCGGGCTGCCCAGGTAGCTGTCGTAGTCGCCCTGCGTGCCGTCCACCACCTGGGGCAGCCAGTCCGTGAGCAGCCGCGCGGCCGGTCCGGCCGTCTCGGCGGGTGCCGACAGCGCCGGGCCGACCGCGCGCAGGGCCGTCAGCAGCTCCGCGCCGACCGCGTTCTTGCCGACGGTCCGGTAGTGGCCGAGGACCGCACGGTACGGGAACCGGGCGGCGTCCCGGCCGTCGGCCCGCCAGCACTCCAGTTCGCGCAGCGCGCGGCGCGGATCCAGGTCGGCCGGGTCGGGCCGGGCGGCGGCCATGCTCGGCCCGCCGACACCGGGCGCGTGGGCCGGGTCGACGGCGGGCGCGGGTGCGGCCTTGGCCGTGGGGGCGGTGGGGACGGGCCCGACGGCGGCGGCCGGGGAGAGGACGGTGGTCACGGGGTAGCTCCGTTCGGTGGGCGGCCGGGCCGGGAACGGCCCGGTGCGGCAGGGGGCTGCGGGGCAGCGGCCTGCGGGGCTGGTGGCGCGCGGCACGGGGGCGCGCGGGCGAGACGGCGCAGCCTGGCCGGCGCGGGCCCCGGAGGGCCGCGCCGGCCAGGCTGCGGGGGTGTGGTGGATCAGGCGCGCTGCCCGGCCGGGTCGGCCAGCACATAGCCGTCGCCCGCCCGGTGGGCGCGCGAGCGGCGAAGATCGGCGAGGACGAAGGTGCGCTGCAGCCAGCGGTCGGTGCCGTCGAAGCGCGGGCTGAACGCGGTGCGCCCGTGCACGGTGATCCGGTTGTCGACGACGGCGAGGTCGCCGGGCTCCAGCCGGGCGGTCCGGGCGGTGCGTTCGAAGAGGAGCTGGAGTTCCACGAGTGCGGCCGCGGCCCGCTCGGTGAGCGGCTCCGTGGCGGCCATGTCCACCCGCAGGTCCGGGTCCTCGTACGCGCCGGTGAGCACCGCGTGCGGCTCGGCGGGGCCGTCGGCCGCGCCGAACGACGGCGGCGGCGCGGTGCGGAACTCCGGCCGGTGCAGCGCCGCCCGGGTCTGCTCGTCCATCAGCGGCAGCACCTCGCGCACGCAGGAGGTGCGCAGTCCGGCCAGCCCGTCCGGGTCGGCGCGCAGGCACAGCAGCATGACGAAGTCCGGCCGGTGCGGGTGGAAGGCGTTCTCGTTGTGGAAGGTGAGCAGCACCGAGCCCGCGTTGCCCTGGAACTCCTCGCGTCCGGGCACCGGGACGACGTCCTGTACCAGCGCACCGGTCTTCTCGGGGCGGAATGCGGCGGGGTCGCCGAGCCCGCACGCGGCGAGCACCAGCACCGAGGCCGGTACGGTGGCGGTGCGCTGCACCGAGCCGTCGGTCAGCGGGGTGCCGCCCAGCGCGGGCCCGGCGACCGGCAGTCCGCGCACCAGCAGGGCGCCGCCCGGTCCGGGGTCCCGGCGGAAGGCGCGCAGGGCACGGCGCAGCCGGGCCGGCAGTTCCTCCCAGTCGTCGCGGACCGAGGCCACCCAGGCGGGCTCGTCGACCCGGGCCCCTTCCGGCCCGCCGCAGAGCCGTGCGGCGACCCGTTGGACGGCGGCCGTCTCGGCCCCGGTCAGCACCAGGCCCGGCGCCGATACTTCTACTTCGATGTCCAGTGATACCGGCACGGATGCCAGCCTTTCTCTCAGCGGTGGGGGGGCCGGTGTCAGTGCGGTGTGGCCGGGTCCAGCTGCCGGGCGACGACCGCCCACAGGCTGCCGACGGTCTCGAAGGCCTCCGGGCCCAGCTCCTCGTCGGGGATGGCCACCCGGTAGGCCTCCTCCAGCTGCACCAGCAGCTCGACGACGGCCATCGAATCCAGCCCGGCGGCCCGCAGCCCGCAGTCGGCGGACAGCGGCCGCTGCTCCGCGAGCCGGGGCAGCAGCTCGGCCAGGACGGTCTCGTAACGGTCGTCCCAACAGTGGTGTGTGGTCACGCTGTTCAGCTCCCTGAGGTGCGACCGGTGAGGTCGCGGTGGTGGTCGGTCCGGTGGTGGGTCGGGGGGTCGGTCTGGTGGTCGGTGCGGCGGTCGCTCCGGGGGTCGCCGTGGTCGTCGGGCAGCGGCTCGCGTACGAGGGCCAGCCGGTCGGCGCCGACCACCCGGCCGTCCCGGACGGTGACCTCGGCGGGGGCCGGGCGGCTGAGGAAGCCGAGCAGGCTCGCGGTGGCGCCGTACGCACCGACGTTGGGCACGGCCAGCAGCTCGCCGGGCCGCGGCGGTACGGCCTCGGTGGCCCGGCGGATCACGTCGGCGGGGGTGCAGAGCGGCCCGACCAGGGCCACCCGGCGGGTCGCGGCCTCCTCCGCTTCGGGCCCGGGGTCCGTGAGGTGCAGCGGTTCGGCGCGCAGCGAGGGCAGGCGGCCCACCCCTGAGAGCCCGCCCAGGTGGTTGATCCCGCTGTCCAGCACGCCGTACGTGGTCCCGCGGCTCTCCTTGACCTCGGTCACGGTGCAGACCAGCCGCCCGCTGTCACCGACCAGGTACCGGCCGGACTCGAAGGCCAGCTCCAACCGCCCCTGCCAGCCCGGCAGATGCTCGTCCAGCGCGGCCTCCAGCGGTGCGCGCAGGGCGTGGTAGAGCGGCCGTTCACCCGGCGCCGCGTACGGGCAGGCGAAGCCGCCGCCGAGGTCGAGCATGCGCAGCGGCCGGCCCCAGTGGGCCTCCAGTGCGGCGGCGGTACGGATCGAAGCGACGGCTTCGGCGAGCAGCCCCTGCGGGTCGACGGCGTTGGTCAGCGGGAAGAAGTGCAGCCCCCACAGCTCCGTTCCCTCCACGGTGAATTCGTCGAGGCCCGGCAGGCCGTCCACGATGTCGTGGCCGAACTGCGAGGCCCCGCCGGTCATCCGCAGTCCGACGCCCGCTCCCGCGCCCGCGCCGTTGATCCGCAGCAGGATGCGCGCGGTCGAGCCACTGGCCCGGGCCTCGGCGCCGACCCGGCGCAGATCGGCGGGCGACTCGACCGAAAAGGTGCGCACCCCTGCGGCCAGCGCCTCGCGCAGCTCCCGGGCGGTCTTGCCGGGGCCGCCGTAGAGGCAGTCGGCGCCGTCAAAACCCGCTGCCAGCGCGGCGGCGAGCTCACCGGTGGAGCAGATCTCCGGGCGGCAGCCGGCCAGGCGCAGGGCGCGGACCAGCCCGGGGTGCGGGTTCGCCTTGAGGGAGTAGTAGAGGTGGGAGCGCTCGGGCAGGGCCGCACGCAGGTCGGCGGCGGCCCGCTCGGCCCGGGCCAGGTCGTACACGTACAGCGGGCTGCCGTAGCGGCGCACCAGCTCGGCGGCCAGCAGGTCCTCGGGAGGCGGCGGCACCGGGGCGGGAGTCCGTGCCGGTGCGGTGGGGGGCGGGTCAGTGCGCATCGGTCTCCAGCGCCTTCCGGTCGGTCTTGCCATTGGGGGTGAGCGGCATCCGGGCGAGGACCCGGCAGCCGGCGGGTACCTTCGCCGCTTCCAGCCGTTGTTCCAGGCCCTCGATCACCCGGCGCGCGGTCAGCCCGTCCTCGCCGGTGACGACCAGGCGCAGGTCGAGCCCGTCCCGGGGCGGCAGCGCGGCGGCCGCCCGTACGCCGGGCACGTCCAGTGCGGCGGCCTCGATCTCCGGGGTGCTCATCCGGACGCCGCGCCGCTTGAACTGGTCGTCGAGGCGACCGCTGATGTAGAGGTGTCCGTCCGCGTCCAGCCGGCCGTGGTCGCCGGTGTGCAGCCGGATCCGTCCGGTGTGCGGGTCCGGGCGGTAGCGCCGGGCGGTCAGTTCGGGCGCGTTCCAGTAGCCGGTCATCACGTGCGGGCCGCCGACGACGATCTCGCCGAGCTCGCCCGGCGGCACTGCGCGGCCCTGCTCGTCGAGCACCTCGACCGTGGTGCCGTCCAGGGGCAGGCCCACCGACCCGGGGCGCTCGCGGTCGGCGTCCGGTTCCGCGATCGTGACCCGCTTGCACTCGGTGATTCCGTACATCGCCACCACGGCCGCGCCCGGGAACCCGGAGCGCAGCGCCGCGACGGTCGAACCGGCCAGTGCGGCGCCGGTGTTGGTGAACAGCCGCACGTGCTCGGGTGGCGCGGCGCGGGCAGCGAGGCGGCACAGCATCTCGGCCAGCGAGGGCACCACCGGCACCACGGTGACCCGGCACTCGCGCAGCACGGTCAGCACGCGCACCGGCGCGGCCGCGTCCGCCAGCACCACTTCGGAGCCGCCGATCGCGGCCAGCAGGAGCTGGTAGAGGCCGTAGTCGAAGGAGAGCGGCAGCGCGGCGAGCACCACGTCCTGCGGCCGGTAGTCGAGCCGGCGGGCGATCGCGCGGGCGGCGAAGACCACTTGGCGGTGGGTGCAGACCACACCCTTGGGGGCGGAGGTGCTGCCGGAGGTGTAGATCAGCTGGGCGATCGCGTCGGCGTCCGGGCGGCCGGGGCCGGGGCCCGGGACCGTGTTCGTATCCACGTACGCGTCCACGTCGGTGCCCACGTGCGGGGCGGGCCGGTCGAGGAGTTCGGCGGGCGTGACGGGACGGGCGCCGCAGGCGGCGACCGCCTCGCGGACCGGCTCCGCCTCGGACGGGTCGAGCACGACCACCGCGGGAGCGGCGTCCGCCAGCACTCCGTGCAGCACGAAGGCCTTCAGCTCCGGGTTCAGCGGCACCGCGACGGCCCCGGCACGCAGTACGCCGTAGTACAGCGCGACGAACTCCCGCCGGTTGCCGAGCCGCAGGACCACCCTGTCACCCGGCGCGACGCCCTGGGACCCGCGCAGCCGGGCGGCCACCGTCCGGCTGGCGTCGGCCAGTTCGGCGTAGCTCCAGGCACCGGAGGCGTCCCGGACCGCGGTCGCGGCGGGATGGGCGGCCGCGGCCGCGTCCAGCAGGTCTATGACGAGGGTGCCGTCGTCCGCCGCGGCCCCGGGGAGGGCGTCGTACGGTCCCGTCGGGGTCGCGGTGCTCATGCGCACCCGCCCGAGGCGTCGGTGATCTCGACGACCGCGCTGGTGCAGCTGTAGCCGGTGCCGCCGCCGACCAGCAGCACCCGGTCTCCCTCGCCGACCTCGCCCGTCTCCAGCAGCTCGTTCAGTCCGGCGAAGTGGTCCCCCGCGCCCAGGTGGCCCACCTCACGGCAGAACTCCCAGTTGGAGAGCTTCTCCTCGACGCCCAGCTGGTGTTCCAGCTGCCAGTGCATCCGCTGGTGTCCGGTGGCGTTGAGCACCACCCGGTCGATCTGTTCCATCGGTGTGTCGGCATCGGCCAGCGCGACCCGGATCGACTCGGCCGCCACCTCGGCGGTGCGCAGCGTCGCTGCCCGCATGTTGCGTTGTGCGCGGAAGTACTCCTCTGCCCGCGCCCCCAGGTCCACCGGCCTGGCCTCCAGCTCCGGCCCGGAACGGAATCCGGCGCCCCGGGCCAGGCCCTCCAGCGAGTTGTCCACCCGGGTCGCGGTGGCCAGCAGGCGGCCGGTCGCTCCCTCGGGGGAGGAGCTCAGCACCAGCGCGGTGCCACCGTCGCCGTAGACCATGCCCCGTTCGGCCCGCCAGCGGTCGAAGGCGGGGGGAGCGAAGCGGTCGGCCGTGGTCAGCAGCACTGCCTCGCCCTCGCCGGACCCGCCGGACCCGCCGGACCCGCGGGACGCGCGGGACCCTCCGGACCGGAGCTGCCGGGCCGCCAGCTCCAGTCCGGCCAGTCCCGCGTTGCACTGCTGCAACAGGTCGAAGGCGGGCACCGCCGAGCCGACCGTGTGCTGTGCCACGTATGCGGCGGACGGCCACAGCTCGGCACCCTGGAACCACAGATAGCTGTGGAACACGGCGGCGACCCGCTCCGCGGCCCGGCCGGACCGGCGCAGCGCGGTACGGGCCGCGCGGACCGCCATCTCCGGCGCGGACAGATCGTCCGGCCCGTCGGCCGCGGCCGAGCTGACCGAGTGGATCTGGTTGACGGCGTGTTCCCCGGCGTCGTACGCACCGGCCGCGACCGCCGCCACGGCGTTCGCGCGGTCGGCCAGCCAGACACCCGTGCCGGCCAGGTACACCTGCTCCCAGCGCATGTCTCTCCGATCTCCGGCCCCGTGGCAGGGCGCCCGGGGCGACTGTCGGTGACGATGCTTCCGTCCGCCGCCTACCGCACGGTTGCCCTCCGCTGACAGCCGGTCGGTGCCGCTCTGTCCGTCGTCTGGCCGGGCACCGCAGCCCGGCTGCCGATCCGCTGACGCGCGACGGGCCGTCGGCGGTGACACCGCCGACGGCCCGCGTGTGCCGGACTGAAGCCCGACTGAAGACCGACTGAAGACCCGGCCGAAGACCCGGTCGGCCGCTTGCTTCCGGAAGGGGCTCAGGGAGTGAGGCGCAGGCGGTCGCGCGCCGCCGTGTCCACCGCTGCCGCTCCGTACGGCCAGGGCAGACTGCCGCCCTTGGCCCACAGCCCGGTCTGGTCGGTGTAGGTGTCCGCACCGGCGTGGCCGGACGCGCCGGTCAGATTGATCCAGCGGGAGCGCTCGAAGTCCGCCAGGTCCACCACCATCCGCATCGAGGGCACCCAGATCACCTCGAAGCCCTTCTGCGGGTCCCAGCCGTTGGCCAGCACCGAATCGGTACCGCCGCCGACCCCGACCGGCTCGGCGTTCAACAGCCACTGCAGCGGGGCCGGGCCGCCGGTGCCCAGGGTCGGGTTCTCCAGCGTCAGGGTGTGCAGGGCGCCCCAGCGCCACTTGTGCGGCTCGTCGCCGAGCCGCTTGCGCAGGTCGGTGGCGGCCCGCTCCATCGCCTGGCGCAGCATCGCGTCACGGCCGTGCACGGAGGGGTCGGTGGCGCTGGTCCACCAGATGCTGTCCGGCTCGCCGAGCAGGCCGCGCACCACGTCGAACCAGCGACCGCCGCCGTCCGGGTAGGCGTAGCCCTTGACTCCGGCCGCGCTCAGCCGGTCGGTGAACGCGCTCTCCAGCAGTTCGCGCCAGACCGCGTTGAAGTAGGCGGCCGGGGCCGAGTCGGCGCCCTGGGTGAAGTCCCAGTCACGCAGCAGGTCCTGGGCCGGTTGGGCCTCGGGGCCGACCCCGACCTGGAGCAGCCGGGGCACCAGGGTGGCGGCGTTGCCGTTCCAGCTGTCCTGGGTGATCCGCTCCATCGCCGCGACGTCCAGCTTCCCGCCCTGCTCGATCAGCTGGGCGATCCGCTGGCTGCGGTAGCCGGTGCCCCAGCTGCTGCCGATCAGGTGCGGGTAACCGGGGCCGACCACCGCGTTGTTGGCGGTGACGATGTAGCCCTCCGGCGGGTTGAAGCTCGTGGGCAGCTGGTCGAAGGGCAGGTAGCCGGTCCAGTCGTAGGCCCCGGTCCAGCCCGGTACCGGGTGGCGGCTGTCACCCGCCTTGCGGACGGGTATGCGGCCCGGCGTCTGGTAGCCGATGTTCCCGGCGGTGTCCGCGTAGATCATGTTCTGCACCGGCGAGGCGAAGACCTCGGCGGCCGCGCGGAACTCGTTCCAGTTCGCGGCCCGGTCCAGGGCGAAGAGGGCGTCCATGGTGGGGGCCGGGTCGAGCGCGGTCCACTGCATCGCCACCGCGTAGTCCTCCTGCGCGCCACGCGGCGGGACGTCGGGCTCCTTGCCGTCGTCGGCCACCTCGTCGGCGGACTTGAGCACGTCGGAGATCAGCGGGCCGTGCAGGGTCGAGCGGACGGTCAGGTCCACCGGAGGGGCGCCCGCCACCTTGATCTGCTCCTGGCGGACGGTCATCGGCCGCTGCTCGCCCTGGTGCTCGTAGGTGGAACCGCTGACCTTCTCGACGAACAGGTCGGAGTCGGCGGCGCCCAGGTCGGTGAAGCCCCAGGAGATGTCGGCGTTGTGGCCGATCACCACGCCCGGCATGCCCGCGAAGGTGAAGCCGCTGACGTCGTAGGGGCAGTCGGGGCTGATCCGGGTGCAGTGCAGACCGACCTGGTACCAGATGCCCGGCAGCGAGGGGGTCAGGTGCGGGTCGTTCTCCAGCAGCGGCTTTCCGGTGGTGGTACGGCTGCCCGCCACCACCCAGGAGTTGGAGCCGATGCCGATGCCCTGCGGGCCGAGGACGGCGGCCAGCACGTTGCGCACCGCCGCACTGTCGGCCAGCGCGGTGGAGGCCGCGGCGGGGACGGCGGGCGCCGCCGGGACCGGGGCAGGGGCCGAAGCCGCCGTTGCGGTCGCGGTGGCGGGTACGGGTGCGGCGGCGGGTGTGCGGTCGGGAACGATAGGCGACCAGCGCTGGAAGTCGTAGCCGGGGAAGAGGTCGTCGGCCGTACCCACGGGCAGCCGGGCCGCCAGCATCGCCTGCTGGAACTGGTCGATCATGCCGGTGTTGAGGTTCCAGGCCATGGTCTTCAGCCAGGACACCGAATCGGCCGGGGTCCACGGCTCGGGCCGGTAGTCTCCGGAGACGAATCCGAGCACCGGATACTCCACCGACAGCTCGGCGCCCTCGTTCCGGGCGAGGTAGGCGTTCACTCCGTCGGAGAAGGCCTGCAGGTACGCCCGGGTCTGCGCCGACAGCATGGTCACCTCCTGCTCGGCCACCCGGTACCAGCCGAACGTGCGCGCCACCTTGTCGGTCTGCACCTGGCCGGGGCCGAACATCTCGGCGAGCCGGCCCGAGGTGACGTGCCGCTGAGTGTCCATCTGCCAGAACCGGTCCTGGGCCTGGGCGTAGCCCTCGGCCATGAACAGGTCGTGCGCGTTGTCGGCGTAGATCTGCGGGATGCCGGAAGCGTCCCGGACGATCCGGGCCTCGCCCCGCAGACCGGGCACGCCGGTGCTGCCGGACAGCTGCGGCAGCGAGCGCTGGACCGTCCAGTACGCGTACCCGGCCAGGCTGCCGGCTGCCAGCAGCACCAGGGCGGTGAGGGCGACCGCGGTGCGCGTGAGGATCCGCCGCAGGCGTCGGCGCCGGGTGCGGGGCGCGGGGGCGGGCGTGCCGGGGTCGGCCGCGGTCACCTCGGCGGCTTCCGGTCCGGGGACCGGGCGGGGATCGTCCGGCGGAGCCGTGTCGGTCTGGACTGTCATGGGGTGGCGCTTCCTTGTCTCGACGGGATTTCGGCCATGGCGAACACCGCCGTGCACGGGCCCGGAGGCGCGGCGCACGGCGGTGGGGCGACGGACGGGTGGGAAGGGAGGACGGTGGGCGGGGGTGGCTCAGCGGGCCATACGGGCCGCACCGTCGGCCCAGGGGCCGTGTCGGCCGTGCTGGCCGCGGGCTGCGGTGCGTGGCGCGGGTGCGGTGAGCGGCGCCGGGTCGACCAGGGTCAGGTGGGGGCGTCCGGGTTCGGGTGTCGCGCCGTACGACGCGGCCGGTACGCCGCCGAGCCCTTCGTGGCCCGGCGCGGCGGCGGCCACATCGGCCGGTGCGAAGCGGGTGAACGGGTCGGGGCGTCCGCCGAGGATCGCCTCCTCTATCCCGCGCAGCTCCGGGCCGGGCAGCAGGCCCAGGTTCTCCATCAGGGTGTGCCGGGCCCGCTGGTAGGCGGCCAGCGCGTCGGCCTGTCGGCTGCCCCGGTAGAGCGCGACCATGAGCAGCGCCCAGAGCCGTTCGCGGTACGGGTGTTCGGCGGTGAGGACGAGCAGGTGCGGCACCAGGCGGGCGTGGCCGCCGAGTTCGAGCGAGAGCTCGGCGTGCTCCTCGACGACCGCCAGCCGCAGCTCCGCGAGCCGGGTGCGTTCGACGTCGAGCAGCGGGCCGGTCACGCCGGTGAGCGCGGGGCCGGGCCAGGAGGCCAGGGCGGCGGCCAGGGTTCGTTCGGCGACGTCGGGTTGCCCGGCCGCCCGCAGCGCCCGGGCGTCGGCCACCGACTGCTCGAACCGGCCGAGGTCGCACTGCTGGGGCGCGATGGAGAGCCGGTAGGAGGCGCCGACCCGGGTGAGCACGCCGCCGGCCGTGCGCGGTGCCCGGTCGGGCTCGAACAGCTTGCGCAGCTTGGAGACGTAGGCCTGCACCAGATTGGCGCCGTCCAGCACGGCGGTGTCGCCCCAGATCCCGTCGATCAGGTGGTCGCGGCCGACGGGCGAACCGGCGCGCAGCAGCAGGACGGCGAGCAGGGCGCGCTGGCGGGGCGCGCCGAGCTGGAGCTCGGCGCCGCCGCGCCAGCCCCGGACCTCGCCCAGCAGTTCGAAGCTGAGGCCGGCCGAGTGCGCGGCAGAGGAGGGGTGCGCGGTCGAAGGAGACGGAAGGGCAGTCATGGCAACCTCCGCTGGCCCGGGTCCATCGTGTGGCGGTTCGGGGGCAGCTGTGGGAGTACGGTGCGTGGTCGGGGTCGGCCGGGGCCGGGTCGGTGCGGTGCGCGGGTCCGGACGGACCGGGTGGTGGGTCCGGCGGGCGGCACCGGCTCAGTGGCCGACCACCGCACGGTCGGAATGCTGCACGGGGCGCATATACGGAGGATCCTCAGGTGCGCCGACAACGGGCGGGGAGCCGGTTATCCCGCATATATCCGTCGTAGAGCGGACTGGACCAGTCTTGTTGTCGAGCAGCCGAAAGATTCACCGTCTTACCGGCTCTCTCCCGTACACAGGCATCGATCCACGAAGCGGACGGCACCCCATGAAGCGATCCATCAAGTCCCTGGTCCTGCGCAAGGCCGCGATCCTCGTCGCCGTCGGCTGCGCCGCCTCGCTGTTCTCCGTGGCCGTCTCCCACCACGACGCTCCGGCGCCGGGGCACACCGTGACCGTCCTCGCCGGTGGCCCGATCGACCCGACCGAGTGGAACAGCCAGGGCTGAACCACAGCCCGCCGCGGGCCCCGGGCGCGGTCATCGACCAGGCCGCCCGGTGCCTCCCGTCGCCGGGCCGCTCGGCCTCTCAGCCGTTCAGCCGTTCAGCCGTTCGCGCCCACGGGCCCGCCGAGCGTCCGCTCCAGGTCCTCGGCCTGGTCCGTGTCGGGCAGCCCGAGGAGGGCGAACATGTCGCGGGCCTGGCGGGCACGGGCCGACGCCGCCGTGCCGTCCCCGGTCTCGGCCAGGGCGCGGGCCAGGGCGAGCAGACAGTGCCCGCGCTCCCGCTGGGAGCCCAGTTCCTCGCTCAAGGCCAGGGCCCGTTCGGCCTCCGCCAGCGCCTCGTCGTACCTGCCCAGGTCCCGCAGGCTGTCGGAGAGCCGGAACCTCGCCTGGGTCTCCCGTCCCCGCAGCCGGGCCGAGGCGCAGACCTCCAGGCAGGCGGTGTAGCTCACGACGGCGTCCGCGTGCCGCCCCAGCTCGTGCAGCGCCATGCCGTGGACGTACCAGGCGTACGAAGTCACGTGCGGGTCCTGCTCGCTGCGCAGCCGGTCCAGGGCGGCCTCGCACACCACCACCGCCTCGGCGGGGCGGCCGCTGCGCAGCCGGGCCTGGGCGGCGTTCAGTTCGGTGGTGAGCTCCCCCGAGCGGTGTCCCAGCCGCCGGGCCAGTTCCAGCGCGCGGTCGTAGAAGTCCACCGCGTCCGTGAAGCGCCGCTGCCACTGCGCGATCAGGCCCCGGTCGTTGAGGATCTGCCGCAGGATGACGTCGTCCCCGGCCCGCCCGCAGGCCTCGGTCGCCAGCCGGGCGTGCAGCTCGGCCTCGGCCAGCCGGGTGTGCTGGAGGGCGGCGTTGCCGCACACGAACCGCGCCCGCGCCTCGGCCTGGTCGTCGCCGCGCGCCGCTGCGGCGTCGGCCACCTTGCGGGCGGCCGTGGCCAGTTGCAGGTACTGGATGTCCTGCCCGAAAGGGCTGAGGGCGACCAGCAGGTCGCCGGCCTTGCGCAGGGTCCGGGTGGGTCCGCCCGGGGAGCTCTGGGCGGCGGCCAGGGCCGCCGCGTTGGCGGCGCAGTCGAATTCCTCGGTCACCCAGGCGCGCGCCTCGGCGAGCGTGGCGAAGCGCGGCCCGGACTCGGGCCTGCCGCCGAGGATCGCGCCGACCGGGTCGCCCGGGACCATCGTCTGGAAGGCCGAACACGATCCGTCCAGCAGGAAGTCGAGGAGCCGCCCCAGTGCCGCGGCCCCTTCGTCGCCGTCGGCCCCCTCTGATCCCGGCTGATCGGACACCACGAGCTGGAGCGCGAAGGAGCGCACCAGGTCGTGGTAGCGGTAGTGGCCGGGCAGCGGCGCCTCCAGCATGGCCGCGTCGACCAGTGCCTCCAGCAGTTCCTCGGCGTCGTACTCGTCCATGCCCAGCGCCGCCGCCGCGGCGGCCGTCCCGATGCCCTGCCGGGTCAACGGCGCGAGCAGCCGGAACGCCCGCGCCTGGGGACGCGTCAGCTGGCGGTAGCCGAGTTCGAAGACGGCCGACACGGCCAGGTCTCCGGCGCGCAGCTCGCCGATGCGCAGCCGTTCGTCGGCGAGGCGGCCGGTCATGGTCGCCACCCGCCACCGGGGCCGGGCCGCCAGCCGCGCCGCCACGATGCGCACGGCGAGCGGGAGGTGGCCGCACAGGGTGACCAGTTCGGCAGCGGCTTCCGGTTCCTCTTCGATGCGGACCGCTCCGACGATCGCCCGCAGCAGGGCGATCGCCTCGGCGGTGTCGAAGACGTCCAGGTCGCTCTGGATGGTGGTGGAGAGCCCGGCGAGCATGGCCCGGCTGGTGACGATCACTCCGCAGTCGGCGGATCCCGGCAGCAGCGGCCTGATCTGAGCGGGGTCGCGGGCGTTGTCCAGTACGACCAGGATGCGGCGCCCGTCGAGGGTCGTACGGAAGAGCAGGGCCCGGTCCTCGGTCGAGGCGGGCATGCTCTGGCCGGGGATGCCCAGCGCGGTGAGGAAGCTGCCCAGGACGGCTCCCGGGTCGGCGGGCTCCATGCCGTTGCCGCGCAGGTCCGCGTAGAGCTGGCCGCCGAGGAAGTCCTGTTTGGCCTGGTGGGCGACCTGGAGGGCGAGGGTGCTCTTGCCGATGCCGCCCATGCCGGTGACGGACACCACCGCGAGGGAGGGGCGGGCGGGGTCGGTGAGGGCCTGGTAGAGGTCCTGGACCTGGTCCTCGCGGCCGGTGAAGTCGGGGATGTCGGCGGGCAGCTGGGCGGGACGGGTGGGCGCGGGTGCTTCCTTGGGCGCCTCGGCGGGCGGTTCCGGTTCCGGTTCGGGCGCGGAGAGGTCGGCCGGCTGGTCCCGTACCTCGGCCAGATGGCCCATCAGGAGCGGGTCGTTCGCGAGGATCCGCTCGTGGAGCGAGTTGAGTTCGGGCCCGGGGTCGATGCCCAGCTCCTCGGCCAGGACCCGGCGGGCCCGGCCGAACACCGCGAGCGCGTCGGCCTGCCGTCCCACCGCGTACAGCGCCCGCATCAGGAAGCCGTACGGCCGCTCCTGGAGCGGTTGCTCGTGCGTGAAGCCGATGAGGTCCGGGATGACGAGCGCGTGCCGCCCCTGCCGCAGGTCGTGCTCGAAGCGCTCCTCGACCAGCGCGAGCCGCAGCGCGGTGAACCGCGAGCGCTGCTGCTCGGCGAACGGTCCCGGCACGCCCGCCAGCGGCTCGCCGCTCCACAGACCGAGGGCCTCGGCGAGCAGCCTGCCGCACTCGTCCTCCCGCCCGGCCGCCCGGGCCCGCGCGGCTCCGGCCGCCAGTTCCTCGGCGTACAGCGCGTCCACCGAGCGGGGCGGGACCAGCAGTTGGTAGCCGTCGCGCAGCGATACGAGGACCTTGGGCGCGGTGCGGTCCTCCTCCACGATCTGGCGCAGCCGCCAGGCGTAGGTGCGCAGGCTCGACAGGGCGGAGTCCGGTGCTTCCTCGCCCCAGATCGAGGCCAGCAGCTCGTGTGCGGGCGCGGCCCGGCCGGCCCGCATGAGCAGCGCGGCCAGCAGCGCCTGCTGCTGCGGCGACCCGGTGGTCAGAACACTTCCGTCCCGGACGACCCGTACGGCTCCGAGCACGGTGAACCGGATGCCGTCGTCCCCCATAAGCCCCGTTTTCCTTCCCCACTGGTCTTGCGATCGCGGTGGGGTGCCCCCCGGCAACTCCACCGTTTGCAGCCTGCTTATCACACCATAGTGGGACGAAAGCATCATCGAAGAGCCTGCCCGCGCCACCACCAGATGAACCTCCGGGTGTCCCCGACACCGGGAGGCCGCTGGTCCGGCGGCCGGCCCGGGTGCCCCGGAACCGACCCGCGCGCGCGTCACCACGCCCCGGCCCCACAGCGACCCCGAAGACGGCCTCACGGCCGTATCGGTTGCTTCCGGTACGACCTCTGACCTGAACACGGCACGATACGGCAGTCACCGCAAGGCATCCGCCGAGCCGGAGCGCGCGCCGCACAGCTGGCCGGCGACGCCCAACTCGCCCTCCGCCTCTGGCCGATGGACAACGCTCACGTTCACCGCGTCCAGGGCGGTCCGCATCGTCGAGGTCTCCGCAGACCGCATCGGGGAGATCGACACGGACGGCTGGATCCGGCCCGTACGCCGACCAGGCCACGCGCACCCGCGCCCCGCCCCCGCCTCGACATCGACAGGCCTTGTCACCCTCCGAGTGGATCGGACGATGCCGTTCGCGGAAGCCGCCGCCGCCCACGACGCTCTGGCCTCGCGCGGCCGGCGCGGGCGCATCGTACTCGTGCCCTGATGAGCGGACCGCTGCTCGCGGATCGACACGAACACCGAGAATCGCGGCGCGGGCCGGACTATCGCCCGATCGCGGAGTTCCCCGATACCGACCCGGCGTGGTGCCGAACGGACCCGCTGAGCCCGCAGCCGTGACCTGCTCCGGCCGCGCGAGTCTCCCGACGACGCCACCGGCCGCCGGATCGCCATCGCCTTCATCCCGCACCCGGGTGACTACGGAGCGGCTCGCGCCCTGACCCGGACGGCATGTTCGCGCTCGGTCCCGTTCGTGCTGGTTCGTGGGAACCGATATGTCGCCGTACCGATCTATACGAGCGAGATCCGTTCGAGCCCCCGTTCGAGATCCGTAAGTCTGCACCGGAGTCCGAGTGAAACACCGTTCAGCCACGCTCTGCGCGGCCCTCGTCCTGTCCGCCGTCGCCGCACTGTCCGGCTGCTCCAGCGAGGGCGATCCCGTCTCCTTCGCCCCGAAGGAGACGGCGAAGCCGGAGGAGAGCAACAAGGCCGGCGACGTCCGGATGCCGACCCACCCGCGCGAGTGGACGACGCAGCGGGAGCTGCCGGACGGGACGCGGGTGGTGCGCACCGACCTGACGGGGCCGAAGTCCGGCTTCACCGGCCGGGTGTGGGCCTGGGTGCCGAAGCAGTACGGCAAGCCCGAGTACAAGGACAGCGCCTTCCCGGTGCTGATGGCGCTGCCCGGCGCCGTGGGCTACCCGACGAACTACTTCTTCTCCAAGGAGTTCCGCCTCCAGGAACGGATCGGGGAAGCCGCCGACAAGGGCGAGAGCCTGCCCTTCATCGTGGTCATGCCGGTGCTGAACGCCAACAAGGACACCTACTACGACGGCAGCGACATACCGGGGCAGCCCAAGATGGGCACCTGGATCTCGGACGACGTCCCGGACCTGGTGCGGGAGAACTTCCGCACCTACGCCGACCCGAAGGGCTGGGGCTTCTTCGGCTCCTCCTCCGGAGGTTACGTGGGCATGAAGATGGTGCTCCAGTACCCCGAGCGGTTCAGCGTGGCGATCGCGGGCGGGCCCGACGCGGCCCCCGACTCGCCGCTGTGGAACGGCCATCCGAAGGAGAAGCAGGAGAACAGCCCGGCCTGGTTGGCCGAGCAGCTGATCAAGAAGAGCGCCGCCGCGGGCGGCCCCACGAGCAGCCCGTCGAGCAGCGCCAAGGCCGGCTCGAAGAGCAGCCCCAAGAGCAGTCCCCCGCCCGACCCCTCGACCGGGCCCGCGACCGGCCACAAGGTGGCGATCTCCTTCCTCATGGGCACGAAGGAGCCGAAGCAGGAGGTCGCGGCTCTCGACAAGCTCCGCCAGGAGATCACCAAGGGCCCGATAGAGACCCGGGTGACGTCCTTCGAGGGCGGCCACGACGGGTACAAGTACACGGACACCCTGTTCAACGGTGACCTGAAGTGGATGAGCGACCGGATGCGCGGCCCGGTCGCCGCGAAATGACCGCCGCCCAGGGGCCCGTGGGCCTGTCCGTCACGGACCATCGAACCGCGGCCGACGAAGACCTCCGGGCGCCGAGCGGAAGGACGTGCCGATGACGGCCGTCAACGAGGCGTCGGCCTGAGCCGCGCCCCTCGGGACGCCCGCCGACCGGCGTCCCGTACCGCCGCGGACGCGGGCCCGGCGTGCCCCGGTGGCCTTGGCGGCGCCCGCGCCCGTGGCGTGCGCGGGCGCCGCAACCACCCGGGCGAGCAGCCCACACCTCCCGCACGCTCATGCTCAAGGCCGTCGACAACCCTGCCAGGCAATACGACTGCACGGCATAGGGGCGACCGCGGCCGGAAGGCGGGGCGGGGCTGGCCTGCGGCCAACTCCGCCATGACCTCAGCCCCGGTCGCGGTCCGCTGCGCCATCGCCGTGCCACGTGCTCGGCTGCCAGCTTTCGGCCCGGCCGGCAAAGGAGGCCACCGCCACACGGCCGACGTGCTCGTTGCCGAAGCAGCAGTGGCGCACCAGGTCGATCGCGTATCGGCATTCACAGACGGCGGGGACGGCGTCCCGGGTGAAGCCGCCGGCCACAGATCAGCCTCGGTAGCGGCGACCAACCTCCGGCCAACACACAGCCGACCCAGATTGTTTCCGGCACGCAGGAGGAGCCGGACCCGTCTCCGATCGCGTCACTCTGTAGCGTCGATCCCGCACAGGCGGCCTGACATGACCATAGCGCCCCTCCTCGAAGCAGACCCCGAACACCTTCGGCTCGACCGTTTACCATGATTGGGTGATCACGTAGGCCGTCTCCGCCACCATCACCGCACAGGCACGATGGCGGCGGCAGCGGTCCGGAAGAGGGGGACTGGTGGAGATCGGCCTGGCGGAGACCATCAAGGCACTGCGTGGTGAGCTGGCGCAGGCGATGGCGGACGGCGAGGGTCAACCGGTCCGGCTTCGAGTGCAGTCGGTGAAGCTAGACGTACAGGTCGCGGTGACGGCATCGGCAGAGGCCCAGGGCGGCGTCAAGTTCTGGGTGCTGTCGGCTGGAGGTAAGGCGACCGGGGGCGCCTCCGCCACGCACACCGTGTCTTTGGAACTCTCGGCCGAGACGGCCAACGGCGGCTCGGTCCTGACGGATTCGGGGCGTGGAGCCGTTCTGGAGGACTGACCTCGTGAATGAGTCGGCCCTCCGAGAGTGGCGTCGGCTGTGGCTGATCTGATCGCCGCGCAGCAGCCCCTGGAGCGTGTGGCCATGGTGGTGCGCCGCGGATCCGACGGCGTCCCTCGATTCGCCGCTTCCGGTTTCATGCTCGCCTCACGACTGGCCATCTGCGCTGGCCACGGCTTCATCCGGCCCGGTGACCGCTATGAGGTGAGACCGCCAGGGCAGTCGGCGCAGAGGCTTCAGGTCACCGCGGTGCTGCGGCACCGGATCGACGAGGTGGACCTCGCCCTCCTGGTTCTCGGGGAGGGCGGGCCCCTCATCCCTCCCGCCCGGTGGGGCGTCCTGCCCCGAACCGTGGAGTCGGTACCGTTCATCGCGATCGGGTTCCCCGACCATGCGTCGCGTCAAGATGTACCGAAATCGCGTCAGTTGACCGGGTCGATCCTTCTGGGCTCCTTCCTGGGGAGCCACGAGATGGAGCTGTCCCTCAGCAGCCCTGCGCCGCTGGAGTCAAGCGGATCCCCCTGGCAGGGGGTATCCGGGGCAGGGGTCATCACGCAAGACGGCGTTCTCGTCGGCGTGTGCACGAGCCATCACGTTCCATCCGGCGCGGCGAGCCTCACCGCGACCGACCTCTCCCAGGTGTCCCGAGATCCTGAATTCGTGCGCCTGCTGGCCGAGCACGGGGTGGAGCCGGTGCCGCCGGGGGACATCGTGCCGACGCCATTCGACCCAGCCGTGCTCGGTCGCGTACGCACCCATGCCGAGGTCATGCAGCGCCTACTCGGACGACGCAGCTTTCTCGACGAGGAGCACCTGCCCTTCATCCAGCCGGGGATGGACCACGCATCGCATCCGGACCTCCTTTTCGCCCGGCTGAGCACTGGCCGTTCACGAGGGGCTCTGCTGGTCGGACCAGCCGGTTCGGGCAAGACGCGGACATGCTTCGAGGTCGCGCACCGGGCGGACCGCGCGGGCTGGCAAGTCCTGCACGTCCAGCCCGACAGCGCCGTGACGGTCGACGACGTGGCCGCGTCCGTCGTCTCGTGCGGCCGCCGACGGGTGCTGCTGATACTGGACTACCTCGACGCCTGCCCACAGGTCGACCTGCGCGTCCTCGCCGAAGTGCTGATCCCGGAGGCCAAGCGACGTGGCGTGACCGTGGCGTGCCTGGCATCCGTGCGGCCCGGATCCCTGCCCACGGTTCAGCTCCGTGGCAGCAGCCGAGTGCTCGACGAGATCTACGTACGAGAGGACTGGCCACACCAGTCCGCGATCATCGACCAGGTAGTCCGCCACACGGCACCCGAAACCGTGCGCCGATGGGGGAACGAGGCGCTGTCCCGGATCTGCGGGCGGCGTCCGGTGATCGCGCTGTTGATCGCGCGGGCGATCGAGGAGCAGGGGCTGGCCGAGCACACACCGGGGGTGGCGGCATCTGTCCGGCCCGGCGAGCTGCTGGACTGGCTGCGCGAGGGCATGCGCCGGGACGCGCTCACCACGAGCCCCGCACTCAGCCCCTCCCCCTTGGGTATCACCACCCCTGCCATCGAGCAGCTGGCCTTCACCGTGGCGGTCGTGGCGAGCCCACAGTCCCGGATGGTCGTCGAACAGGCCATCGACACGTTCCTCACGGTGGCCGGTGGGCTGGCCGTTCCGTTCGGAGGGCGGCGCGTCGTCGACACGCTGATCTCTCTTGGGTGGCTCGATGAGGTCGGCGGTCAGCTGGTCGTGGTCCACGACATCGTCACCGACGAACTCCTGCTGCAGTCACTGATGCCTTCTCCCGGATGGAGCGTCGACGCAGGCGCCGCCGGTGCGCTCTTCGCCGCGTTCACGCGGCATGCACGTACGTTCTCCCTATTCACCGGCCATCTCCGACGGCTGGCCGTCGACATGGCAGCGCATGGCCCCGCCCATCGGATCGCTGCCCTGGAACGCTTTTGCCGGGAATGGCTCACGGCCCAGATGGATCCGCTCGGCCACCTCTTGGCGGGAGCCGGTGACGACGGCGGCCAGGCGCTGCTGACGATGGTGACGAGCCGGCCCTGGCAAGGGTTCGACCGCTCTGTGTGGAACACACTGGTTGCTCCCTGGCTCTCCCACGCCGAGGCCGACCACACCGCGCAGCCGTTTCTTACAGCCGCCCTGCGAGGTATGGATCCCGCTCCCGCATTCCTTGTCGAGGCTTCCGTCGGATGGCTTGTTCGCCGGGGCGGACAGACCGACACGGAGTACCTTCTGCTCGCACTGATCGAGCGCCCCGACCTTTCGCCGAGGACCGAGGACCTGGTGGTCGACTGCACCCTCGCCTGGGTGTCTTCCCGGCCCGACTGGCGTCATACGCCGGCGCTGCTGAAACGCCTGCTCGGCATGAACCACTCCAGGGATCGACTGGAGAGAGTGGTCGCGGGCGTACTGGCGTGGCTCACTCCGTACCGGTCCCTCGGAGTCGCACCCGTGATCCGTGCGTTCCTGCAGCGCGCGGACATCGTGACGGCCGCCCGCCGGAAACTCGTGGATCACGGCCTCGTGTGGCTGCGTTCCGATCTGCGCCCAGGCTCGAACATCGGTCCGGAACTGTGTGTTCTCCTCGAAGACGACCACCTCCCGGACCCGGACCGCGCGACATTGATCCGAAGCGCACTGGACTGGCTGGAGACGGGACAGGTGTACCCGAGCACGGGCCGGGTCGTGCAAAGACTCCTGTCCACGGAAGGGTGTCCGCCGGAGCTGCGTCCCAGGATGATCGCCGTCGCCCGTTGGTGGGCGGCCGAGGGGCCTGCCGACCACCCGGCAGGCTCCCGCGTCCTGGGCACATTGCTGTCCGCCGACAGCGTGGCGGACGCCGCCGCCCTCCTCCTCGCCCGACTGGGGTCGGAACCTGACGCCCAGTCCGCCCCGGCCATACTCCTTCGCCTGCTCATCCACTGCGAGGAACTCACCCAGGACCAGGCTCGGACCGCCGTCACGCTCGCCTTCACGTGGCTCGACAGCCACCCGGAACACGAGGCGTTCGGTTCCGTACTGGGCTCCCTCCTGCGCTTGCCGGACCTGCCGTCCGCACAGCTACAGCGTGCCATCCGTCTCGGATGCGCCGCGCTCCTCGCGCATCCAGACGCCCACGTGCTCATGGCCGTCATGCTCAGCCAGCTCGATGGGCTGACGCGCAATCAGGCACGGTCCCTCGCGGACGTCAGCCTGCGGTGGCTCGCCTGCCACGGCGGCAAGGTCCAGCGCCCGGTGCTCGCCTCCTTCCTCACACGCTCAGACCTGTCCGTCGAACAGGCACGCATCGGCATCGACATCGCTCTGGACCGTCTGAGCACCGACCGGTCGATGAAGTCCCGCTCCGTGCTCTCCGGTGTCCTGCGCCACCCGGCCCTCGACGAGGACCGACGATCCCGCGCCGTCGACAGCGCCCTGAGCTGGCTCGAAGAGCACGACATGGGGCCGAAGGTACGTCTGGTCATCGAGGATCTGCTCGCTCTGCCGGCGCTCTCGCCCATCCAGAGAGTCCACGTGATGCGCCTGGCAGCCGACTGGTTGACCCGGCACGAAGACCTGCCGTACGCAGATCGCCTCCGCTCGACGCTCGACGCAGAAACGCGGCGCGACGCCTCGCGGGAACACCTCGGAGCCGACTCAGGACCGGCTGCCCGGTGCTGACCGGCTCGAAGCCTGTATGACAAGGCCACCGCTTCGACCGGCTCACCCCGACTGGATCAGCCAGGCCCCGCGAGGAAGCCCGCCGCCCCGTCAGACGCCATGGCAGCTCGTGGCAGTCAAGGCGCCCCCCTCCCCCGGACCCACCACAGCGAGCCGGAACGGGCCGCTCTCATCTTGTGGGAGGCCTCGGTCATCGCCCCATACCAGGTGGCCTTCGACCGGAAGGCCGGCACCACAGCCCTACTGGTCCCCCACCTCGTCGCCGAGCAACTGCTCTCGTGTGCTTCCGATGACAATGCCCGTTCAGCGCTTGGCTCCCGCGGGCAGCGCGCCGCCCGCGGAGGTGCTGCTCGCGCAGTGGGACACCGAGAAGCCGCCGTCCCCCGGTGGACCAGGAGGCGAACGCGAGCCGGGATGATCCCCAAGGACAGGCCAGGGGCAGCTCCGTCGTATCCGGCAACTGGCGTAGCTGGTCATGCATTACTTCAGGGCCGCCGAGACCACAGCGCCTGTTCGCCCAGCAGGGTGTGGAAGGCAGGGCCTTCCTGACACGCTTAGGCCATCCAGAAGAAGACGGCCGTCATTCGCTTGTCCTCCAAGGTGCTGCCCGCGTAACCGGTCGCGGTGTGGATGAGGTTGGCCGAGTACAGCAGCAGACGGTTGTAGCGGGGCGGGACGCGAAGGTCCTCGGTGAAGGAGTCCTCCGGCACGAAGCGGGTGCCGAGTGCGTCGACCAGGTTGTTGTGCGGGGCGAGCACCTGATTGCCGCCCAGGACGCCGCCGGGCAGATTCTGGCGGTAGAAGCTGGTTCCGCAGTCCTTGGGCAGGTCCGGGCTGAGGTACAGCACCGCCGCGTAGCGGCACAGGCTCCGGGAGTCGGTGTGCGGGCGCGGTTCGCATTCGTCCTTGCCCACGACCTGGACGCAGTTGTGGTTGAAGGTGCCACCGCCGGTGGGATCCACGGTCCAGATCTTGGGTACCCCGACCGTCCTGCAAACCAGCTTCTCCACGTGCGCGAGCTCCGCCGGTTCAAGACCGGGCATCGTGCGCAGCCCCGGCCACGGCTCGGGCTTGTGGGGGTAGCCCTCCACCCACTCGTCCCGCTCAAGTACGCGAGCCCGTACGGCATCGGGGTCGGGCAGGACATCGTCCAGGATCCAGTAGTCCCGACCGCGCGTCGGCTTGCGGTACGGCAGAACCTGGAGCCTGCCATGGCGTGGGGGGTGTGACGGCAGAGACGGCATGACGGGAACGCTAGGGCTGGGGATGGCGTCATGCGCCAAAGCGCCACCAAGACTGCGGCAAGACATCGTCATGCCGGCATTCAGCCCCGTTGAAATGCCCGTATACCGACTGGGTCCGCAAGGCCGTTCGCTGCCTGCCGAGCCCCTCCCGCTGGAGGGAAGCCGGAGCAGACGGCTACTGGCATGTGACCAAGCGGCCGGTGTCGAGGACCGCGGTTCGGTCGGCCAGGGCGTCGGCGGCTGCCCCGTCGTGGGTGATCAGCACTCCGAGGGCGAATTCGGGTACGGAGTGCACGGCCAGGGTCAGCGCGCTGAGGGTGCGGTCCAGCGGACCGCCCTCGCGTCGGGCGCACAGCACCCCGAGCCCGGCCGACAGCGGCAGCAGCACGGCGAGCGTGGCACAGGCGAGCAGCACCGTGGGACCGAGCCCGCCGGACAGGTAGGCGGCGACGGGCCGTCCGCTGACCAGCGACGTGCCGCGGCGGTGGTGAGGAAGTACCGCAGTTCCTGGGGGAACAGCAGCCGCCAGGCGGAGTGCTGCTCCTGCGGCGGGGTGCCGTCGTCGGTATTCCAGGTCCTACGGCGGCGCAGGAGTTGGGCGCCGTGGTCGATCCACAGGGTGGTGTGGGAGGTATGGGTGGTGCCGCGCCACTCGAAGGAGGCGGTGCGCGGTCCGTGGAGAAGCTCGGTGTTGCCGAGGAAGAAGGCCCCGTTGCGCATCTCCGCGACGAGAAGTCCGCCGGGGGTGAGGTGGCGGCGGACGGCGGCGAGGCAGGAGGTGAGGTCGTCGTTGGTGTGGCAGTAGAGCAGGGCGCTGTCCAGGCAGAGGACGGTGTCGAAGGTGCGGCCGAGGTCGAAGTCCCTCATGTCGGCGCGCTGGTAGTCGGGGCCCGGGTGTCGCCGGCTGGCGTGGTCGACCATGGCCTCGGAGGTGTCGAGGCCGGTGACACGGCGTCCGGCCTCGTTGTGCAACCAGGCCGCGTCGCGGCCGGTGCCGCAGCCGATGTCCAGGACCTGGGCTCCCGCACCGTGACGGCGCAGGGTGTCCTCGGCCCAGCGGGCGGCGAGCCGGTCGGGATCGGGGAAGCGCTCTTCGTAGAGCTCGGGGTGGTCGGTGAGGAGGTTTCCGGTGCTCATCTGGTCTCGCTCAGGGGACGGGAGTCGTTGCGCGGGGCGGCGGACGCCGCTTCCGGGGGTGGGCTGGGGTCCTCGCGGTCCGGGGACGCCGCCGCAGTGGGCGCGTCGGGGACGGCAGGCAGGATCCGGCGCCGGTGCAGCACGGTGACGGCCACGGCCGACGTGAGGCCCAGGGCCGTGCAGCACCCGAACGGAAGCCAGGCCGGGCCGCCGCGCGTGGCGGCGTCCATGGCCCACCCGACACCGGTGCCGGCGCCCGCGGCGGCCACTCCGGACACGGCGTAGAACAGGCCGTAGAAGGTGCCGGTGAGCTCGGCGCGGCCGAAGGCGGGTATGAGCTCCATGACGAACGGCTGGGCGGTCATCAACCCGAGGTAGAGGAGCAGCGCTCCGGCCAGGACCGGCAGCAGCCGCACCGGCTGCGTCCCCGCTGCTCCGGATACCAGCATCGGCGCCACGAAGCCGAGCGCGCTGACGGTCAGGCCGGCCGCGATCCAGCGGCCCCGTCCGCCGCCCCGCGCGGCGAGCCGCCGGGTGAGGCGCAGCTGGAGCAGGAAGTTGGCGAGCGTCCCGACGACGAAGAGCAGCCCGACGGCCCCCGCCCAGCCGGTGGCCTGCCGCGCCGCATGCGGGAGGAGCAGGTAGAGCTGGCTCTCCATGCCGTACATCCCGACCATGGCCACGGCGAAGGCCACGAAGCGGCGGTTGCCCGCGGCCTCCCGCCAATCTGCGAGGAGCGAGCCGGTCGGCCGCGGCACCACGCGGGCGGGCAGCACCACTGCCTGCGCGAGGGTGAGTAGCGCGAACACCCCGGCAGCGGTGAGTGCGGCCGTTCTGAAACCGCCGAGCAGCAGCAGGCTCCCCAGCAGCGGCCCGAGCAGTGCCCCGGCCGTGGCGAACACGTTGAACAGTGCGAACGCCTCGGCCTTGCGGTGTCCGGACTCCTGGGCGATGTACGTCCGCACGGCCGGGTTGAACAGGGCGCCGGCCAGCCCGCTCAGCACCGATGCGGCGATCAGTACGGCCGGTGCGTCGCCCAGGGCGAACAGCGCGAAGCCGAGGGTGCGCAGGCCGCAGCCGGCGGTGATCACGCCGCGGGCCCCGAGGCGGTCGGCCGCCGAGCCCCCGATCAGGAACAGGCCCTGCTGGCTGAGGTTGCGCAGGCCCAGGACCAGGCCGACCACGGCCGCCGACCGTCCGAGGTCGTCGGTGAGGTGGGTGGCCAGGTACGGGATGAGCAGGTAGAAGCCGATGTTGACGCCGAGCTGGTTGATCAGCAGGAGCTGCACGGCCGGCGGGAAGCCGCGCACCGCGGCGAGGGTTCTCACCGTGCGGCCCCCGCGGGTATGGCTGCCCGGCACAGCACCCCCAGGCCACCGCGCGGAGCGGGGCGTACGGTGCCGTCGGCGCCGCCGATCCCGGTCCACGGATCGTCGGCGAGGAGCAGGTGCCCGTCGAGATCGACCCACCGGGCCCGGTCGACCAGGTGGACGGCGGGAGCGATGCCGAGCGAACTCGCGGTGAGGCAGCCGAGCATGAGGTCGGTGCCGCTGCCTTCCAGCGCGGCGTGGATCCGCAGCGCGGCACGTACGCCCCCGCACTTGGCGAGTTTGACGTTGACCCCGTGGACCCGGCCGGCGAGGGCTGCGGCGTCCTCGTAGGAGACCGCGTCCTCGTCGGCGATCACCGGGACCGGTGAGGCGGCGGCGACCCGGGCCAGCGCCGCGGGCCGGCCAGCGGCGATCGGCTGTTCCACGGCCGTGACGCCGAGGGCCGCGAAGCGGGGCAGCAGCGCGTGGGCCTGGTCCTCGGTCCAGGCACCGTTGGGGTCGAGCAGCAGGTCCGCGGCGGGTGCTCCTTCGCGGACGGCCTCGACCCGGGCGAGGTCCTCGGCCGGGTCGGCGGATCCGGCCTTGACCTTCAGCACGCTGAATCCGGCCTCGGCGAGCCGACCGGCCTGGGCAGCGGCGGCGATGGGCGCGACGATGCCGATGGTGCGGGCCGTGGCGGCCGACGGGGGCTGGGATCGGCTGAGGAGCTGGTGGGCGGGTTGACCCGCCCGTTTGCCTCTGAGGTCCAGTACGGCGGCCTCGACCGCGGCGAGGACCCCTGCGGGCAGCTCCGCGCCGAGAGCGCCTGCGGGCGTGAGTTCGGCCCACGCGGTCTCCGGGTCCGGCAGCCGCTCGACCGCGGGGCGCAGGGCGCTCAGGTGGCGAAGGATGTCTTCGGTGGGCAGCCCGAGGTAGACACTGCTGACGGCCTCCCCCCAGCCGTGCAGCCCGTCGTGCCCCAGGCAGACCCAGACCGCGTCGCGGCGGGCCATCACAGAGCGGGAGATCCGCAGCGGCTCCGCCAGTTCGAGCGAGGCGGTGTGCCAGGTGAGTCTCATACGGCACCTCCGGGGGCCGGAACGCGGGCAGCGCGGGCTTGGCCGCCGGGGGCGGCGACCGGATCGACGACGGTCCGGCAGCGAGTCCAGCCGAGGGCCTCGGCCCCGTACGGGTGCCGGATCTCCAGCGGGCGAGTGGCGGGGGCCGTGGCGGTCAGACCGTGGGCGTGGCAGAAGTCGTCGTCGTAGACGGTGCCGAGGTAGCGGTGCGGTCCGTCGGGGAACACGGTTGCGACGACGGCGCCGGGCTCGGCCCGTGCGGCCCACGCGGAGACCAGGGCGACTGCGCCGGTACTCCAGCCGCCGCTGACGAAGCTGCCGCGGGCGAGCCGGCGGCAGGCGTCGACGGCCTCGGCGGCGCCCACCCAGTGCACCTCGTCGAACGCCCCGTGGCGGACGTTGCGGGGGTGGATGCTGCTGCCGAGCCCGCGCATCAGGCGTGGCCTCGCGGGCTGTCCGAAGATGGCGGAGCCGACGGAGTCGACGCCGATGACCTTCAACCGGGGCCAGCGGCGGCGCAGCGGGCCGACCAGCCCGGCGCTGTGGCCGCCGGTGCCCACGCTGCACACCAGGATGTCGAGGTGGTCGAGCTGGCTGATCAGTTCCCCGGCCATGGAGAGGTAGCCCGCGGGGTTGTCCGGGTTGTTGTACTGATCGGGCCAGTAGGCGTCCTCGGTCCGGGCCAGGACCTCGCGCAGCCGGGCGATGCGGGCGGCCTGCCAGCCGCCCTGGGGCGCGGGGCGGTCGACGAGCTCCAGGCGGGCACCGTAGGTGCGCAGCAACTGCCGCATGGAAGGTTCGAGTTCGGCGTCACCGACGAGGATGACGGGGTGGCCGAGGGCCTGCCCGGCGAAGGCCAGCCCGATGCCCATGGTGCCGGAGGTGGATTCCACGACCGGGGCGCCGGGGCGCAGCTCACCGCGTCTGCGGGCGCCGGTGAGCATCGACATCGCCGCGCGGGCCTTCATCCCGCCGGCGCTGAGGCATTCGAGCTTGGCCCAGAAGCCGGGGTGGGGATGGGGCAGGTGGGTATGGATGCGGGCCACGGGAGTCCGCCCGAGTAGGGGCAGGAGACCAGGGTTTGCGGCAGCCGTGTGGGACCTGTGCATGAGTGGAGCGGTGGTCACGGACAGCCTCCGTAGCGGTGGATGACACCCGGACCGCCGTCGAGCCAGAAGAACGGGTACGGCTCGGCGGAGACGGCGCTCACGCCGGCGCCGAGGAAGCGGGGCAGGACGGCGCTGCCGGTCTGGGCGAACATCACCAGGGGCTTCCCGCTCCGGGCGGCGTGGTCGAGCAGCCCCTGGAAGGTGCCGTTGCCGAGGGTCATGCCGGAGGCCAGGACTGCACCGCAGCGTTCCAGGTGTGCGGCCGCATCGGTCGCGACGGGCTCGCCCCACTCGGTGGTGCCGCCCTTGAGGTCGCACGGCACGTAGTCGAGGCCGCGCGAACGCAGCTGCTCCAGAAGCGAGTTGACCACTCCGATCACCAAGATCGGACGGCGTTCGCCGGATTGGTGCACGCGGACGGGCAGCAGGTCGACGACGGCACGGGCCCGCGCCCGCGACCGGCTCAGCGAGCTGCCGGCCGGCAGGGCATACGGGCGGGCCCCGTTGTCCGGGGTGTGGGGGCGTACGTGAGCCAGGTAGGCGTCGAGCGCCGCGATCCGCACCGGCAGGAAGGGATGCCCGAGGAGGTCGGTGACGCTGGCGCCCACGCAGTCGTCGAGGGCACGTCCTGGCAGCGCCCCGGGCTCGACCGCGCAGGATCCGACCGCCGCGTCGAGCCGCAGGCTGAGCACCTCGTTGCGGTAGCCGCTGCTGCGCCCTTCGTGCCGCACGGCCTGGGAGGTGGTGAACGCGAGCGAGATCCGCTCGCCGACCGGGTCGGGGCCGTACGCACCAGCCAGGACCGCACCGAAGAGCTGGTCGACGGTCCGGACGACGGGCTCGGCATGCGGGCGCTCGCCCACCGGGATCGCTTCAGGTGCATGCAGGGCCGGCAGGGTCATGCGAGCACCGCCGGGGAGGGCCCGTAACAGGGACGCAGGCCGGCCAGCAGCCGCTCGGCGGCGGCTCGGGCGCCGACACCCTCGGTGTCGGCGGCCATCACGTGGCCGAGGTACTCGTTGTTGCTGGTGGCGGGCCGCACGGTGCGGCCGGGTTCGGCGAGGCTGAGCTCCAGCACCTCCGGCCGGGCCCGTACGGCCTCTGCCCCCTCGATGCCGGCGAGGATGCCGTCGGTGTCGGGCAGCAGGAAGGAGATGGCGGCGCTGCGCACGCCGGTGGGTCGGGGCGCCAGGTCGGGCATACGCCCCAGGGCCACGTCCACGCAGGCGGCAGCCAGGTCGACGCCCGTGACGTGCCGGACGAGTTCGGTGATGCGGTTGCCGGCCGGGCGGGGGTTGACCTCGACCACCCGGGGCCCATCGGGCGTCAGCTTGACCTCGGTGTGGCAGACGACCTGGTCCAGGCCCAGCGCCTTGACCGCCCGCAGCGCGGTCTCGGCGGCCTCCGCCGCCCGGACGTCCTCGATGGCGGCCGGGAACATGTGGCCGGTCTCGATGAAGGCGGGCGCACCGCCGATGCTCTTGTCGGTGACCCCCACGACGTGCGTGGCGCCGCCGAAGGAGACGGTCTCGACGCTGACTTCGGGCCCGTGCAGCAGCTCCTCGAGCAGGATGACGTGTGCACGGTCCTGACCGCGCGCGTTGACCGGGAACTCGGCGAGGGCCTGGCAGGCAAGCTCCAGTTCACGCTCGTCGCCCACCGCGCGGACCAGCATGCCCGCACACAGGTCCACCGGCTTCACCACGAGCGGGTACCCGATCTCACGAGCGGCGACCGCTGCCTCCGCAGCCCCTGCGCAGAGCGCGAAACGCGGTCCGGGGACGCCGCCTTCGGCGAGCACACGGCGCGTCAGGTCCTTGCGACACGCCGCCTCGACGGCATCCGGGGAAGGCCCGGGCAGACCGAGCCGCCGGGCGGTGTGCGCGACGGCCGGCAGGTAGTAGTCGCACGAGGAGACCACCCCGTCGAAGCCGAGGACGGCGTGCAGCCCCTCGACATGCGCCAGGAGGGCGCCGGTGTCGTTGGTGTCCGCCGTGATGACGTTGCGGGCCGCGAGCAGCGGGTGCGGCCCGTCGCCCGCAGGGGCCGAGCGCAGGTAGTGGTGCAGGTCGCGGGTGACGAAGGTGAACTCGTGCCCGTCTTCGCGGATCGCCCTGGGCAGCAGCCCGCTCATCGATCCCACCCAGCTTTCGATCACCAGCAGATGTCCCACCGGACTTCCTTCCAGACTGCCGTCGGCTCTGTGCGACGGGACGTTATCTGAAATCGTTTTCATTTCCAATACGACGGTTTTCCGATAGCCTGCGCCCCCCGGAGCACGAGAGGCGGAGTGTGATGACAGAGCTGACGCAGGATCAGAGGGTCGGGCCGTACACGGTGCGGCACGCGAGAACCGAGGACCTGCCCGGTGCCCGGAGGGTCATGCTGGACACCTTCTACCGGGAGTTCGGCTACGGGTACGTGCCGGACTGGCACCCCGACGTCGTCGACCTCGAAGGCACCTACCTGCGGCATCCGCGGCACACCCTCGTCGTGGCCGTACGCGAGGACGGCGAAGTGGTGGGCACCACCGCACTCAACTCGCGTGGTCCCACCCACCCTCCGCACCCGCGGAGCCTCGTCGAGCGCTACCCCTCGGGTCGGACCGCGCAGCTGTTGCGGGTCTACGTACGCCCCGAGCACCGGCGGCACGGCCTGGCCCGCGTGATGGTGCACACCGCCTGTGCGTTCGCCGCGGCCGTACCCGGCTACGAACGCATCTACCTGCACACCAACGTCGACATCCCCGGCGCGGAGGGCTTCTGGCGCAGCATGGCCACGGAGGTCTTCGACGCCCGCGCCACCGGCGAACACGGCGGATTCGGGACCGTCCACTTCGAGATGCCGCTCCCCGTGACGGGATCGGACTCCGAGCCGGGGACGGGACCTGACCGGGAGCCGGCCGCCGTCATGTGACCCGCCGCTCCTCCAGGGGCGCCGCCCTCAGCAGACTCTCGTCCACCCGGGGCAGGTGCGGGGTGTGGTTGACCAGGCGGGCGGAGTTGCCCACGACGGCGATGCTGCTGGTGTTGTGCAGCATCGCCGCGAGCACCGGGTTCATGGAGCCGCCCGCGCCGGCGACCAGCCCGAGCAGGTTGACGCCGATGGCGAGCCCGTAGTTCTGCCGCACGACGCGCAGGGTGTGGCGGCCGAGCTCGACCACGGCCGCGACTGGCGCAGGTCGTTGCCGGCGAGCGCGATGTCGGCGGTCTCCAGGGCTACGTGGGAGGAGTGCTAGGTCGCGGATCAGCTGGAGTTCGGCCTCCGGCAGGGCGTGGGCGTGCACTTCGGTGATGCCGAGGGCGTCGGCCACGACCTGGGCGGTCTCGGGGGCGTCGCCGGTGAGGAGGACCAGCCGCGAGACGCCCGGGTCGCGCAGCTGCCGGACGACGATGTCGCCGCCGCCCGTACGGCGTCGGAGACCGCGAGCAGGCCGATGAACTCCTCGTCCTGGGCGAGGCAGATGACGGTCGCGCCGCTGCGGCGCAGGTGGTCGGTCCAGCCTTGGGCGTCCTCGGTGAGCTCGATGCCGTGCCGGCGCTGCAGGGCGGGGCTGCCCACCAGGAGGCGGGTGCCGTCGAGTTCGGCGCGCAAGCCCATGCCGAGGACGACCTCGCAGGCCTGGTGGATGGGGACGTGCAGGTGCTGCTCTTCGGTGTGGGTGACGATGGCCCGGGCGAGGGGGTGGCGGGCGTGGAGCGCGCCGGAGGCGGCCAGGCTGAGCACATCGTCGGTGCCGAAGCGCTCGTTGAGAGTGACGACGCTGGTGACCAGGGGACCGCCGAAGGTGAGGGTGCCGGTCTTGTCGAAGACGACGGCGGCGACCCGGCCGATGCCTTCGAGGTGGGTGCCGCCCTTGATGAGGTGCCACGGCGGGCGCCGTTGCCGTTCGCGGGAAGATCCGCTGGCGTGGAAGCCGCCGAGGTGGGTGAGGCGGTCGTCGACGAGTCCGGCGCAGCCGGGGCGGTCGCGCAGCCACGGGCCGGTCAGCCGGGCCCGCCCCGTGGCGACCGAGCGGACGAATATCGCGGACATGATCAGTGCTCGTGGCCGTGATCGTCGTGGTCGACCTTGACGGCCGAGGGAGGTGGGACCTCCTCGCCCAGCGAGGTACGGGCTTCCGCGAGCATGTCCCCGGCCTTGAGCCGGGCCTCCTCGGCGGCCGAGGACAGCCACCGGCTCGCCACGATGCCGCCTGCCGGGCCTCCCGCCAGCGCCTTGCGCGCGGCGGGCTGCGCATCGGCTGGGTGGCACACAGGACGGGCAGGACGGCGCGGGCCGCGACCGGACCCCCGTCCCGGTCGCGGCCACGCTTGCCTTGGTGTGGGCATGCGGGTCAGCAGCCGCCGGAGGAGGCGGGTGCGCCGATGGTGAGGGTGGTCGGGGCCGCGCAGCAGCCGCCACCGTTCTGTTCGGTGGTCTCGGGCTGGTCGAAGAGGCCTGCTCCGCCGCACACGCCGGTCTCGGGCAGGGTCAGCTCGATGCGTTCGGCGGCTTCCTGGTCACCGGCGAGGTGTGCCGCGATCGAGCGGACCTGCTCGTAGCCGGTCATGGCGAGGAAGGTCGGGGCGCGGCCGTAGGACTTCATGCCGACCAGGTAGACATCCTTCTCCGGGTGGGACAGCTCGTTCACGCCGTGCGGATAGACGGTGCCGCAGGAGTGCTGGTTCGGGTCGATCAGCGGCGCCAGCTCGACCGCCGCCTGCAGGCGCTCGTCGAGGCCGAGGCGCAGCTCGTCCAGGAAGGACAGGTCGGGACGCAAGCCGGTCAGAACGATCACCTCGTCCACCGGGTCGAGACGTCGGCCGTCTTCGCCGACGAGGATCAGGCAGCCGTCGGTGTCGCGTTCGATGGCGTCGGTGCGGAAGCCGGTGACCGCGTCGGCGTACCCGTTGTCGACGGCGGCCTTGGCGGCGAGGCCGAGAGCACCGCGGGCGGGAAGCTGGTCGGCTTCGCCGCCGCCGAACGTGGAGCCCGAGATGCCCCGGCGCAGGACCCAGAGCGCCTTGGTGCCGGAGCCGTCGTCGGCCTTGGCGAGGTCGGCGAGGTAGGCAAGGGCGGTGAAGGCGGAGGCGCCGGAGCCGATCACGGCGGTGCGCCTGCCCGCGTAGCGGGCGCGGACGACCGGGTCCTTGAGGTCGGGGACGCGGTAGGCGATCCGGTCGGCGGCGGCCTTCTCGCCGAGGGCGGGCAGGCCGCTGCCGCCTGCCGGGCTCGGGGTGGACCAGGTGCCGGAGGCGTCGATCACGGCGCGGGCGAAGACGCGCTCCTCGCGACCGTCGGCGTGCTCGATGTGGACGACGAAGGGCTGGGCGTCGCGGTCGGCGTCGACGATGCGGTCGCGGCCGGTGCGGGAGACCCCGGTGACCCGGGCGCCGAAGCGGACGCGGTCGCCCAGGGTGTCGGCGAGGGGCTGGAGGTAGAGCTCGGCCCAGTCCCCGCCCGTCGGGTAGGAGGCCGCATCCGGCTTGACCCAGCCGGTCGGGGCCAGGAGCTTCTCGGCAACCGGATCGACGACCTCACCCCACCGCGAGAACAGCCGCACGTGGGCCCAGTCGCGGGTCGCGGTCCCGGCGCGGGGGCCGGCTTCCAGGACGAGGAAGTCCAGGCCGCGGTCTTCGAGGTGGGCGGCGGCGGCCAGGCCGGCGGGTCCGGCCCCGATCACGATGACGGGCAGGTCGGTGGTGGCAGGCGAGTTCACGGTCGGCTCCGGTTGTTTCGATGTCTGTCGATGGCTTGCGTGATCAGCGTGACACCTGTTTCGATGTGCGTCAACATAGACATTCATCGAACCCGTACGGGTCGTCGTGGAGCATGTGGAAGCAGTCGTCATCAGGGGCGGACAGTCCGGCCTCGCCGCCGCACACGCGCTGGCCAGGCAGGGCGCGGCGCCGGTCGTTCTGGAGACTGCCCGCCTGGACGACGGCCGCCACCGGGCCACCCTCGCCGCCGGCCTGCCCGACCGGCGTCCGATGTTCACCGGCCTGGACGGCGACAAGATCACATGGCCGGACGGCAGTACGGAGGCAGTGGACTCGATCATCTTGGCCACCGGTTACCGCCCCGACCTGCCCCACCTCACCCACCTCGACGGAGCCCTCGACTCCGCCGGCCGCCCCGTCACCGCGACGGCGCCTCCCTCACCCATCCCGGGATCGCCTTCGTGGGGCTGGAGTGGCAGCGCAGCCTGTCCTCGAAATCGTTGCGCGGATGCGGCCGGGATGCGGAACGCGCCGCCCGGCGCCCGGTCGTCCACCTCGGCCGCAGGTGAAAGGCCGCTCCGCACTGGTTCGACATGTGTCAACATAGACGCATGTCGAATGTGAAGGCGTTGCCGCTCCTGGAGCCCGAGGCCGTAGCGCCCTGCTGCCCGCCGTTGAACGAGCGCCCGATGTCGGCGGAGGAGGCCGAGGTCGCGGCGAAGATGTTCAAGGCCCTCGGCGACCCCGTGCGCCTGCGCCTGTTCTCCGCCGTCGCCTCCCACGAGGGCGGAGAAGCATGTGTGTGCGACATCTCCGACGTGGGCGTCTCCCAGCCGACCGTCTCCCACCACCTGAAGAAGCTCAAGGAAGCCGGCCTGCTGTCCTCCGAGCGGCGCGGAACCTGGGTGTACTACCGGGTCGAGCCCTCCGTCCTCGCCGCCATGGGCGCGCTTCTGACCGGCGCCGCGAAGGCGGCATGACCGTGGTGCACACGGCCCCGCTGCTGCCCGAGCACGCCGAGCGGGTCCTCGTGATCCACCAGGCCGGAATCGAGGAGGGCAACGCCACCTTCGAGACCACCGCGCCGGACTGGGCTGCGTTTGACTCGGCGAAGCCGGCCGAGCACCGCTTCGTCGCGCTGGACGAGGACGAGGCCGTGCTCGGCTGGGTCGCGGCGAGCGCGGTCTCGGACCGGTGCGCCTACGCCGGCGTGGTCGAGCACTCCGTCTACGTCCACCGCGACGCCCGCGGCGGCGGCGTCGCCGTGCTCTGCTGGACGCGCTGATCGCCTCCACGGAAGCAGCGGGGATCTGGACGATCCAGTCCGGGATCTTCCCCGAGAACGCCGCGAGCCTGGCCGTCCACGCCAAGGCAGGCTTCCGGGTGATCGGTACCCGCGAACGCATCGGACGCCACCGCGGCGCCTGGCGTGACGTCATGGAGCACCGCAGCCGTGCCGTCACCTGACGATGCGGTGAATTCAGCCACGGAGCGGGTATCACCACGGCCCGAGTGAGAGCAGCGGGCCATGACGAGCAGCCACGTCTTGGACCGGCAGGCCGTGTACGACGACTACGAGCGCGCCCGGTACACGTTCCGCCGCCTGCTGGAGACCGCCTCCGCCACCGACCTGCGGCGACCGAGCCAGGGCACCAAGTGGACCAACGAGCAGCTGCTGTGGCACATGCTGTTCGGCTACATCGTCGTCCGCGCCTTGCTCGTCCTCATGCGCGTCTTCGGCCGCCTGCCTGACAGCGTCGGCAAGGGCTTCGCCCGGTTGCTGAACGCAGCGACGGCGCCGTTCGACCTGGTCAACTACCTCGGCCCGGTGGGAGCGGTGAAGGCCTTCACCCCCCGGCGGATGGTCGCCACGTTCGACCGCGTCACCGCCGCCCTGGCAGGGCGTCTGGCAACGGAAGCCGAGGCCGACCTTGAGCGCGGCATGCACTGCCCCACCCGCTGGGATCCCTGCTTCAACGACTTCATGAGCCTGGCGGACCTCTACCGCTACCCCACCCGGCATTTCGACTTTCACCACCGCCAGCTCACCCTGCCCGGCCGCTGAGCAGCACCGCGGCGGGTCAGCGTAGGAGATCGGCGATCTGCCGGGCTGCCTCGCGGGCCGGGCGTCCGACGCCGATCAGAGTCGCGGAGGCGGGACCGGTCCAGTCGCCGTACCCGAGCAGGTGCAGGCGTGGGTCGTCGACGGCTCGGGTGCCGTCTGTGGCGATGCCCCCGCGGGTTCCGCGCAGGCGCAGGCCGGCGACGTGGGCCAGCGCCGGACGGAAGCCAGTGCACCAGATGACGGCGTCGGCCTCGGCACGGATGCCGTCGGCCCACTCCACGCCGGTCTCGGTGAGACGGGTGAACATGGGCTTCGCGGTCAGGAGTCCGGCGTCGCGGGCCGCACGGACGGGCTGGACGGCGACGATGTCGCCGAGGGAGGCGACGCCGCCGGTGTCGGTGTGGCCTTCGTCCAGGGCGCGGCGCCGGGCGGTGGCGTGGTCGAAGAGGGCGCGCCCGTCGATGTCGTCAGCCAGATAGCGCGGAGGCCGCTGGGTCACCCACGTCAGCTCGGCGGTACCGGCGAGATCGGCGGCGATCTGGGCGCCGGAGTTCCCTCCGCCGACCACGATCACGCGCTGTCCGGCGAACTCAGCAGGGCTGCGGTACTGGACGGTGTGGAGCTGGCGCCCGGTGAACTCCCGGCGACCGGGGACGGCGGGCAGGAAGGGTCGGGTCCAGGTTCCTGTGGCGCTGATGACCGCGCGGGCCCGCCAGTCACCGCGATCCGTCTCGACCCGCAGGAAGGCGCCGTCGCGGTGGACCGCCGCGCCCCACACACTGTGCTGAACGGGGAGTTCGTACCGCTTCTCGTAGTCCGCCAGGTACGCCACGACGTGTTCGGCTTCGGGGTAGACCTGGCCCTCCTGCGCCAGCATCAGCCGGCCCGGCAGGGAGGAGTAGGCGGCCGGTGAGAAGAGGCGAAGCGAGTCCCAGGTGTGCTGCCAGGCTCCGCCGGGCGCGGCCTGGGCGTCGAGGATGACGTGCTCGATGCTCAGGCGGCGCAGGTGGTAGCCGGCGGCGAGCCCGGCTTGGCCGCCGCCGATCACCACCACCCCGGTGTGCTGGGTCATGCTGCGGGCTGTCCCTCGCCGGTCTTGCCCCGCGGGAAGATGACCGCGACGAGAGCCAGGCCGACCACGGCGCCGATCAGCTGCATGCCTATGAATCCCGGCACAGAGGCCGGGGCGATGCCGGCGAAGGTGTCGGTGAAGGCGCGGCCGATGGTGACGGCCGGGTTGGCGAAGGAGGTGGAGGAGGTGAACCAGTACGCGGCGCCGATGTAGGAGGCGACCGCGACGGGCGCGAAGCGAAGCCGGTCGGCCTTGGCCAGGCCGAAGATCAGAAGGATCAACCCGGCCGTGGCGACGACCTCGCCCAGTAGCAGATTCCCTGCGGAGCGATCGTGCGTGGACCACTTGGCCAATGGCTCGCCGAACATCGCGTCCGCCAGGATCACGCCCGCGATCGCGCCGGCGATCTGGGACGGCACGTACACGGCGAGCTCGCGGGCGTTCACGCCGGCGCCCCCGCGGCGGGCGGTCCACCACTCGGCCAGCGTCACGGCCGGGTTGAAGTGCGCACCGGACACCGGGCCGAGGAGGGCGATGAGGACGCCGAGGCCGAAGACGGTCGCGGTGGAGTTCGCCAGCAGCTGCAGCGCGACATCCTCCGTGAGCTCGGTGGCCTGGATCCCGGAGCCGACCACGATCGCGACCAGGGCGGCGGTACCGACCAGCTCGGCGGCCGCACGGGCGATCAACGGCGCACGGGGCGGGGTCGCGCCAGGGGCGGGCTGCGGCGCCTTGGCGGCTATGGCGGACTCCGCTGCGGGCGCGGCGCCGACGGGCTCGGTGGCGGTCAAGACAGGTTCTCCTCGGGCAGTTGTGGCACGCGGGACGGTTAGGGGCAGGACCGCTTGAGGTTCGCTTCGACGGTGGCACGCGCGGTCTGGGCGAGGTCGGCGAACTGACCGGCGATGCCTTCGATGACTTCCGGGCGCAGGCGGTAGTAGACGAACCTCCCGCACGGCTCCGTCTCCACGACCCCTGCCTCGCGCAGCACCTTCAAGTGGTTGGAGAGGTTGGTCTGCTTCGCACCCGTCTCCTCCACGAGATGGGTGGTGCAGAGCGTCTCCTTGGCGAGGAGGGTCACGATCTGGAGCCTGAGCGGGTCGGCCAGAACGCGGATCAGATCAGTGTCGACTGACGTCATCATGGACTGATACTGTCACATCATTGAGGGCTGACACCAGTCCAGGCTGAACCACGCTACGGGTCTGTGGCGTGAGATGGCCGTGCCTGCCATGAAGGAAAAGCCGATGTCCGCGAACCCGCTCGCGTCCGTTCTCTTCGTCTGCATCCACAACGCCGGCCGCTCCCAGATGGCCGCAGGCTTCCTGCGCCACCTCGCCGGCGACCGCGTCGAGGTCCGCTCTGCCGGCTCGATGCCGGGCGACCAGATCAATCCCTCCGCGGTGGCCGCGATGGCCGAGTCGGGCATCGACATCTCCGACCAGACGCCGAAGGTGCTGACGCCCGAGGCGGCCCAGGCATCGGACTACATCATCACCATGGGCTGCGGCGACGCCTGCCCGTACTTCCCCGGCAAGACCTATCTCGACTGGCAGCTTGAGGACCCGGCCGGGCAGGGCGTCGAGGCCGTGCGACCCATCCGCGACGAGATCAAGGGCCTCGTCGAGGGCCTGATCGCCGAGATCGACGCGACAAAGGCGTGAGCAACAGGGGAGCGAGACAATCCCCGCCGACGGCATACACGACGTCGTTCGACGACCGTCAGACCGCCAACACCTGCAGCCGCCCGGCGGGCAGCCCGCGAAGCGGTCGACACCATCGACCGCACCCTCACCGGAGTGAGCAGGCCAGCCACGAAACGGGCCGTAAGGCGCGGCTGCGACCACCATGGCCCCGAACGCACGAAAGGCCGCCCTCTCAGTCGTGAGAGGACGGCCTCCGGCCTGCGAAAAGCGAGTCGGGACGACAGGATTTGAACCTGCGACCCCTTGGCCCCCATCGGCGCCGTTCTGGTGCCGTCGCCGCACTCGCCGATCCCTCAACCACGCCGCGCCCCTCGCTCTTCAACCTCCGGGGACCCGTTAACTTTACAGACCCGCCGGCCGAGGCGTATCCGAGAGCCGGTCCTGAGAAGCGGAAGTGGAGGTGGAGGTTAGTCCCTGCTTCTCACGGGTTGGCGCCGTTTCCCAGGCTCATGTGCTGTGGATGTGCCCTCGTGCGCCCGGGTTCTGGGCGGGCCGGGACGCCAAACGTTCTGCCCAGGGTGGGTCTGCGCCGGGGACGGAGCAGGTGAGGGCGGCGACGCGGGCGGCGAAGGAGCAGGCGTCGGTGGTGCCTTCGAGGGTCAGGGCGTCGAGTCGGCCGCCAAGGTGTCCGAGTGCGGTGAGGCGGTGCAGCAGGCCGGCAGTGAAGGCGTCTCCGGCGCCGACGGTGTCGATGACTTCGACGGTCGGGGCCGGGACGGTGACGCGTGCGCCGTCGAGGGAGGCGAGGGCGCCGCGTCCGCCGAGGGTGATGACGACGAGGCGCGCGCCGGCCGCGTGCCAGGTATCGCAGGCCTGTTCGGGGCTGGCCCCGGGGAGGAGCAAGCTGAGGTCGTCTTCGCTGAGGCGGAGGATGTCGGCCACGGCGCACCAGTGGTGGAGCCGCTGGTGGTAGGCGGCGGGCGGTACGAGGAGTGGGCGGACGTTGGGGTCGATGGACACGGTGGCGTGCTCGCGTGCCTTGGCGAGGTAGTCCTCGATGTGGCTGCCTCCGGGGCGGCGTATCAGCGCCAGGGAGCCGGTGTGCACGGCGACGGTTTCGCCCGGCACGGTGTCGGACAGTTCGCCGGCGGTCCACTGCCAGTCGGCGGCGCCGTCGGCGAAGAAGGAGTAGGTGGCCTGGCGGGTCTCGTCGAGGTCGGCGATGGCCAGGGTGCTGGGCTCGGGGGCGGCCACGCTGCCGCTCAGGTCGACGCCGGAGGCGCTGAGGCGGTTGCGGAAGAGGGTGCCGAAGACGTCGTTGGAGATCCGGGCGAGGAAGCGAGTGGGGGTGCCGAGTCGGGCGAGGGCAACGGCGGTGTTGGCGGGGCCGCCACCGGGCAGGACGCGCAGGGCGAGATCGGCGGGGCTGGACACGGCGGGGTCGGTGAAGGCGTCGGCGACGCACTCGCCGAGGACGGTGACGCTGCTGGTGGGGATGTTCATGGGCTGTCTCTCTGTAAAAGCGCAGTGCGAGGGGCTCGGTCGTAGCGTTCGTCCTTGACCTTGCGGATGGACACGCGCCGGACTCAGCCCTTGACCGCAGAGCTGGCCACGCCTTGGACGAACCACCGCTGGAAGAACGCGAAGACGATCAGCACCGGTAGGACCAGCAGGACGCCGAAGGCGAGGATCTGGCCCCAGTCCGGGGGCTGCTGGCCCTGGAAGACGCTCATCTCCAGCGGCAGCGGGCGGACCGCCGGGTCGGAGACCATCAGCACCGGCCACAGGAACGAGCCCCACTGGATAAGGAAGGTCAGGATCGCCACAGAGGCGAAGGCCGGCTTGCTCATCGGGACGATGATCGCGAAGAGGGTGCGCCAGGGGCCCGCGCCGTCGATCCGGGCAGCTTCCTCGATGCTCGGTGGGATCGAACGGAAGAACGTGTGGAACTGATAGACCGAGAAGGCGTTGGCGATGAAGGGGAGCGCCAGGATGTAGAGGGTGTTGCGCTGGTCGTTGAACATGTAGAAGAGCGGGACGGCCACCGACTCGAACGGGACCAACATCAGCAGCAGAATGAGCGTGAAGACGGCTTCGCGTCCGCGCCACTTCAGCCGTGACAGCCCGTACGCGGCCATCGAGTTGACGAGCAGGCCGCCCGTCACGACCACGAACGCCAGCAGCAGCGAGATGCCCATGAAGCGCCAGAAATAGCCGGTGCTGTCGGAGTTGAGGCTGCTCAGGACGGCGGAGTAGTTGTCGAGGGACAGGTCGGTCGGGAGGAAGCCGGAGAGACCGTTCAGGATCTCGTCGGACGGCTTGAGGCTGCCCAGGAACAGGTAGATCACCGGTAGCACGAAGACGGAGGCCAGCACGCTGAGTACGGCGTAGTCCATGAAGCGGCGCAGGGGCGTAGGGGTCGTGCCCATGAGTCAGTCCTCGTTTCCGGGCCGGACGACGCGGCGCTGGATGAGGGTCAGGACGACGACGATCAGGAAGAAGACGACGGTGATCGCGGACGCCTGGCCGATGTTGTTCTGGTCGAAGGCGGTGGTGACGGCCTGGTACATCACGGTGCGGGTGGCGTCCTCATCCAGACCGCCCCCGCGGACGAGGACGTACACCTGGTCGAAGACCCGGAAGGAGAGCACCGAGGTGAGCATCGCAACGAAGACGAGGGTGGAGTGGATGCCGGGCAGGGTGACGTGGCGGAACTGCTGCCAACGACTGGCGCGGTCGAGTTCGGCGGCCTCGTAGAGCTCACCCGGGATCTGCTGGAGGCCGGCGAGCAGGATGACCATCTGGAAGCCGACGCCCTGCCAGATGGACAGCACGACGATCGAGGCCATGGCGGTGGCGGAGTCGCCGAGCCAGTCGAAGGCGCCCCAGTTGCCGAAACTCACCGCGTCCAGCGCGGAGTTGAGCATCCCCTGGTCACTGCGGGCCAGTATGAGTCGCCAGATCACGGCGACCAGCGCCATGGGGAAGACGACCGGCATGAAGAAGAGCGACCGGAACAATCCGATGGCCTTGAGCTTGCGGTTGAGCAGGATCGCCAGGGCCAGTGCCAGGGCCGTCTGCACGGGTACGACGAACACGGCGAAGGTCAGGTTGTTGAGCAGGGCCCGCAGGAACGGGCCGGACAGGTCGGGGTCGGTGAACAGCCTCCGGTATTGCTCCAAGCCGAAGAAGTTGGGCTCCAGCGGGGAGCCGAGGCGGACGTTGTAGAAGGAGAGCACCACGGCGTAGCCGAACGGCACACCGACGAAGACGATCAGTCCGACGACGGCCGGGGCGGACATGAGTAGTCCGTGCAGCCAGTCACGGTTCTTGCGGCCCGGCCGCGCTGATCGCGTCGATCGCGCGGATGTCACGGATGAGGCCTGCTCCGGGCCCGGCGGCGCGGCGTGCGCGGGTTCCACGGATGTCACGGATGAGGCCTGCTCCGGGCCCGGCGGCGCGGCGTGCGCGGGTTCCACGGATGTCACGGATGAGGCCTGCTCCGGGCCGGGCGGCGCGGCGTGCGCGGGTTCCACGGATGTCACGGATGAGGCCTGCTCCGGGCCGGGCGGCGCGGCGTGCGCGGGTTCCACGGATGTCACGGGAGGGTCCTGTTCCTGGCGGGGTGGGCGCGGCAGCCGCGGCCGCCCGGGCCGATGGGTCCTACGGGATCTTGTAGCCGGCGTTGTCGGAGAAGTCCTGGTCGATGGCGCGGGCGGCCTTTTGCAGAGCGCTCTCGGGGTCGGCGCCACCGTAGATGGAGTTCAGGGCCTCGCTGAACTTCGAGGTGACCAGGGGGTAGCCGGGTGTCACCGGGCGGGTGACGGCGACGCAGGACTTGGTGATGTCCTTGTCGCCGCAGGGCTTGGCGAGCTGGTCGGCGTAGAGCTGGAGCGGGCCGCCCTGCTTGTAGAGCTCGCTCTTGTCGAGCGCGGTCTTGGTGGCGGGCACCGCCCCGTTGGCCGTCGTCATGGCGGTGATGTTGGCGTCGTTCAGGAGGGTGTCCAGGAACGTGCCAGCGGCCTTGGCGTTCTTGCTGTCGGCGCCGATGCCCCAGGCCCAGGAGCCCTGACCGGTCTTGGGGCCGTTGCCGAAGTCGGGCAGCGGCAGTACGACGAGGTCGTCGCCGAGGGCCTCGCTGTAGGCGGGGTACATCCAGTGGCCGACCCAGCTCAGGGCGACGCGGCCCTTGGCGAAGGCGTTGCCGTCGGTGTTGGGGTCGACATACGTCTTCCAGGACTGGAAGGTCTTCATGGCCGAGATCACGGCCGGGGTGTCGAGGGCGCCCTCCGCCTTGCCGTCCTTGAGGAGGGAACCTCCCGCGGACCAGACGACCGGGGCGAAACCGTAGGTGCCCCACTCGTTGGCGTAGCCGCCGGTCTCCTGGAGGTCGAGGGTCTTGCCGTCGGTGTCCATGGCCTTCAGCGCCCCCAGCGCGGCGGTGAACTCCGTCGCCGTCCAGTCATTGGACAGGCTGGTCGGGTACTTCACCCCGGCCGCGTCGAGCAGCTTCTTGTTGCCGTAGATCCCCAGGCCGGAGTCGAACATGCCCAGGCCGTAGTGCTTGCCGCCGACCTCGCCCTGCGCCTTGCTCGCGTCGGTGGCGTTGTCCATGGTCTCGGTGGAGACGTGCGTGTCGATGGGGGCGAGCTTCTTGTTGTAGACGAAGTTCGCCATGGTCGGGCCGTCGAACTCCATCACGTCCGGCAGCTTGGAGGCGTCGGTGGCCGTGATGGTCTTGGTGTAGTCGGCCTCGGGGATCAGCTTCAAGTCGACCTTGATGTCGCCCTGCGAGGCGTTGAAGGACTTCACCGCGTTCTGCAGCGCACTGGCCTCGTTCTTCTGGCCCTGGTGGGCCCAGACGCTGATGGTGCCCTTGCCGCTTCCGGCCTCGGCGGAGGCATCGGTGCCGCCGCCCGAGCCGCAGGCGGCCAGCGCCACCACGGGGAGAGCGAGGGCCAGGCCCGTACTGACGGTACGGCGGTACTTTCTGTTGGTCGAGCTCATGGTTTGGGCCTCCGTGCTGTGGCGAGGGTTCGAAGTGCGGGGGGAGCTTTCCGGGGCGTGGGGGTGCGGCGCTCGGGAGTTACCTCGGGCCGCGCAGGCGCGGCGGAGCGGTGGTCTCGCGCAGGACGAGACGGATGGGCATCTGCACCTGCCCCGGCGGCTCGGCGTCGGGTTCGTCCAGTTGCCGCAGCAGCAGCCGGGCGGCCTCGGCGCCCTGGTCGGCAACCGGCTGGGCGACGGTGGTCAGTCCGACCACGTCGGCGAGTTCGTGGTCGTCGAAGCCGACGACGGACACGTCGTCCGGCACCTTCAGCCGGTGGCGGCGCAGGGCGCGCAGTGCGCCCATCGCCATCTCATCCGACTGCGCGAACACGGCAGTCGGCGGGCGGGAGACAGCCAGCAGCTCGGTCATGGCCCGCTCACCGCCCTCGACGGTGTAGTCGCCGTCCGCTTCCAGGGCCGCATCGTGCTCTATCCCCGCATCGGTCAGGACGTCCAGGTAGGCGCTGCGCCTTTCGACGGGGGTGGTCCAGTGCAGCGGCCCACTGGACCCGCTGATCATCCCGATCCGTCGGTGACCGAGGTTCACCAGGTGGCGTACGGCGCTCTCCGTTCCGGCCCGGTCGTCGATGCCGACGACGGTGAAGCCGAGCCGGGCTCCGCCGACCGTGGTGGCCAGCGGCACCCCGAGTGAACGCAGTGCAGCCGACTCCTCCTCGTCAGGGATGAGGAGCGACAGCACGGCGTCCACCCGCTTGCGGATCGGCAGCTTGGTGAAGAAACGCTTGCGTGTCTCCGGCGATCCCAGGTTGTACAGCAGCACGTCGTACCCGGCGGCGCTGAAGACCTGCTCGGCGGCGTCCAGCACGGTGCCGAAGAACCAGCGGCCCACGTACGGGACCACGACCCCGATGGTGAAGGTGCGCCCGCTGGCCAGGCTCGACGCGGAACGCGAGGCGGTGTAGCCGAGCTGGGCGGCGAGGGCCGCGATCTGCGTCCGCACCTCCTCGGACACGCCCGGCCGTCCGCGCAGCGCGCGGGACACGGTGGACGTCGAGACTCCGGCGGCGCGGGCGACATCGGTGATGCTGGCCGTCACGGCGCATTCCCTCCCGTTGGTTTCACGTCGATGTGATCTGCAGGTGACGTGACCGTAAACCCGCCCTCGTTGTTGCGCAAGCGTTTGCGTTCGGATTTACTTGGGCTGATCCTTGAGAGACCTTTTTGTTATCAAGCATCAGCGCATACGTTTGGGCGCTGTGAGCCGACAGGAATGTGCATGCGATACGCCCCGCCCGGCCTCTGCGTGAACGACTTCGCCCTCCTGCGGGACGAGGACGGCACATACGCGGTGCTGCACCTGCAGGGGCCCTGGACAACGGAGTTCGATCATCTGCGGATGGAGACCTCCTACGGCCGGGCAACCTCCACCGACCTGGTCCACTGGCAGCCCCAGGGCACCGCCTTCGGCAACGGCCTGCCCGGCCGCTTCGACCAGCAGGCCGTGTGGACCATGCACCCCATCCGGCACGGCGACGCAATGACGATGTTCTACACCGGCGTCTTCGGTCTCACACCGGGCGGCTGGCCGGTCCAGTCGGTCGGACTGGCGTACTCGGACCGCACGGACGGCACCGGTTGGCGCCGCCATGGCACCAGGCCGGTCGTCGAGGCGGACCCGCGCTGGTACCGCACCAGCGAGAAGATGGCCTGGCGTGACCCGTTCGTCGTACGCGATGACGCGTCGGACGGCTGGGTCATGGTCGTCTGCGCCAGCGACGCCTCCCTCCCGGTGGAGGTCAGCGGCTGTGTCGCCCTGGCCACCTCGGCGGACCTGGAGCACTGGACCGTCCATCCGCCGCTCATCTCCCCCGGTGACGTCGATGAACTGGAGTGCCCGGTCCTGGAACGCCTCGACGACGGAAGCTGGCTGCTGCTCGGCTCCATCGGCGCGACCCGCGGCTTCGAGTCGTGGACCGCCCCCAGCCTGCGCGGGCCCTGGACCCGCCGCGGTCCCCTCGGCCCGGCCGGCGCCTACGCCCCGCGCGTCATCGTCGCGCCCGATGGCTCCCGCGTCGTGCTGCACACTACGCCTCGCCGGGTCGGCCTCACTGACTCCGGCGAGACCTGCCGCGGGATGCTCGCCCAGCCCAAGTCCCTTGTCATGTTGGACGGTTCGACGCCCCGCCTGGAATGGTGGCCCGGCCTGGACGTCTGGCTCGGCGAGGAAACGGAGCACCCCGCCCCGCACGCAGTCGGCGACATCGGCCTCACCGGGCCCGTCGACGTTATTCTCCGCACCAATTCCCCGGACGGCAGCCCCGCCCTCGTTGTCGGCTGCGACGGCAAGAACCTCTGGGTCACCGGCCCCGAGGGGACCCGGCTCGGCGAGACCGTCCTGACCGAACCCGCCGCCACGCTGCGCATCCTCACCATTGGCGAGTACGTCGAGGTCTACGCCGACGGCCTCTTCGTCCTGACCACCCTGTGCTACTCCGGGCACCCCGCCCCGTGGACGGCCGCCACCGAAGGCCGCGAACGCACCATCCCTGTCCGCCCGATCCGGCTGCCCGACCCGCACCGCGACGACGCCTCGGCCATCTGGCCAGGCTCTACAACACCCTGACGGGCGACAGCCCACGCCCGTCTGATCGTCACCCGGCACGACCCCGGAAAGGCTCAATCGGGTGTGCGAGGACATCGACCGCCCGCCAGGAACTGGCGAGTCAGCTCGAGCGCTCCACCGGGCGGAGTGCCAAGATCTTCCAGAGGGACACCTTGCTGTCCATGGCGTTGACTCGGGCCTGCGTCATGCCGACGGCAGCCGCGATGCGCGCCTGGCTGGCCCTGCTGTACTGCTGGCCGTGGCGGAACACGGTGCCGATATCGCGGGTGCGGAGGGCTTGGCGGACATCTGCGCGCTCCCATGCCCAGTCAGGCAGAGACGCTGGTACGAGCGGTGTGGTCACGGTCCTCGGCGACGACCTCGGCGCCACCGCGCTCGCCGCGCACGCGGGAGTCAGCGCGCGCCACCTGGCCCGGCTGTTCCTCGACCAGCTCGGACAGACGCCTGCCCAGTTCGTACGGACCGCCCGAGCCGAGGCGGCCGCACAACTCCTCGTCTCCACGGCACTGCCGCTGGCCTCGATCGCCAGGCGCTGCGGTTCAGCTCCGCCTAGACGATGAGGCAGGTGTTCCTGGAGCACTACGGAACGACACCCAGCCAGCACCGCACCCTCCACAGCAGTTCCCGGGTCGCACCCTCCGAAGTGCCAGTGGCTGGATGTTTCGACTCGGACGGCGACGCATCGTGGCGTGCGGTCGCACGTGGTCCACGAGCACGGGAGCGACACGGCCCGCAGCACCTCCGCGTCGTCCCACGGCGACTGGCGCCTGCTTGTGCCCGCCGAGTGGCAGGACGACACCGAACGCCGCATAAAAGCCGGCCTACCCGAAGAGGTCGGGCACCGGGAGAAATGGCGCCTGGCCCTGGACCTCATTGACGAGGCGGTCGCCTGGGGCCTGGAGCCGATGGTGATCGTCGCCGACGCCGGCTACGGCCAGATCACCGCGTTCCGCCACGGCCTGGCGGAACGCGGGCTGGACTACGTCGTCGCCGTCCGCTCGGAGGAGTCCGCGCACCCGCAGGCGGCCGCGCCCAGCGCATCGCCGTGGAGCGGGAACGGCCACCATCCCGCCACCGCACCACGGCTGGCCACGGCCGGAGTGAGGAGCAGCGCCGGAGTCGCACGCGGCCGGTAAGCCGACAGCGGACCCGTGTCAGGCCATAGCCGCGCCGGTTCCCGCGATCACCTCGGGCCGCAGCAGGGCGGCGAGCCTCTCGGCCGGCAGCAGGCCCCTCTCCAGGACCAGCTCGGCCACACCCCGGCCACTGGCGAGGGCTTCCTTGGCGATGTCGGTGGCGGCCGTGTACCCGATGTGCGGGTTCAGGGCGGTCACCAGGCCGATGGAGTTCTCTACGGTGGCGCGCAGCACCTCGGTGTTGGCGGTGATGCCGGCCACGCAGCGCTCGGAGAGGGTGAGGCAGGCCGCGCGCAGGTGGGTTATGGACTTCGACAGAGAGTGCAGGATGACCGGCTCGAAGGCGTTGAGCTGGAGCTGTCCGGCTTCGGCGGCCATGGTGATGGTGATGTCGTTGCCGATCACCTCGAAGGCGACCTGGTTGACGACCTCCGGGATCACCGGGTTGACCTTGCCGGGCATGATGCTCGAACCCGCCTGCACCGGCGGCAGGTTGATCTCGCCGAAGCCCGCGCGCGGCCCGGAGGACAGCAGGCGCAGGTCGTTGCAGGTCTTGGACAGTTTGACGGCGATGCGCTTGAGTACACCGGACATCTGGACGAACGCGCCGCAGTCCTGGGTGGCTTCGACCAGGTTGGCCGCGGTGACCAGGGGCAGCCCGGTGATGTCGGCAAGGTGGCGGCGGGCCGATTCGGCGTATCCGGCGGGGGCGTTGAGACCCGTGCCGATCGCGGTCGCGCCGAGGTTGATCTCAAGGATCAGCTCGACGGCCTCAGCGAGCCGGCTGCGGTCCTCGTCGAGCATGACGGCGAAGGCGGAGAACTCCTGCCCGAGCGTCATCGGCACGGCGTCCTGCAACTGGGTGCGGCCCATCTTCAGAACGTCGCGGAACTCGACGGCCTTGCGGGCGAACGTGTCCTGGAGGACGGCCATGGTGCCGAGCAGGCCGCGCACCGCGGAGACGGTCGCGATCCGCACGGCGGTCGGGTAGACGTCGTTGGTGGACTGGCCGAGGTTGACGTCCTCGTTGGGGTGCAGGTGCCGGTACTCGCCCCTGGCATGGCCCAGCAGCTCCAGCGCCCGGTTGGCGATGACCTCGTTGGCGTTCATGTTGGTCGAGGTGCCAGCTCCGCCCTGGATGACGTCGACGACGAACTGGTCGTGCAGCTTCCCGCCGCGGATCTCCTGGCAGGCGGCGACGATCGCGGCGGCCTTCGCGGGCTCCAGCAGGCCGAGTCCCTGGTTGGCGAGGGCGGCGGCCTCCTTGACGGCGGCGAGGGCGTCGATCAGGTGCGGGTAGGCAGAGATGGGCGTCCCGGTGATGGGGAAATTCTCGGTGGCGCGCAGGGTGTGGACGCCCCAGTAGGCGTCGGCGGGGACGTCGCGGTCTCCGAGCAGGTCGTGTTCGCTGCGGGTGGCGGCGGTCATGGGTGTGCGGCCCTCTTCCTGAGGTGGGTGGGTCAAGGTGGTGAAAGGGGATGGAGTCAGGCGGTGGCGGGGATGCTGGGCGGGTTCAGCGCCGCCACCGGCTGGATGCCGCCGACGGGCCGGCCGCCGCCGGTCATCGGCTCGCCCTCGAACCCGGCGAGCAGCCGCGGCTCGACTCCCGCCCGGGCGAGGGCTGCGGCCGTCACCGGGATGCGCGCCCGGTCCGCCCCGTCGGCGATCTTCACTGCGACGGCCCGGCCGTCGGGCAGCGCGGCCACCTGGACGCCCTCGAAGCCGTCCTTGGCCAGCAGCCCGGGCACCGCGCGCATCAGCTGGGCCGTGTCTCGCCCTGTTCCGGAGGCCATCTCCGGGTGGACGCGCAGCGCGTCCGCCACCCGGCGCCCGGCGGTGTCCGGACCGGCCGTGGCGATGCGGGCGGCGGCGCGGGCCAGGCCGTGCAGGGACACTGCGAACAGCGGGGCTCCGCAGCCGTCGACGGTGACGTTCGCGATGTGCTGGCCGGTGAGTTCCTCGACGACCTCGGCGATCGCCCTCTGAAGCGGGTGGCCCGGGTCGAGGTAGCTCTCCAGGGGCCAGCCGGCCAGCTTGCACAGGTACAGCATCGCCGCGTGCTTGCCGGAGCAGTTCTGGGCGAGCCGGGAAGGCCCGCGGCCCTCGCGCACCCAGGCATCCCGGATCGCCGGGGCGTACGGCACGTCGGGGACGTTGCGCAGGTCGTCCTCGGTGAGGCCGGCCAGTTCGAGGATCAGCCGGGTACCTGCGAGGTGGTGCTCCTCGCCGGAGTGGCTGCCCATCGAGAGGGAGAGCAGGGCGCCGTCGAGCGGCAGCCCGGCCCGCACCATGGCGAGGGCCTGGACCGGCTTGAGGGCTGAGCGCGGGTAGCAGGCGGCCTCGATGTCTCCGATGCTCAACCGGACGTCGCCATTACCGCCGAGGACGACGACGGATCCGTAGTGGACTCCCTCGATCACACCGCCCCGGGTGACGTGGGCGACGGGTGCATGCTGGGGCTCGCGCATCGCGGGCGCGTCCGCGAGGAGACTGCTGCGCATCACTGCCTCGTTCGGTGGTGGGTTGCTGCTGACCGGGGTGGCCGGCGGCAGGCCCGGCCCGGGGGGACGGGCCGCGCCCGCCGCCCGGCTCAGCCCTCGCTCTTGGCGGCGGCGCGCGCCACGCGGCCGCGGACGGCGTACCAGCCGGCGACCAGCACCGCGGCGATCAGCGGCACGCACAGCACGGTGGTGCGCGCCGCCCCTCCGTCGGCGTACATGAGGACCAGGACGGAGGCGAGGAAGGCCAGTGTCACGAGTTCGGTCCACGGGGACCCGGGCAGGCGGTAGGAGGGACGGGTCAGTTCGCCGTCACGGGTCTTCCGCCAGAAGAAGAGGTGGCAGACCATGATCATGCCCCAGGTGGCGAGGATGCCGATGGCCGCGAGGTTGAGCACGATCTCGAACGCATCCGCCGGAACCACGAAGTTGAGCCCGACGCCGAGGACGCACATGCCGCTGGTGAGCAGGATGCCGCCGTAGGGCACCTGGGTGCGGCTGAGCCGGGCGGTGAAGCGCGGGGCGGAGCCGTTGACGGCCATCGAGCGCAGGATGCGGCCCGTGGAGTAGAGGCCGGAGTTGAGCGAGGACATGGCGGCGGTGAGGACGACCAGGTTCATCACACCGCCGGCCGCCGGCACACCGATGTGGGAGAGCACGGTCACGAACGGGCTCTGGCCGGCGCTGTAGCTGCTCCACGGCATCAGCATCGACAGCAGGACGACCGAGCCGACGTAGAAGAGGCCCACACGCCACATGATCGAGTTGATCGCCTTCGGCATGATCTCCTCCGGGTTCTCGGTCTCACCGGCCGTGACGCCGACCAGCTCGACAGAGGCGTAGGCGAAGACGACGCCCTGGATGATCAGCAGCATGGGCAGCAGGCCGTTGGGGAAGATCCCGCCGTTGCCGGTGATCAGAGCAGAGCCGGGGACGGCGCCGTCGACGGGATGCCGGGTGACCAGGAGGAAGATCCCGATCCCCATGAAGACCACCAGCGCGCCGACCTTGACGATGGCGAACCAGAACTCCAGTTCGCCGAAGATCCGCACCGAGATGAGGTTCACGGTGAGGACCACGGCCAGGGCTATGAGGGCGATCACCCACTGGGGGACATCGGAGAACAGGTGCCAGTAGTGGGTGTACGTGGCGACGGCCGTGATGTCGGCGATGCCGGTGGTCGCCCAGTTGAGGAAGTACATCCAGCCCGCGGTGTACGCGCCCTTCTCCCCGAGGAACTCCCGGGCGTACGACACGAAGGCGCCGGAGGACGGCCGGTACAGGACGAGCTCGCCGAGCGCGCGCACGACGAGGAACGCGAACACGCCGCAGACGGCGTAGGCGACGAACAGGGAGGGCCCGGCCTCGGCGAGGCGTCCGCCCGCGCCGAGGAACAGCCCGGTGCCGATCGCACCCCCGATGGCGATCATGTTGACGTGCCGGGGTTTCAAGGACTTGCTGTAGCCGGTGTCCCCGGCGTCGACATGACGGGCCGTGGGGCGCTTCTCGTCTTTGAGGAACTGCTCGCTCACGCCTCGGGTCTGCCTTCCGTGGAAGTGTCCGTGCGCTGGGGGCGCACGATGTCGGTGAGGGTCGTCTCGACCCTCAGCAGGTGGTGGGACATGGCCTCCACCGCGTCGTGCTCGGAACCGTCGACCAGCGCTTCGAGGATGGCCCGGTGCTCGCAGTTGGACTGCTCGCGCCGGCCGCCGAGTTCGTTGAGGAAGGTCGACTGACGCGCCAGCGCGTCGCGGATCTCCTCGATGACGCGGCGGAAGACGGGGTTGCGGGATGCCTCGGCCACCGCCAGGTGGAAGACGGTGTCCATCGCCACCCACGCGGTGGTGTCGGTCTCCTGCTCCATCCGGTCGAGCAGGTGGCCCAGATGGTCCAGGTCCTCCGGGGTGCGGCGCAGCGCGGCGTACCCGGCGACCGGAATCTCGACGTGCCGGCGCACCTCGAGCAGGTCGCTTGCGGCGTAGTCGCCGAAGGTGGGGTCCTCGACCGTGTTCGCCACGACGAACGTGCCCTTGCCGCTCCTGGAGACGGTCAGGCCCATGGCCTGAAGGGCCCGGAGCGCCTCCCGCAACACGGGCCGGCTGACCTCGAGGGTCCGGCACAACTCGGCTTCGGAGGGGAGCTTGTCGCCCACGGCGTACTGACCGCGCTCGATGGCGCTGCGCAGGTGGCCGAAGACCGCTTCCATCGCGCTTACGCGCCGCGGTACGCCACCTGTCTGGCTGTCTGACAGGTTCACGCTGCGATCTTGCGGGCTGCGCCAGGAGGGTGTCAAGACACCTGTGCCGGGAAAGTCGGGCCTGGCGGGCTTCGTACCGGGCGCACCTTCCGGCCGGCCACCCGAGCAGGCTCGGCGCTCGCGGCGGAACTCGCAGCCGCCACCAAGGCGTGCACGACCGGCGCATCGACACCCATCTCCGGGTGCCACTGGACGCCCACGGCGAAGCGGTGCCGGGAGCTCTCGATCGCCTCGACGGTGCCGTCCGCCGCACGGGCGGCCACGATGAACCCGGCGCCCAGGCGATCCACCGCCTGATGATGATGCGTGGCGACCTCACGGGTCCCCGGCAGGAGGGCGCCGATCCGGGTCCCCGGCACGGTGGTGACGGCGTGGGCGCAGAAGTGGCCCCGGTAGGGGTTGTGGCCGTCGTGGCCTACGCTGTCGGGCAGGTGCTGGATGAGGGTGCCGCCCGCGTGCACGTTCATCAGCTGCATTCCCCGGCATACTCCGAGCACGGGTGTGTCGCGGGCGAGGCAGGCGACCAGCACAGCGTGTTCCCACCGGTCGCGCTCGCGGACCGGCGGCCCCGTGCGCGGGTGGGGCACCGCACCGTACAGGGCGGGATCCAGGTCCTCACCGCCCGTCAGGACGACCGCGTCCAGACGCTCGACCACATCGGCCGCGGCCTCCGGCGCGTCCGGCGGCAGCAGAACGGCGCGGCCGCCCGCCGCCCGGAGACAGCCGACGTAGGCCGCGGGCAGCACCGCGGCGGGCAGGTCCCACTCGCCCCACTGGGCGTCGGCCAGGTAGGTGGTGAGTCCGATGAGTGGTGGCTGGGGCATACCACTTCCTTTCAGGGCATGCGAGGTGATCGTCGACGGCCGGATCCACACCCGCCCCGGCAGACGTCCCCGGCCGCGGCGGGCTGCGGCAGAAGACGGACGGGGCACTGGCGGAGGGGCACCGCGACGGCAAGGGGAGCGGCGGTCACGCCCCGGCAACGCGGGCTTGCGTTTTTCTTGCCGCGAGCAGAATCCTGCTCGCGTTCATCCGCAATCACAAGAAAACACATCTTCGCGACAGATAAGTGAGCCTTAACTCCGTGCACGGACTCGACCCCCGCCTGCTCGCCACCCTCGAAGCCGTCGTGCGGCACGGCTCCTTCAACGCCGCCGCACGCGAGCTCGGCTACAGCGCGCCCGCGGTCTCCCAGCAGATCGCCGAACTCGAACGCCGCGCGGGCCTGAGAGTGCTGGAGCGCCGGCCCGTGCGCGCCACACCGGCCGGCGAAGTCCTTCTCGACGCCGAGCAGGGCGTCCGCAACGCGTTGGCGACGGCATCGGTGGAACTCGACGCCATGCGCGCGGGTACGGCCGGACGGATCCGCCTCGGCGCCTTCGCCTCGGCCGCCACCAGCATCGTTCCGCAAGCGCTGGCCCAACTCCACGCGGCCTACCCCCACGTGCAGGTCAGCCTCAGTCAACTGGAACCCGAGGCCTGCTACAACCGGCTCAAGCGGGGGGACATGGACCTGGCCCTCAGCTACGACTACGACTTCATCCCCGTCCCGCCGCCCCGGATGCTGCGCCGGACGCTGGTCGCACGGGATCCAGTGGTGGCCGTGGTCCCGGCACACCACCGCCTGGCCGACAGGGAGGTCATCGACCTGGCCAGCCTCGCGTCCGAGACCTGGATCGCGGCTCCGGAGGCCGCACTGCGCCTGGAACTTCTTTCCCAGATGGCCAAGACGCCTGGCTTCCAGGCCCGCCTGCAATACGAGGGGGACGACTTCAACACCGTGCTCGGCTTCGTGGCCGCAGGCCTGTGCGTGGCCGTCATGCCGCAACTCGCCCTACCCCGCGCCAACACCCAGGTCGTGGCCCGCCCCCTGGCCGAGCCGCAGTTGACGCGCTTCATCTACGCCGTCCGCATCGACACCCGGCACGCCCCGCGCGCCGTCCTGGACCTGGAGCAGATGCTCGCCGCGCAAGCGCTGGCCGCGCTCGCATGAGGCTGCGGCGGGCGGCTACCGGAGGCGAACGAAGCGTGAACCCACGTGAAATGCGCCAAGTTGACGGCGGCCGCACGCGCGTAGACCAGGTGGTGACGCCAGGTCTCCCGGCTTGTCCGACTACCGGACGCGGTGGCTGAAAGTTAAACTATTGTGTGACGGGAGCCCTACGTTTGCGGCGGTTGACGTTCCAGCGAGAGGAAACCCCTCATGACCGCCGCCGACAGTGCGCCGCGAACGGCCCGCGTCCTCACCGGCTACCGCCCCGAGGACGGCTTCATGGCCGTGGAGCTGGACCCGCCTCCGGGCGAGTACGTATGGCACGACGAGCACGCCGAGCAGCAGGAGCAGCGCTACGGCCCGGGTGCGGGGTACCACCAGTGGCTGGCAGTGGACGCACGCGACGGCGCCGTATGGTTCGGCGACATCGACTGGCGGGCCCCGTCCGAAGACCTCGGCAGCCAGCTCCCCGGCCTCCCCCGCAGGGCACTCGGCGACGGGGCCCTCCCGGCCTCCGGAATAATGGTGCAGCTGCTCGGCCACCTGGCCCATGACGAACAGCGCGGCTGCTCCTGGCGCTTCTTCACCGCTGAGGAACTGCACGCGCTCGCCCTGCGCATACTCCCCGCCGTGCAGCGGCTCGTGGACTCCATCCACCGCATCGGACCGGGCGACGAACTGGAGTGGTCGGCCGAGGCCGCCACCGCCTGGGACGACATCGAGCAGGCCGCGACCCACACCTTCGATCCCTCCGGCGATCTCCGCTGGCCCAGGCTGCGCACGACACCGATCCCTGCCTGGCGTGTCGAGGTCGGCGCGTTCCTCGCCATGAACCCCGGTCTGTGCGATCCCTCCTGGGGCCTGGCCACGGACGCGGAACTCGATGCCTACGCCGACTACAGTCCCGAGAGCGGCTATGGCGGTGTACCGGGGCGGATGTGCCGCGCCGCCGACCGGCAGATCGAGGACGGTTTCACTTTCTACGGCCACCGTGCCGCCCTGTACGCCTACCGCGCGCAGGCGGGCGGCGACCGTGTTCCGACAGACGCCCGCGTCTGGCTGGAGACGACAGAGGCGGGTCGGGGCACCTGGGAGGCGGCCAAGCCCCCCGGGGCCACCCTCGCCGACGTCCCCGACTGCGTGCTGGCGGCCTTGGCCGAAGGGTTCCAGAACTCCGCGCACCAGGAGGGTCTGGTCCTGACGGGCCTGGACGCCCATCTGCGCCGGTTGCGCGCCGAGGAACGCTCCGCCGTCGACCAGCAGCTCGTCCGCGAAGCCGAGGAAGTCGAACGCCTCGAGAACATGCTCAAGGACTTCCGCGCGGCACGGAACCGCACCGTGACACGGATCCTGGCCTGGTCCGATGGGCGCAGCGACGGGGAAATCGCCCGCCTGGCGTCCATGCCCGACGATTACGTCAGCGACTGGCGGGCCCGCCTGACCGACGAACAGACGACGGCCACACCCGCAACCTGAAGCATGTGCGTAAGACAGGGCACCCGCTCCGCAGCCTCACCGCCCGGGCAGCCCGTCGAGCGCCACGGCCGTCCGTAGACCGAGGCGACGGCCCGAGGCCTTGAGCTGGTGCCGCCGGCCCGCGGCGAGTACCGCTTGCGCGGGGTAGGCGGAGCCGGACCTGGCCGCTGTACCGGCGAGACGACCGGAGACGGTGCTCGTCGACGGCCTCGGGAGCAAACGCACCTGGCCTGCTGCGCCCCGAGCTCCGGACTCCGGCCGCTGCGATCCGAAGCCGCCATCCTCAGCCGGTGCCTACGACCGGACATCGTGAACCCCTGCGCAGGGCAGCGACGCGGGTGCAGTGGGCGCACGCTCCCCGGCACCCAGCCCGGCGGTTCCAAGCCGCTCATCGAGCGCTAACAAGGGAAAGGCACTGGTCGCGGCGGCCTCGGGAGCGCGGTGGTCGCCTGTGGTCGCACCCTGGAAGCGTCGGAGTCGGCAACCGCCGAGGCGGAGCCGAGTTCGTGCCCGGCCTCGCGCTGGGCGGCCGACAGAAACGGCATCACGGCCAGGGACAGAGCGGCGAGCACGATGCCGGGGATGGACCGCTCGGCCTCTCCGGTGCCAGAGGGCGCCAGGACGGCGTCGACGGCGACGTACGTGGCGAGCGCGAAGAACGAGAAGGCGATGATCCGTAAGATGGTCTTCTCCCGTGCCTCGGGGACAGCGTGTCGCGGCCGGAGAACTGCGCAGTGGAGGGGGCGATAGCCCCAGCGGTGATGGCGACGATCGCCTCGACAACGTTGTAGGTGATGGTGGCCGCGACCAGCAGCCGTATCCGCTTCGCGAGGGCGTCACGGCGGGCCGGGGCCGGGCCGATGGATATCTCCGCAGCCATCTCAACAGCAACCCTTCTCCTCGGCGTCCACTCACACACGGTCGGCCTCGACGGCGACCACGGCGGTGCGCAAGGCGTCCAGGGCGTGGCCGAGGCGCTCGTCGGCGAGTTCGTAGCGGGTGCGGCGGCCGACCGGGACCGTGACGACAAGACCGCAGTCGCGCAGGCAGGCCAGGTGGTTCGACAGCCGGTCCGGGAGATGCCCAGCGCGTCGGCCAGCTCGGCGGGATGGACCGGAGCCTGGCACAGGGCGAGCAGTATGCGGCAGCGGATCGGGTCGGCGAGGGCGCGGCCGCACCGCGCCAGCACCTCGATGTCGGAGGCGATTGTCATCACCTACGGGACGGTCCGCTTCGAGATCCCGATTCCCGTCGTGCCCGCCGCCGGCCGATTCGGCAGCTAGCCACTTCTCCTGTGGGGCCGCCCGAGTACGTCGTCACCCATGCGCGGCACGTGCCCATACGGCGTGCTGCTGTCCACGCCGACGCTGCTCGTATCGCCCCCCTAGATCCGGACCATTCGCGGGCCAGGAGGCGGGAACTTGGCCCAGCGTGCGCCATTATGGCTGGTCAGCCTGGTGCGGCGTCTGTACCGCCAGCAGACGAAGAATCTCCTGGGCGTCTGCGGAGGTAAGTCAAGGCGCTGCCATTGGCGGTGTCGGCCCTTCCTCCGCCTCCTGGAGGCGATCCCCACGTACCACCGCCCAGCGCGGCCGCATCTACCGCAGGTGTGGCTGCTGCGACACATTGCGTCACCAGCTCGGAGCGCACTGCCCGCACCTGTTCGCCGACGGTGACCACGGGACGTGGACCTTCGCCGTCGACGTCCCGGCACCGCGCCACCGCCGGACAACCATCCGCCGTGGCGGCTTCGTCAGCCACGACGCAGCCGAGACCGCACTGCGCAGATTCCTGGAGGGCGAGGCCGGCGGGTTCAACGCCGACCCGAACCAGAGCGTCGCCGACTACCTGAGTGCCTGGCTGGCCGCCAAGGCGCTCGTGCTCAAGCCGACCACCATGGCGCGTTACCGGGACTACGTCCAAAACGACCTCGCGCCCGCCTTCGGCACCCTGAAGCTGGACGAGCTCGGACACCGTCACATCGCGGCCTTCGTCACCGGCGAGCTCGCCGCAGGCCGCGGAAAGACCACCCTCTACTGCTGCCTGGCCACCTTCTCCAGCGCCCTCGGTGACGCGGTCCGCCAGCGCCGACTCGCCCACAACCCCTCCAGCCCGCCGGCACTTCACCGGCCACCGTCGCCCGAGCGACGGATCTGGACCGCGGACGCGGCCGTCCGCTTCCTGCAGCACTGCCACCAGGTAGACCCGGATATGGCCGACCTGTTCGAGTTCCTCATCGGCACCGGCATGCGCAAAGGAGAGGCGCTCGGTCTGCACTGGGACGACGTCCACCTGGCCGAGCGTGTCCTCTATGTACGTTGCACGCTCTCCGCGATCGACAGCAACCACCTCGTCCTCACCACGCCCAAGACCCGTACCAGTCGGAACTGGGTCGCCGTCTCACCCCGCGTCGCCACCGCACTCGAGCACCGGGCCCGGTCAAGGGCTCGCCGCCACAGCGACCCCAGCGATCCATTCACCGGACTCGTCTTCTGCAGACCCGACGGCCAGCCACTACGCCCCACACCGTCCTCGACCGGCTCCGGCAACTCTCCAAAGAGGCTGGCGTACCGCGGGTGACCGTTCACGACCTGCGACACCTGGCCGCCACGATCACCCTCACCGCCGGCGTCCCGCTCACCGTGGTCTCCAAGACCCTGCGGCACTCCACCCTGTCGACCACAGCAAACATCTACAGCCACCTCACCCAACAAGCAGCCCGCGAAGCCGTCGACACCATCGACCACACCCTCACCCGGGCCCAGAAGCGAAACGACCGACGGGCCTGACTGGAACGGCTGCGACCACCACGCGACCACCTCCAGCACCTCCGCGAAGCCCTCAACCGGCTCCGCTCCCCCGCCCCGACCGGCTTCCACGCCACCGCCAACCAACCCCGAAGCGGGCGTGCGACCACACTGCGACCACCACGACTCCGGACGCACGAAAGGCCGTCCTCTCGTGGATGAGAGAACGGCCTCCGACCTGCTAAAAGCAAAGTCGGGACGACAGGATTTGAACCTGCGACCCCTTGACCCCCAGATAGCTGCCCCAGGGTCAGAATCGCGACATTTGAGGGTATTTGCGGGCGAGCAACGTGCGCGAATGCGCGTGTCGCGCACCTGCGGACAGTGCCGCTGGTCCCCAACTGGTCCCCAACCAGCCGTCACCTCGAGGCGCCGCCGGGGCGCCCGCTCGGGTCGACCCAGGCACCGACCCGGGCGCGGCGCCCGACGAGCAGCGAGGGATTCCCCAAAGGGTCCACAGGGCCCAGCCGGGTCCAGTCCGGGCAAACACATCGCCCTGCCTACGCAGAACCGTGATGATGGTGAGATGAGTCTGCGGCGCGCAGTGTTGACGGCGACGGGTCTGACAGTGGCGGGACTGGGCGGTGTGCTCGCCTTCGTGCGGTGGGATCAGGCAAGCCGGGTCGCCACGGTGGTGTCGGTGCTCGTCGCCGTTGCCGCTTTGGGGGTTGCCGTATGGGCGGGGCTTCCCGGATCGGCTTCCGCTGCGGTGAGGGTGGCGGACACCGGCGAAGCGAGGGCTGGTGCCGGCGGAACCGCGGTATCCGGGCTGACAGGTTCGCCTGCCGGGGCGCGAGGCCCAGTGGAGGTGGAACGTACCGGACCGGCGGACGCCGCTGGTGGCGGGGACGCCACCAGCGGCATCCGCCTTACCTAAGCAGCAGGCTCTTGCCGACGGCGGTGCTGAGAGCTCCGGGCCGCAGCGTGCGCACGATGTGAAAGGACGGGGCTCAGTGGGGGTGCGGTGGTGGCCACGGCGGTTGCGGGCGGAAGCCACTGAGACCGGGGCGGCTCAGGCGACTGAGGGTGGAGTAGCCATCACCGGAATCATGCACGGCGACGTGATCGTGCGTTCAGGACCGGCGGTGCGGACGGGCTACCGGCAACAAGTGCTGCGCATCGCGCCGGACCAGTTGCTCAACCGGGAAACGGAGTTGGCCGAGCTTGCCGCGTTCTGCACAGAACCGGACCAGAACACGTATGCGTGGTGGCGAGCTCCGGCATGGGCGGGCAAGTCGGCACTGCTTTCATGGTTCGTGCTCCACCCCCCGAAGGGGGTCCAGGTTGTGCCGTTCTTCATCACCGCCCGCTTCGCAGCTCAAAACGACCGGATCGCGTTCACCGATGTCGTCGTCGAGCAGCTCGCCGACCTGCTCGGGCAGCCGATGCCGGCCTACCTCACGGAAACGACTCGAGAAGCACACTTGCTCAGGTTGCTGGCCGAGGCGGCCCTTGCATGCCAGGAACGGGGGCAACGACTGGTCCTGGTCGTCGACGGCCTCGATGAGGACCGCGGAGTGACCACTGGACCCGACGCCTACAGCATTGCCGCTCTGCTGCCTGCCCGTTTGCATGCGGGCATGCGGGTGTTGGTCGCCGGCCGGCCCAACCCACCGATCCCGGCCGATGTGCCTGAGGCACATCCCCTACGTGACCCGCGCATCGTCCGCACACTGGCTGGTTCCCCGCACGCTGCGGCGGTCAAGATCGACGGCGAACGAGAACTCAAGCGTCTGTTGCACGGAACGCCCCTCGAGCAGGACCTGCTCGGACTCGTGACTGCTGCGGGAGGAGGACTCAGCGCAACGGACCTGGCCGAACTCACCGGCTGCCCCGGTCATGACATCGAACAGCACCTGCAGACGGTCGCCGGCCGAACCTTCAGCGTGCACACGAGCCACTGGCGGCCCGCCGACGGGCCCGGGGTGTACGTACTGGGCCACGAAGAACTCCAGACCACGGCCGTTACCGTGCTCGGTGAACACCGCCTGGCTGGCTACCGCGACCGCCTGCACCAGTGGGCCGATCAGTACCGGAATGACAGGTGGCCGCCCCGTACCCCGGAGTACCTGTTCCGCGGCTACTACCGGATGCTCCACAACGCCGTCGACCTCTCTCGCCTGGTCGCCTGCGCCACTGACACGGACCGCCACAACCGGATGCGCGACATCACGGGTGCCGACGCGGAAGCCCTCACCGAAATCACCGCCGCTCAGGATCGCGTCCTCGGCCACAGCGACCCCGACCTGCTCGACATCGCTGTTCTTGCAGCCCACCGCGACGACCTCGTCGCCCGCAACAACTTCCCCCACGCCCTGCCGGCACTGTGGGCAGTCCTTGGCCGGCCCGACCGCGCCGAGGCCCTCGCCCGCAGCATGGGCGACCCCGACTCAAAGGTTCTGGCCATGGCGGCGCTGGCGAAGACCGTCGCCGCGCTTGGTGATCACGGCCGTGCCGCAGCATTGGCCGACACCATCGAGAGCCTCGCCCACCACACCACGCCCCATCCGCGCTGGCAGGCGAGAAGACTGGCAGCGCTGGCGGAAGCGGTCGCGGCGTCCGGTGACCGCGAACGCGCCGTGCGACTGGCCGATGCTCTCCAGACCCTCGCCGGCTCTATCACCGACTTCCAGGAGCAGGCAGACGTGCTGGCGGCACTGGCGCAAGCGGCCACCGCGTCCGGCGACCGTGACCGCGCCACAGCGGCAGCCGACACCATCGAGGAACTCGCCCGCGCCCACACCTTTACACACTGGCAGGAGATGATGCGGCCGCCGGTGGCGTCCTATGACCCCGCCAGCACGGCGAGACGGATCGTCACCCTCGAGGCCTTCGCCCACTCGATCACCGATTCGCAGGAGCGGGCAGACGTGCTGGCGTCGCTGGAGCAAGTGGGGGCTGTGCCCGAGGGCCCCGACCGCGCCGCAGCGCTGGTCGCCACCGTCGATCGCCTCGCCCGCGCCACCACCTTCCCGTACTGGCAGTTGGAAGTGCTGGAGCCACTGACGGAGGCGGTCGCTGTGTGCGGTGACCGTGGCCGTGCCGCGGCCTTGGCCGACACCATCGAGGGCCTCGCCCGTCTGACCACCCTTCCGTTCTGGCGGGACTCCACCATCAGCGGCTCTGTGCTGGCGGGATCGGTGAAGGCAGTTGCCACCTCCGGCGACGTGCACCGCGCCGCAGGTCTGGCCAACACCCTGGAACGTCTCGCTGGCACCTGCACCGACCTCGACATGCGGGCGCAGGTGTGGGCGGCCACGGCCGGTGCGATGGCCGTCTCCGGCAATCTCGGTCGAGCAGAGACCCTCGCCCGGTCGATCACCGACCCGTACTGGCAGTCAGAGGCGTTGGTGTCGCTCGCGGAGGCGCTGGCTGCTGCTGGTGACCGTGACCGCGCCGCAGCGCTGGCTGCCACCATCGAAAGCCGTGCCCGTACCACCCCCTACCCCAGCGATCAGGCAAGGGGGTTGGCGTCGCTCGCAGAGGCGGTGGCCGCGTCCGGCGATCGTGCCCGAGCGGCAGCAGTGGCCGACACCATCGAACGCCTTGCCCGCACCACCCCGTATCCGAACTGGCAGGCCGACGTGTTGGCAGCACTGGTCCGGGCGGTGGCCGCGTCGGGTGATTTCGACCGTGCCGAGGCTCTCGCCCGCAGCATTACCGGCAGTCGGCAGGGGATGGCACTGGCGGCGTTGGGCAAGGCCGTGGTCACATCAGGTGATTTCAACCGTGCCGAGGCTCTCGCCCGCAGCATCGCCGACTCGTCGTGGCAGGAAGACGTGTTGGCGTCGCTGGTCGGGGCGGTGGCCGCGTCGGGTGATTTCGACCGAGCAGATGCTCTCGCCCGCAGCATCACCGACTCCCACAAACAAGCCGAAGCACATGGTGAGTTCATGGCGGCGATGCTTGAGTCCGGTGAATTCGACCGTGCCGAGGCCCTCGCCCGCAGCATCACGGACCCCTATCAGAAGGCTGAGAAGTTGGTCGTGCTGGCGAAGGCGGCCGCTGCCGCGGGGAACACCGATTGCGCCTCCGCACTGGCCGACACCATCGCCGTGCTCGCCCGCACCGCCGACGACCCCGACATGCAAGACACCATGGTCCTGCCCTTGGTGAAGGCGATGGTTGTGGTGGGCCACTTCGACCGCGCAGAAGCCCTCGCCCTCACCCTCGCCCACACACCCAGCAAACCATACCCACGGGTGACAGCACTGGGGGTACTGATGAAAGCGGTGGCGGCAGCCGGTGAGCACGACCGGGCTGCCGCGTTGGCCGACCGCGGCGAGAGCGTCGCCCATGCGATCCCGGAATCCTTCATGCGGGCATTGGCGTTGGTGGACTTGGTGGAGGCCGTGGCCGCGTCCGGCTCCATCGATCGCGCCGTCATGCTGGCGGAGACCATATTCCTTCCTGGCTGGCAGGCGAGCGCGCTGCGGCGGGTGGCACAGCATGCAGGGGCATCTCACGCTCGGCTCTTGGTCGCCAGGGCATTCTGCGTGGACAGTTGGGAGCGTTCGCTGGACAGCCTGCACCAGATCGATCCGTCAGCGTTGGCAGCTCTCGTTGACGAGCGCACGGGCGTGCGAGCACCTGGTGCCTGCGCCACATCGGCCGGTCGGGGCGGCGCGGGCCCGTATGGGAGCCGGAGGGGCTGACAAGCCCCGAGTCGATCGCTTGGTTCCCAGCAGCGGACCGTACAGAGAGATCTGGAGCAGAACGTGCAGTTGTCGCCATCGGAACCGTCACTCCAGGCATCCCGAACCGGGCACGCCACAGCACGCAACCGGCTTGGCCGTCAGTGGCGTCCTGCACGGAGACGTGTACGTAGCTGCGGGCCCGGCAGTGCGGTCGGGGTACTGGGAGCAGGTACGGCGGATCGCGCCGGAACGGCTGATGGACCGTGGGAAAGAGCTGACAGAACTCTCCAGGTTCTGTACCAGCGATTCGGCGGAGCCGTACGTATGGTGGCGGGCGGAGGCGTGGGCTGGGAAGTCCGCCCTGATGGCCTGGTTCTCCCTGCATCCACCTCCGGGCGTGCGGGTTGTGCCCTTCTTCGTCACGGCGCGATTTGCCGCGCAGAACGACCGGGTGGCGTTCACCGACGTGGTGATGGAGCAGTTGAGCGAGCTGCTCGGCGAGGGCATCGTGGGTTTCCTGACGGAAGCGACACGGGAGGCTCACCTCCTGCGGCTGCTGGCGGAAGCCGCCGGAGCGTGCGAAGAGCGGGGCGAGCGGCTGGTGCTCCTGGTGGACGGACTGGACGAGGACCGAGGAGTGATCACCGGGCCGGACGCCTACAGCATCGCCGCGATGCTGCCGGCGCAGCCTGCGGCAGGGATGCGCGTTGTGGTGGCCGGCAGGCCCAACCCGCCGATTCCTGATGACGTGCCTGAGGACCATCCATTGCGGCAGCCGGGGATCGTACGGAAGCTGGAAGGGTCACCGTTCGCGCGGGTGATCCGGACCGAGGCCGAGCGGGAACTGAAGCGGCTGCTCGCGAGTGTCGGCGTCGAGCGTGATCTGCTCGGTCTGGTCACCGCGTCCGGCGGCGGCCTGAGCAGCCGCGACCTGACCGAACTGGTCGACCTTCCGCTGTTCGCCGTGGAGGAGACCCTGAACAGCGTGGCGGGCCGCACGTTCAGGACCAGCGCAAGTCACTACCGGCCGGGCCGTGCGCCTGAAGTACTCATCCTCGGTCACGAAGAACTACAGGCCAACGCCGCGAAAATGCTTGGGGCGAAAGCGCTCGCCGGCTACCGGGAGCAGGTACATGCGTGGGCCGACGGATTCCGGGAACAAGGATGGCCCGCAGACACGCCGGAATACCTACTACGAGGCTATTTCCAGATGCTGCGCGCCACACGGGATCTTCCACTCATGGTTGCCTGCGGGACCGACGCAGCGCGCCATGACCGGATGCTCGACATCACCGGCGGGGACTCTGCGGCGCTCACAGAAATCCACAAGGCGCAGGAGGCCGTAGCGGACGAAGGTGCCCAAGACCTCTTGGCCATGCTCCGCCTTGCCATCCATCGCGACGGCCTGCGCTCCCGAAACGAGAACATTCCCTTCCAAATGCCTGCGGTGTGGGTGGCGTTGAGCCAGCCCGGCGGGCTGAAGCTCTGGCACACAGTCTGACCGACCCGGCCGACCGCACTCAGTCGCTCATCGCCGTAGGGGATGCTCTCGCTGCGGCTGGGGATTTCCGCCGCGCAGTAGCCGTTCTCACGGATGCGGCCGCCAGCGCCCGCACGATCACCAACCCGGGCCGCCGAGTCATCGAGCTGGCCGCGGTGGGGAAGGGGATGGGGGGTGTCGATGAGCATCGGCGGGCCATGACTGTGCTCGCCGAAGCCGACGATCTCGGGCGCAGGATTGCTGATCCGCTGGACCGGGCGCAGGCGTTGACAGCAGTGGCTGAGGAACTGTGGGGTGTGGGAGAGCATCGGCGGGCCGCAGCTGTGCTCGCGGATGCCGAGGTCGCCGCCCGCACCGTCACCGACCCGGAAGGCCAGGCACACGCGCTTGCCGCCATCGGCCAGGGCCTGACGGTGGTGGGGGAGCACCCGCGGGCCGCTGCCGTTCTCACGGAAGCCGAGGCCTTCGCCCGTACCGTCACCGACCCGAAGGACCAGATCATGGCGCTGGTCGCCGTCGGGTGGGCACGGAAGGTGCCAGACGATCAGCAGCAGGTGGTGAGCCTGCTCGCCGACGCCGAAGCTGCCACTCGGACCGACGTGGCACCGGACCGTCAGCCCTGGTTGCTTCTCAACATGGAGCGACGCTGGTTGCTGCCGGAGCTGTTCAGCAGGCGGAAGCCCTGGCCCGCACCATCGCTCTCCCGATCTACCGGGACCAGTTGCTCGCACAGGTGGGACAGGCGATGGCTTCTGCCGGGGATTGCCCGCAGGCCGAAGCTCTCGCCCGGAGCATCACCGACCCGGCCTACCAGGCCAAGGTACTTGCCGCGGTCGCGAAAGGTTTGGCCGTCACCGGGGCCTTTCGGGACGCCGAATCCTTGCTCACCGAGACAGAAACCCTCGCCCGCAGCATCACTGACCCGTCACGGCAGGCCCGGGAGTTCGCCGCGCTCGGGACGGCACTGGCGGCCGCCGGAGAACGTTCGCAGGCTCTGACCGTGCTCGACCGCGCCGAAGCCCTGGCCCGCACCGCCGCGGACCCGGAATCCCGGGCATGGGCTCTCGTGGCCGTAGGGCAGGCCTTGGCCGCCACCGGAGCGCATCGGCGAGCGGAAACTCTGGCCGACACCATCACGGTCCCGGTCGGCCGGGCCCGGGTGCTCGTCACGGTCGGCGAACGGTGGGCGATGGCTGGAGAACATCAGCAAGCTGTGGCCACCCTGACCAACGCCGCAGACCATGTCCGCACCCTCCCCGATCCTAACGATCAGGAGCGCGAACTCACCGAGGTGGTGAAGGCGCTCGCTTCTGCGGGCGCCTGCCGACAAGCCGAGATTCTGGCCCGCTCCATCACCCACCGTGTGTTCGACCGGGCGGAGGGGCTTGCGGCCGTCGGGCAGGCGCTGGCCGCGGGTGGGGAGCGCGAACGGGCTGCCGCCCTGCTCTCCGAAGCCGAAACGCTGGCACGCACCGTCACCGACCCGTCCAGCACCCTCGCGGCCGTCGGGCAGGCGCTGGCCGCGTGCGAGGAACCTGAACGGGCTGACGCGCTGCTCTCCGAAGCCGAAACGCTGGCACGTGCCGTCACCGACCCGTCCGACCAGACGTACGGGCTCCTTGCTGTAGCGAGAGCGCTGGTCGCATGCGGGGAGCGCGAACGGGCTGTCGCGCTGCTCGCCGACGCGGTAGTGGTCGCACGTACCATCGCCGACTGGCGCTACCAAGCCCAGATGCTCGGCCTCCTGGGAGAGGAGCTGGCCGCCGCCGGGGCCTGGCGGCAGGCCGAGGCTCTCGCGCACACCATCACAGACCCAGCCGACCAGGTTCAGGTGCTCACGCGCTTGGCGAAGCTCGTCGAACCGTCATGGGCGCGTCAACTCATAGCGAGAGCGCTACGCATGGAGTACTGGAAGTTTCCGTTGCACAGCCTCGGAGTCGTTGACCCATCAGTTCTCGTAGCCGCGGCAGCCGATGTGTGGTGACCGCTGCCCGTTCTGTACGGCGGATCACTTGACCACCTTGCTCCAGGTGAGCTTGCTCCGCTTTGACGGACACTATTGGTGTGGTGGTCAGGCCGCGAGTGGGGGATCTCGTGGCCCGGGCCAGCCCACGGGTCGGGGATGGTGGTCTGAATGTCGCCGCCTGCGGTGTCGGCCTTGAAGTCCGGCGTCCCGCATCAGCCTGGTGACGCGGCGCCGTCCGCATCGGTTGGCCCTCCCGTTGCAGGACATCGTGGACGCGCGGGGGCTGCTTCCCCGCCTCGATAAGCGGGTGCACCGTCACCGGGTCTCCTTCACGAAGAAGTCCGTGGTGGGTTCAACCCATCAGCGCAACACGTGATGATCTTGATGGTGTTGCCGCCCGATCCAGGGCTCACCCCCACAGTGACCCAGGCGACCCGTTCTCCGGACTCGTCTTCTGCAGACCCGACGGCCAGCCACTGCGGCCCCACACCGTCCTCGACCGGCTCCGGCAGCTGTCCAAAGAAGCCGTGGTAACCGCGGGTGACCGTTCACGACCTGCGGCACCTGGCCGCCACGATCACCATCACCGCCGGCGTCCCCCTCACCGTCGTCTCCAAGACTCTGCGGCACTCCACTCTGTCGACCACCGCCAACATCTACAGCCACCTCACCCAACAAGCCGCCCGCGACGCCGTCGACCACACCCTCACCAGGATCCAGAAGCGAAACGACCGACGCGCCTGGCTGGAACGGCTGCGACCATCACGCGACCCCATCCAGCGCCTCCGCGAAACCCTCAACCAGCTCCGCTCCCCTACCCCACACGGCGACTGCGACAGCGCCGATCGGCCGCGCACTCCGGCTGCGACCACACTGCGACCACCACACCCCCGGACGCACGAAAGGCCGCCTTCCCATTTCTGAGAAGACGGCCTCCGACCTGCATAAAGCAAAGTCGGGACGACAGGATTTGAACCTGCGCCCCCTTGACCCCCAGTCGGGACATAAACAGCCGTTCGAGGGCGTATTGCGTTCGCAGGCAGGCGCTGCGTGCACCCATATCCATGGATGCTGGTCCCCAACTGGTCCCCAAGGTCCCTCAACAATCGCCGCGCGGGCGGGCGGCCCAACCGACCTCCACAGCCGACGGCAGCCGTGGTCGCGGTATCCGAGATGGCAGTGGTCCGGGCACTGGAACTGGCAGGCAACCGCCTGATGGCCCGGAACAGCCGGGGTGACCGAGGTGCTCTGCAGCGTGTGGCCCCCTGGGACCGACACTCGTTCTTCCGCGTGACTACGGCTGGCCGGAGCGGGTTCGTGGCGAGGCGGGACACAATCATCACGCCCCGCTCCCGAGTGCCCTGGGGAGACCACGGGAGGTCAGGATGGGCGCACCGGCCCGGGCCTGAATGATCGGGGGGCGTCGGGGGTCAGGCTCCGCCGGCCGCCCCAGCGCGTCCTGTTCGGAGTCTCGCCCTCCACGATCGGCAGGCCGGTCGGCCGCGAGGTGCCCAGGCCGGATGCACGATGCCACTGCAGTACGCACCGAGGGCCGCGAGGAGCAGTTGCGTCTGCACCCGAACGGAAAGCCGAAGTCGATTCCCGCTATGCCGGCCTGACCCGCGATTCCCCGGCCAGCTCAGCGCCCCGCCGAAGAAGCCGGCGACGGACGCCGGGCCGTCCGAGCGCAACTTCTCGCCACCCGTGCCGCGCCCATCTGGACACGGCGAGGCGAGGTTCCCGATGGCACGCTTGACCACCGGTTCATTACGGGGCAGAAGCCTCTGATCCCCAATGCCCGCCAGAGCGGACCAAGCCCAACAAGCAACCCCGGCTCATCGGGCAGTCTCTGCGTGCGCCCTCAGGTCAGCGCAGGCCATCCGTGTCGTCGGACTCTTCGCCGACCGGGAGTGGCCGATGGTCGTCCTCCGAGATCTCGCCATAGACGACCGAGGAGACCGCCTTGTCGTATGCCTCGTCGAGACCGTTCCCGCTTGTGCCGAGCATGTTTTCCCAGTCAATTCCCATACCTGCGATCCTATCCGAACTGCCCGACAGTCTTGGTAATTTGGGACACTGCGGCCGTGCAGCCGCACGGCCTGGAGCTACATCCGCCGACGGATGCACGGGCCCGTGGCCGACCAGGACGATGCGCCCCTCGACGCACGGATCCACACGACCGGCGTGAGCGGCGACGCGCTGCACGCGATGCTGCACCGGCACCCTCCGGGAACTGGCGGGGCCAGCTGGACCACGCTGGCATCGCGGCCTGCCGGGACTCCTGCGGACCCTGTTCCACATGGACGACCGCACCAGTGACAGGCTGTCCGACGTCACGTATCGTCCAGCCGCTCGGAGGCGCACCGAACGGGACGCGGTCTATGAGGCGAACCTCCTCCTGCTCGCCCTCGTCGTCGAAGACGGCGTCCGAGCCTCGGACTTCCTGGCGGTTGCGGATCCCGTCGACCGGTGGTGGCGATGCGCACAGTTCTGGCGCTCCCAGTTCGGTGAGGCGTCCTGGGAAGCCTTCGCCCGTTCGGTGTCTGTGGAGAGAGCCACCACCCCGGCCGACGGCGCCCGCACGGGCGACCTACAGATCTCTCTTCAGGGGACCACCGAACTCGCGGGCGACGTGTCGTGGACCCTGCGCCGCAGTGTGCTGGGGCCGGCCGCTTACCACGACGCACAAGGGGTGGACGCCGCCGATCTGACCAGGCGGCTGTCCCTCCTGTGCGACACGGACGTGCAGCACGTACTCCACGCTCTGGCACCTCTATTGCGGAGCTTGCCAAACACCCTTCGCACGTACCGCGTCGACCAGGAGCAGCGGGCCGTGTCGGGGGCGCACGCCCTCTTGGGCTTGTTGTGCCGGGACGCGCATCAGCCTCTCGCCACACACTATGCCGACGTCCTGGATGTGCTGCGACACCTGCCCGAGCCGGAGCGCCCGCCCGCGACGGACTTCCTTGTACGCCACCTCGTCCATGACGCCGCCTGGCTGCCGGAGGAGATCGTCCAGTCCCTCCTCGTTGAGGTGATCCCACCGGGTACCGCAGGCGACGGGGCGCTATGGGGTGCGCTGTGGCCCGTGCTTGAGGCGTACGTGATCCGCAGGTTGGAACGGGTGGATCCGGAGAAGGAGAAAGCGGAGTTCAAGGCCCTGGTCGGCCACCTCCGCCGTTACGCGGCGCTGTCCGGCGGACCGTGGGAACGCCTGCAGCAGATGCTGAGGGAGGCGGGGAGCACCCAGATCTGGGCGGAGGGGGCATGGGGCCCGGGGAGCGCGGCACTGGAGCGGGGGCGCAGGCTGCTCGAGGAGCTGCCCGCGGACACGCGGGACCCGGGGCTAGTCATCGGACTTCTGCGGCTGGCTCATGAACTGGGGCAGCAGGAGTGGCTTGACGCGCATGCCGAGCCACTCCTGCTGACTCTGCGGCCAGCGGACGTGCTCCGGATGCGCGCGAGCGACGCCGACGTCCTGCGGCCCGTGGTGCGGGACGCCGGACTGCTGGGCTCGCTCGAGATGATCCGGGAAGTCTGGCGTGGTCCCGCCAGGGGCGGCGGGACCGACCCGGGCTAGGGGGGGCTAGGTCGAGGCGCCAACCGTGCTCACGGTCGACGAGCCCCTGCGGATAGCGGATTTCCTGGCCGGCCTCGATGTCAGCCTCGCTCAGATCTCCGAGCGCAAGCTCGGACTAGAAGCGAGGTTTCCCGAGTTCCTCCACCACCTGCTCCCACCGACAAAGGCCACCGTCTGCGGCAATGTGCTCCGTGAGCTGGAGCAGGTCGAACGGGTTCTCGTACGAGCTGCTTGAACGGCAGGCTCCGCTGGCCAGCTGAACAGCATCGTTTGACCGCCCCGAGGCCGCGCTCCACCCTGAGGACTGCCCCGTTCCGCTGCGTTGGCGGCAAGGGGCCTTCCTCCGTTCCGCGCGGAGACGGCCCTGCCGCTCCAAGAGCACATGAACGACAAGGCCCTACCCAACTCCGGTGGTCGGGCGGCACCGATGTCTGCACCACAAGATGACACCTCGGGCATGGGCCAGTAGACCCGCGGAAAGCTTGCTAGAAGGCCATCCGCGTGACGCCGACGACGAGTGCCGCAGGCGCTACTTCACGGAAGTCCACACTGGGGTTAGCCGGGCGACCTCGAGTCGGACGCGTTCGAGTGTCTGTCGGAAGTCGTCGCGCCCGATCACTTCGGCATCAATCAGCTGCGTCGCCGATGCGCTTGTGGCGCACCTTGACCGGGTCAAGGTGCGCCACAAGCGCGTCCAAGAGGGTCTGGTCCCCAACTGGTCCCCAAAAACGATCTTGAGGCCGTATCGGATGCTTCCGATACGGCCTCTGACCTGCGTATTCGCAAGTCGGGACGACAGGATTTGGACCTGCGACCCCTTGACCCCCAGATGGCTGCGTCGGGGCCACAATTGGGACATGTGCCGCTATTTGAGGGCGACTAACGTGCGTGAACGCACCTGCCGTGCACCGGCATGCGGCGTTGCTGGTCCCCATGTGGTCCCCAACCAGGCGCACCTCCACTGCCGGAAGACTCCCCGACGAGACGGGAGCAACCTTCCTCAATTGTGACACTCGCCACCTGCTGGGTCACGATCTCGAAGCGCGGAGGGGCAGCCTGCCGAGCAGCGCCGGCGGATACCGGTGCCGCCGTGGCCGCAGGAGCTGCCGGGGAAAGGACCGTCTCCGCGCTCCGAGCGCTGCGGACAGGAGAACCGTGAATGCGAGAAGGCGTCAACGGGCCGCCCCGCTGTGGGCCGTCAGCCGGTACCGATCGCCACTCCGGCGTACGCCACCGCCGTCAGGGCAAGGACGACGGCGGGCAGGGCACGCACGGGCGGGTCGCCGTGGCGCAGGTGGGCCACGGCGGCCCCGGTCATCAGCAGCGCCAGCCCGATCGCGGCGGCCATCCCGAGTGGGGTGGAAGCCAGTCCGAGTACCAGTCCGAGGGCTCCGGCCACTTCCAGGGTGCCGACGAGGCGGTAGAGGCCCGGCGGCATGCCGAGGTGTGCTGCCGCCCGGCGCATGAACGGCACCGCGGCGATCTTCGCCGCTCCCAGTGGCAGGAAGACCAGGGTCAGGAGGGCAGCGAGGGTGATCTGCGCGGCTGTCATGTCGACCGGCCCCGGCGCTCGGCGCCCATCTGGGCGAAGTAGTCGATGAGGTCGGGGGCGTCCACGGCTGCCGGATTGACGACCTGCTCGACCGGGGCGCCCTGGAGGAGGCGTTTGACGGGGACTTCGAGTTTCTTGCCGGTGCGGGTGTGCGGGATGCCGGGGACTTCGAGGATCTCGTCGGGGACGTGGCGGGGTGAGGCGCCGGTCCGGATCGCCTCCTTGATCTTCTCGCGGAGCGGGTCGTCCAGGGTCGCGTCGACGGCGAGGACCACGAACAGGGGCATCCAGTAGCCGCCGTCGGGTTCTTCCGCGCCGATGACGAGGGCCTCGGTGATCTCGGGGAGGCGTTCGACGACGTCGTGGATGTCGGCGCTGCCCAGGCGTACGCCGTTGCGGTTGAGCGTGCTGTCGGAGCGGCCGTGGACGACCACCGAGCCGTGAGAGGTGAGGGTGATCCAGTCGCCGTGGCGCCACACGCCGGGGTGGGAGGAGAAGTAGGCGTCGCGGTAGCGGGCGCCGTCGGGGTCGTTCCAGAAGTACAGCGGCATGGACGGCATCGGGCGGGTGACGACCAGCTCCCCGACCTGGTCCACGATCGGGACGCCCTCGGCGTCGTACGCGGCCAGGGCCACGCCCAGGTGGGGTGCTGAGAGCTCTCCCGCCCAGACCGGTGTGTTGGGGGCGCTGCCGGCGAATCCGGAGACGACGTCCGTGCCGCCGCTGATGGACGCGAGCAGGACGTGGTCGCCGACGTGGTGGCGGACCCAGGGGTAGGCGGAGGCCGGCAGGGCGGAGCCGGTGCAGCCGACTCCGCGGATCGACGACAGGTCGTGCGCCGAGGGGTCGATGCCGTACTTGGCCATGCCCAGCAGGTACTGGGGGCTGGTGCCGAAGACGGTCACCCGGTGGCGCGCGGCCAGCTCCCACAGGACGTCGAGCTTGGCACAGGGCGCCGGACTGCCGTCGTAGGTGCACGTGGTGGCGCCGGTGAGCAGCGTGGAGGCGACCAGGTTCCACATCATCCAGTGGGTGGTGGTGTACCACAGGAGGCGGTCGCCGGGACCGAGGTCGGAGTGCAGTCCGAGGGTTTTGAGGTGTTCGAGCAGGACGCCGCCGTGGCCGTGGACGATGCCCTTGGGCAGGCCGGTGGTGCCCGAGGAGAACACGACCCACAGCGGGTGGTCGAACGGCACCGACGTGCAGGTGAGTTCCTCGGTGCGGGTGGTGGCGTCCTCCCACGGCACCACCAGTGACGGGTATGCGTGTGACGGCCACGGCAGGCCCACGTGGTCCACCAGCAGCGCGGCCTTCAGCGTCGGCAGCGCGCCGGCGAGTTCGAGGGCGGCCTCGCGGCGGTCGTGGGTGGTGCCGTTGAAGAGGTAGCCGTCGGCGGAGATCAGGACGGTGGGTTCGAGCTGGGCGAAGCGGTCGGCGGCGGCCTTGGGGGCGTAGTCCTGCCCGCAGACCGACCACACCGCGCCCAGGCTCGCGGCGGCGAGAAACGCGACGATTGCGTGCGGGGTGTTGGGGAGGTAGCCGACGACCCGGTCCCCCTTGCCGACGCCCAGGTCGCGCAGGGTGGCGGCGACGGAAGCGACCTGGGCGCGCAGCCGGTTGCCGGTCACCTCGTGGCTGGAGCCGGTCTCGTCGAGGGCGATGATCGCCACAGTGTCGTCGGTGAGGTTGCGCAGGGCGTGGTGGGTGTAGTTGAGGGTGGCGCCCGGGAACCAGCGGGCGCCCGGCATCCGCTCCTCGGCCAGCACCTGGTCGTACGGGGAGTCCGCGTCGATGTCGAAGTAGTCCCACACCGCGCCCCAGAAGCCTTCCAGGTCGGTGACCGACCAGTGGTGCAGGGCGGCGTAGTCGGTGCCGTCGAGACCCGAGTGGCGGGCGAAGTCCGTAATGCGGCTGTCGGCGACGGCCTGCGGATCGGGCGTCGTGAAGGGTTCCGGGTACGGCCTGGTCATCGTGTGGCGCTCCTCAGCAGGCTTTTCTCGACGGTCCGTGGGGAAGGGTGGGGGCTGCGCGTGGTGTGCAGGAGAGAGGCCCAGGCGGCGGTGTCCGTGAAGCCGTGGCCCCCGGCTGGGACGATGTCCATGACGACGCGGTCGGGGCGGAGCAGGACGGCGTCCGCCCGGCCGGCGCGCAGCCAGGCGGTGAGGGTGCCGTCGTCACGGAGGTCGGTGACGGAGATCGCCGGGACGCCGAGCCCGTGGGCGAGGGCGCGCAGCGAGGGCCAGGGTTCGGCGGCGGTCAGGACGCTGAAGGTGTCGCCGAGCAGTTCGTCGAGACGGGAGCGCCGGCCGTCGAGTCCCACCACCCATGGTTGCGGGCAGTGGGTGCCCACGAGGCTCCTGCGCATACGGCGCCGGACGAGGGGCCCGGCGGCTAGGGGTGGGCTGAGGTCGCGGCCCGCCGCCGCCGAGAGGCCGGGTATGCGGCAGGCCGCGGCCAGGATCCTGCGGCGCAGTGCGGCGGCGCCGTCCTGGCCGCCGGTCATGGCCCAGCCCATGGCGACCGCGAGCCGGATCGCGCGCCGCGCGTGTGGCTTGCGCTCGCTCTCGTAGGTGTCCAGCAGCCGTTCGTCGCCGCCCTGGCCCAGGACGCGGGCCAGTTTCCAGGTGAGGTTGTGGGCATCACGCAGGCCCGAGCACAGCCCCTGCCCGATGAACGGCGGGGTGAGGTGGGCGGCGTCGCCGAGGAGGAAGACCCGTCCGCTGCGCCACCGGTCGGCCACCCGCGCCCGGAAGGTGTACTGCGTCTCCCGTACGACTTCGAAGTCCCCGTCGTACGAGGGCGACAGCCACGGGGCGATCAGTTCGCGGACCGGTTGCTGCCCGTCTTGCAGCCGGAACTCCCAGCGGTAGCGGTCCTCACCGACGCGCATGAACGTCGCCGGCCGGTGCGGGTCGCAGACCTGGTCGACGCCTTCCCAGCAGCGGACGTCGGCCTTCGTGCGGACGTCGATGACGGTCCAGCGTTCCTCGAAGCGCAGGTCCTCCCATGCGGCGCCGATCGCGTCGCGGGTGAGGCTGCCCGCGCCGTCGCAGCCGAGGACCGCCTCGGCCCACAGATGGTGCTCACCGTCGTCGTCGCGGTAGGTCACCCGAACGGGGCCGGTGGTGTCCGGGCCGACGCCGGCGACCTCGATACCGCCCCGCAGTTCGCACTCCGGGCTGCGGGCGAGGGCGTCGCGCAGCAGTCGTTCCAGCTCGGGCTGGTCGAACATGCTGGTCTGCGGGTAGCCGTGATGGCCGTGCTCGGAGCGCCGAAACTCGGCCATGACCCGGTGCCGGGCATCCAGCAGCCGAAGTCCTTTCGCGGGGCGGGCGATCGCGTCGAACTCCTCGCCCACGCCCGCGGCCTGGAGGATGCGGCGCACCTCGTCGTCGGTGGCGACGGCACGCGGGAGCGGGTAGAGGTCCTGGTGGCGTTCCAGGATGACGGTGCGGATACCGCGCCGGGCGAGGAGGAGGGCGGCGGTCACGCCCACCGGCCCGGCGCCGATGATCACGACGGGTGCGGGGTCTGTCTGCGCGGGCCCGGGTGCGGGAGCGGGTGTGGTGTCCCGGGGTCCGGCCTGGTCGGCGGTCATGTGCGGCTCACCTCGGGTCTTACTTCGCGTCCGTGACGGGCGTGCGCTGCTCGCCGAGGTCGATCCGCCCGTCCGCGGTCGAGATCGTCGCCGTGATCACGTCACCCGTGTGCAGGTAGTGCGGGTTACGGGCCTGGCTCTTGAAGAACGCCTTCCACTTCACGGCGGGCGGCAGCAGCGCGCCGATCTTCTCGACGGCCTTGGGCGGGGCCTTGAGGGCCGTGCCGCCGGGGGTCCCGGTGAGCAGCAGGTCGCCGGGGTCGAGGGTCTGGAAGCGGGCCAGCAAGGTCAGCGCCTGTGCCGGGCGGACGATCATGTCGGCGAGGGTGCGGTCCTGACGCAGCTCGCCGTTGACCGACAGCCGCAGCCGCAGATCGAGGAGGTGGGCGAAGTCCTCGGGCTCCAGCAGCGCCAGGTAGGGGCCGGTCGGTGTGAAGGTCGGGTAGGACTTGCTCTCGTAGAACTGCGTCTTGGTGAGCTGCACGTCACGGGCGCTGACGTCGTTCGTGATCACCAGTCCGGCGACGTACGAGGGCAGGTCCCGCTCCTCGACGACAGTGCCGACGGGCAGGGGTGCGCCCATGACGAGCCCGAGTTCGATCTCGTAGTCGAGGAACTTCACGTGCGACGGCCGGACGATCGCCTCGCCCGGGCCACTCACCGACCCGGACGCCTTGCGGAAGAAGGCGGGCGGGATGTCGCCGGTGAAGCCCGAGTCGCGAGCGTGGCTGCGGTAGTTGACCATCTGGGCGACCACCCGGCAGGGGGTGGTGACCGGCGAGAGGGCGACCAGGTCGGCGAAGGGCGTGCCCGCCTCCCCGGAGAGGGCGGCCTCGTGCACGGCCGCCCGGTCGGCGATCAGCTCGGCGGTGGTGGCGGCCTTGGTGTCGACGGGGACGGCCCGGTCGCCGCGGAGGACCCACCATCCGTCGGCGGTGCGCAGGACGTTGGTGCTCATATCAGTACCTTCGTGAGGGGGTTGGGGTTCAGGACTTGGCGGCTTTGAGCAGGCCCAGCAGGCGTGCCGGGTCCATCTCGTTGTCGCCTCGCAGGGCTTCGATGACGTCACGGACCCGCTGAGGGGAGGGGCTCGCGCCGAGGAAGTCGCGAGTGGCAGGAGGTCCCCACTGGGCGAGGCCGGTGGTCGACATGGGTGCCCAGCCGGGCTCCAGGTCGCAGGAGAACAGGTCGCCGTCGGCGAAGTGCTCCAGCATGAAGCGGTCGGGGTCGCGCCAGTAGTCGAAGAGCTGGCTGCCCTGGATGTGCCGGCCGATCCCCCAGCTGCGCTGGTAGCCGCGCTCAGCCAGGTACTCGCCGCCGGTGGCGATCGAGTCGAGGTCGGTCACCTGGTAGGCAGAGTGGACGTAGCCGTTGCCCGGGCCCAGGTGCATGGCCAGCGTGTGGTGGTCAACGGCCCGGCTGCCCTGGTCACAGCGGATGAACGCCATCGTCGGGCCACGGCCGCGCTGGCCGTCCAGGAACAGGAAGTCGGACACGATCATCCCGAGGGTGTCCAGGTACCAGTCGAGGGCGCGCCCGAACACCCGCGTCTCCAGGACCACATGGCCCAGACGCTGGATGCGGGAGGGTTCACGCGGCGGGCGCTGGGTGACGTTCGTGCGACGGTGATTGGTGCCGAAGTTGAGCAGCAGCGGCTGCTGCTCGGGCAGCGCCGGCAGTTCCTCCGCGCAGTGCACGACCCGGACCGGGAAGCCGGAGGGGTCGAGCAGGTCGACCGCCTTGCCGCCGCCGGGAACGTCCGCGTCCCGTACGGACGTGCCCGTGGCTCGGGCCAGCCGGTCCAGGTCGGCCCGCTCGGCGGCGCGGAACGCCGGGCCGATGAAACGGGAGGTCCGGCCGCGCCGGATCACCATGCACGGCGAGCCGGCGAAGGTGCCCCGCAGCCACAGCTCGCTCTCGCTCCGGGCGGCGATACCGAAGCCGAAGTCCCGGGCGAAGACCTCGGCCCGGTCCAGGTCGCGCTTCTCGAACTCCAGCCATGCCAGGTCGGCCACCTTGATCAGGGGGTTGCGGGAGCGCCCGGGATGTTCGCCGCGCAGGGCGCCCTGCGCGCTGTGGAGGTCCTGATGGGCCGTTTTGACGTCCGGGACGCCGACTGCGTTGATGCGGGTTTCGGACATGGTGTCCTCCAAGCAACATTGCCGTAATGAGGAAATCATCAAGTGTGACAGTTCTGTCGTCAAGGCGTTCGCGGCAGGAAATGATGACTTCATCAGGACTGCGATCGTCATCGTCTCCGCGGTTAGACTTTGCGTATGCCTACGTCAGCCCCGCCCAGCAACCGATTCGAGCGGCGTCGCGCCGAGACCCGCGGAGCTCTCGTCCGCGCGGCCCGCCAGATACTCGCCGAGACCGGGGACACCAGCGTCAGCATCCAGGTGATCGCCGAGCGCGCCGACGTCGGCTTCGGCTCGTTCTACAACCACTTCGACTCGAAGACGGAGCTGTTCGAGGCCGCGGTGCAGGACGCGCTGGAGGAGTTCGGCCAGACCTTCGACGAGCGCTTGGCCGGGATCGACGACCCCGCGGAGCTCGTCTCGACGGGCTTCCGGCTCAGCGCCCGCATGGCCGAGTCGCACCCGGAGCTGATGCAGGTGCTGCGCCGCCGGGGCCTGGGCCACATCCACTCGGACAACGGCCTGGCCCGGCGGGCGCTGCGGGACGTCGAGGTGGGCATGGCCTCCGGCCGCTTCACCGCCGTCGACCCGGTGGTCGCCTTGTCTGCCCTGGGCGGGACCCTGCTGTCCCTGGTGGAGCTGCGATTCGCCCGGCCCGATGTGGACGGCGACGATGCCGCGGTGAACCTCGCCGAGATGGTCCTGCGCATGCTGGGCGTCCCGCCGGACGACGCCCACGAGGTAGCCCGGCGCCCCCTCCCCGACCTCGCCTGACCGATCCCCGGCGTCCGCTCCCTCTACGCGGTGGACGACGAGCTCGGACGGAAGGTGACCGAGTGGCCGGTGACGCGGGCGTCGATCCCGTTCTCCGTGGTGGTGACCGAGCGTAGGTGCAGCCCCTTGGGGACGTTCTCCAGCGGGACGGGCTCTTCCAGGGCCTTGTCGAGCAGCGCCTTCAGGGGCGGGATCAGCTCACCCTGGACCGTACGGACGTCCGTGAAGGCTATGCGGTCGCCCTTCGCCGCCGAGACTGCCGCACTCACGGTCACGTCGCCGGCGAGCGGCAGACTGACCGTCGCGTTGATCCGGCCCGGCTCGTCACCTCGCGACAGGCTCACGCCGAGCGCGGCCGACACGTCCTCGTACGACAGGAACGCGGTCGCCTCGACCCTGCGGGCATGGGACTCGTCGGCGCTCCCCGAGGTCCTCAGACCGTCGAGGCCGACCGACAGCTTCGTCACCGGCAGGGGCCGGGTCGAGCCGTCGGCAGGTATGTCGTGGGCAGTGAGGTCGACGTGACTCAGGCGCCCTCAGCCAGCTGTGTCGGCACGGGGAAGCCCCTAGCTGGGCGCCAAGGGCGCATGCGCCGGCCCGAGCCCTCGGACGCAGGTGACGGCGCGGTCGCCGTCCAGCCCATCGCGATCAGAGCGGCGGTCGCGGCGCGTCTGCGGCCGTTGCCCCGCGCGGTGATCGACGCCGCCGCGTCACGCGGGAGGGCGAAGCGCGCCAGCGCGGTGACGGCGTCCCACGCGGGAGCCCCCGGCGCCGCGAATGCCTACCGGAGCGCCTGTGCAGGGCCCTCCGCCAGGCCCTCCGCGAGCGCGGGTCCGGTTGCGCCCTGAAGCGTCGGTGACGTGCGCGCGGGTCATGTCGGAGCCGCCGGTCGATGGGGCATGGACCCGATAGTTGCACAGCGATGGGCAATAAACTAACCTGCACACGAGTGGGCAATTAACTGCCCCCGGTGCCCCGCCGGTCCACGGCCGCGCCCGCCCTTCACACCCCATCTGCGAACCCCGAAGCCTCCGCTTCGCCTCCTGCCAAGGAGTTTTCGATGCCGCTCATTGCGAACACACCCGCCGAGAAGATGACCGGGCCCTATCCACGGCGCTGGTGGGCCCTGCTGGTGCTCTGCCTGAGCCTGCTGATCGTGGTCATGGCGAACACGTCGCTCGTCGTCGCCGCGCCGGACCTCTCGAAGGATCTAGGGCTGTCCAGCAGTGACCTCCAGTGGGTCATCGACGGCTACACCGTCCCGTACGCCGCGCTGATGCTCGTCCTGGGCGCGATCGGCGACAAATACAGCCGCCGCGGCGCACTCGTCCTGGGCCTGCTGATCTTCGCGGGCGGTTCGGTGATGGGCGGCCTGGTCCACGAGACCGACCTGGTCATCATCGCCCGCGCGACCATGGGCGTCGGTGCCGCCGTCGTCATGCCGGCCACCCTTTCGCTGCTGGTCGCGATCTTCCCCAGGGCGGAGCGCGCCAAGGCCATCACGGCCTGGAGCGCCACGTCCGGTCTCGCCATCGCCGCCGGCCCGGTGGCCGCCGGCTGGCTGCTGGAGGAGCACGCCTGGGGCTCCACCTTTCTCATGAACGTCCCGCTGGCGGTCCTCGGCGTCATCGGAGCACTGCTCCTGGTGCCGCCGTCCAAGGCGGAGGTCATGGGCCGGATCGACTACGTCGGCGGTCTGCTCTCGATCGTCTTCATCGGCAGCCTGGTCTACGCGACCATCGAGGGCCCGCACTTCGGTTGGGGCGCCGGCCCGATCAGTGCGGCCGTCGTCGCCGCTGTCGGCCTGGCGGCCTTCGTGGCCTGGGAGTTGAAGCATCCGAACCCGATGCTGGACGTGCGCAAGTTCAAGGAGCGCCCCTTCAGCGGCTCGATGCTCGCGGTGCTGTTCTTCTTCTTCGGCACCTTCGGTTCGATCTACTACTCCACCCAGTTCCTGCAGTTCGTTCTCGAGTACAACGCCCTGGCGACCGGCATACGCCTTCTGCCGCTGGCCGGAGCCGTCTTCGTCGGCGCCGCGGTCACCGGCAAGCTGGCCCCGAAGCTGGGCGTGAAGCTGGTCGTGGGCGCCGGTATGGTGATCGGCACGGCGGGCGTCTTCCTGCTCACGCAGATCGAGTCGGGTTCAACGTACTCGGACTTCCTGACGCCCCTGCTGATGCTCGGCTTCGCGATCGGCCTGAGCCTGTCCCCGGCCACCGACACCATCATGGGCTCCTTCCCCGAGTCCGAGCTGGGCGTCGGCGGCGGCGCCAACGACACGGCGCTGGAACTCGGCTGCGCCTTGGGTATCGCCGTGCTCGGCTCGCTCCTCGCCACGTCCTACAAGGACAAGCTGACCGACATGGTCGGCGGTCGCCTCCCGGCCGAGGCGATGGACACCGCCAAGGACTCAGTGGGCGGCGGCCTCGCGGTCGCCGAGCACATCGCCAAGACCCCGGGCGGTGGCCCCCAGCAGGCTCAGACCCTGATCGAGGCGGTGCACGAGTCCTTCGCCCACGCCATCGCGCACACCAGCCTCATCGGCGCGATCATCATGGGCGCCGGCACCCTGATCGTCATTGCGGTGCTGCCCGGCCGCAAGGCCACCGGGAAGCACCGCCAGGAGGAATCGGCGGCGGCGGAAGCAGCGGCCGAGAGCGAAACCGTGGGCGCCGTCTGAGCCCCACAGGTTCGGCGCGACCCATGACCGCCGACCGGAGGCCGGAAGCCCGATCCGGCCTCCTCCACCCAGAACGGGCCGTGCCTGAGCGGCGCACGGCCCTGGACGGTGCCGGGAGGGGACACCCGGCACCGTCCCTTTTTGTTGATGCCGGGCCGGTCGTCGACGACGATGTCGTCGTAGTGTCGTCAACCGTCTTGTCCCCGGCCGGTGTCCCGTCGTCCGACGACTCGTCGCTCGCGTCCTCGGTGGCGACGCCCCCCGGTGCCGCCGCCGCGACCTCGCTTCCCAGCGCCGCGGGGCTCGACGTCACCACAACGTCGGAGGCGGGGCACACGTGCCAAGACCCCGATGCCCTCGCACCGGGGTCTGTTCCACCTCTGCACCAACAGCTGGCTGCGACTCAGCTATCGGCGACGGCTTCCGCCGCGATCGCGGCGGCCACGTCATCGACCACGAGGCGTGCCTGCTTCTCCAGCACACCGGCCGCGATGAGCGTGGCGACGGCCGTACGCGTCCCGTCGTCCTCCAGCGCGCCGGTGTTGACCTCTTCCAGCAGGGCGACCGTCATCCCCTCCAGGCCGGCACCCATGACCGCGGGCGGCAGGTGGGAGTGGAAGACGCCGTCCCGCTGCCCCCGTTCCAGAATGGCGGTGACCTTGACGCGGGCGGGCTCGAGGATCTCGGTGACCCGTTCCATGCCCAGGTCCCGCTGGGCCAGCGCCAGGAGCATCCGGTACCGGTCGCCCACCGGCCACATCGACAACGAGAAGCGCGCGAGCGCCCGCTCGGCCGGGTCCGCCGCCTTCACCCCGGCCGCCGCGGCGGCCTGGAGAGCCTCGGCGGCCTCCTCGGCCAGCGCCTCCAGGAGCGCCGCCCGTCCGGGGAAGTGCCCGAAAAGAGTGCGCCTGACGACACCGGAGGCGCGCGCCAGCTCCTCCAGAGTGGTGTCGGGGTTCCGCCCGAGCTCCTGGCGCGCGGTGGCCAGGATGCGCGCCCGGTTGGACCGTGCATTGCGTCGCTGCGGCACACGGCCAACGGGCTGGGACACGGAAGAACCTCGATGATGAAAACCGGACGGAGAACGGGCACATCCATTCTGACACGTGAGTCCCGGCCCGATCCGGGGCCTCATCCGCGGATCGGCCTGCCTGATCAGGCGGGAAGCTCCTTGATGCTTGCCGGCTCCTGGGGGTCGACCCCGTTGAGCCGGTGGCGGAAGTCGCTGGAGCTGGGATAGGCGGCGCGGCGGGAGCGCATGATGGAGCCCAGCGGCCGGTGGGCCTCCAGGGCATGCCAGGGGCTGAAGGAGAGGACGTCGTCCGCGTAGCGGCGGCGGGCGTCGCTGTAGGCGTCCTGTGCGGGCAGGTGGAGCACGGCCACGACTTCGTGGGGTGACAGCTCCTCGGGCCACAGGACTGACGCGTCCTCCACGGGCATGCGGTCGATGTCCGTGCACAGCTGGGCGCGGATGTCGTACTCGGCGCTGTTGTGCGCGAAGAAGTCGACGACGAGGTCGCGCAGCGCCGACTCGCCCGCCTTCTTCTCGACAGGTCGGCCGGTCAGGGCCCGCACGTTGGCGGAGCGCGGCGCGGCCGAGATCTTGGCGACGTGGTCGCCGTAGCGCAGAGCGGCCATGGAGTGGAACGTCTCGCCGAGGATGTGGTGGTTGGCGGCGGCCAGGGTCTCCACGGCCGGTGGCAGCGGGCGTCCCACGCGGGTGAGGGCCTTGGCGGCGGCGCGGGCGGCCAGCCCGGTGAGCTGGAGCTGCTGGTCGCTCTGGCGGGGCTGCTTTTCCAGCAGGTCCTGGAGTTTGGCGTACTCGGCGATGTTCCCGAAGGGAAGGGTGGGGTGGTTGACGAGGAGGAAGTCCTGGGTGGTGTGGCCGTCGTCGAGGGTGCGGGGGCCGGGCGCGCCGATGACCTTGATGGCGATGCCGCGCTGGACGGGTACCTGGTCGGAGCGCAGGTCGCCGGGGGCGGAGGAGAAGCGGACGATCACCGGGTAGGCGGCCGGTTCGGCGAAGAGGCCCTGGGCCAGGTGGTCGGGGAGATTGGAGTGGATGCGCAGTTCGCCGGCGAGGACGCCGTGACTCTTGGCGTGGGCGTCGCGCAGGCCGTGCCGGTGCTTGTCGGCGACTTGCTGGTTGGCCTTGCCCATGGCCTCGACGACTTGCCGGATCAGTTCCTCCTCGTCGGGGAAGGGCTGTTCGAGGTCGGGGTGGTACTTGACGTACGTGCGGGGTGTGGTCATGGGCGGCCTCCGCGCGAGGGTACTGGGGTCAGTTGCTGCCGAGCCAGCGGATGGCGGACAGGCTGGGCATGAAGAAGTACTCGCCGCCGAGCAGGGTGTTGAAGGACTGGATGTTCTGCACCCTGCGGGGCGGAGTGCCGGGCACCGTGAAGTAGGCGCCCTTGTCCTGCAAGGAGATCATCGGGTCCTTCTCTTTGCCCAGGCCCATGAAGTTTCCGGAACCGACCCACTCGCTCTGCAGGAACTCGACGTTGTCGATCGCGCGTGCGCCGAGGGCGATGAAGTCCAGGCCGCGCGGCTTGCCGTCGTCCTTGAGCCGGTCCGGGGGCAGCGGGGCGCCGTAGGAGGTGCCGCGGCGGACGATCCGGCGGATGTTGACGTCAGTGAGGACCGTCAGCTTGGTGTCGCGCGGGTTCATCCGGCGGATGTGGGAACCCAGCGGTGTGCGCAGTCCGCGCGGGTCGGCGGCGTAGTCGAAGTCGTTGATCCGGTTCGGGTCCTCGCCGATCGCAGGATCGTCGCGCTCGGGGGCCGGGGCCAGGGGTGCGCCACTGCGCCAGCGGCCGACGAGCTTGGCGGCCAGCAGTTCGCGTTCGGCTTCTGTACGGGCGTTGTCGTGCAGCCACTTGTTGAAGGCGGCGACGTGGGAGTGGTACTTGCGGAAGACCACGTAGGTGCCGTTGCGGCCGAGGACGTCCGGAGCCGGAACGGGCAGCGGGACGCCTGTCTCGCTCGGGTACCCGAGCACGAACTCGCCCGCCTTGATCGGGCGCCCGTCGCCGGGCAGCGGTTCGGCGCCGCTGCCCTCGACCACCGGCTGACTGAAGCCGTCCCGGTAGCCGAACACATTGAACCCGTCGGCCGCGAAGTCCTGGTGGGACAGCAGCCGCACACCCGGAACCTCACCCAACTCCTTCTCGTAGGCGGCGACTTCGGCACGCCAGTCGTCCTCGCTCGCGGCGTACACCGTGACGGCGACGTGCACGCGCGACGTACCGAAGGGGAACTCCCAGTTCTTGGGCGCGTTCACGCCGGTGTCGCGCAGCCGCTCGGCGCGGGCGGCCATTCCGGCACGGAAGTTGGCGGGGAAGGAGGCCAGTGATGTCTCCGGCACGCCCAGCGCCACCAGTCCCTGATAGCTGAGGGCGAGGGCCAGCCAGGACGGCTGCGGTTCGTCCCAGCGGGCCGCCGAGGTCACCCGCGGAGCCAGTCTGCGCAGCAGTTCCCTGCCCGCCGCGGGCTCGGTGATCTCCAGGATCGCGTGGGTACCGAAGTAGGGCTCAGGCCGGGCCCGCAGCAGAGTCGCCTGGATGTCGTGGAGATCCAGGGTCGGGGGCCGGCGCAGCCGCCGGAACAGCGGGGAAGGCATGGTGCGCCTGCCCTCAGTTGAGGTCCGACAGGAAGCGCTGCACCGCGGCCTCCTGCCGCTTGAGCCGGTGGGCTTCCGCGACGGTGAGGTTGGGATGGGCGACGAACCACGCTTCCGCCGGGATCTGGTACTTGACGATGAAGTCCTTCACGTCGGGCGAGGTGATGCCGGGCCAGCCCTCCACGTTGGTGAACAGGTAGTCCATGAAGTCGGGGATCTTGGTGGCGAAGTCGTCGATGTAAGGGTCCCACTCGCCGTCGAAGGCGGTCGCGAACAGCAGCTTAGTGTCGTTGTCGAGGAACACGAAGCGCATGTTGTGCAGCGTGCCGACCTGACCGGCGCCCGCAAGATTCCCACCGACCAGCTTGAAGAACTTCCGCAGGCGTTCGGCGCCGTTCGGCTTCAGCGGCAGGATCGTGGTCAGCTCGGACACCTCACCGCTCTTGGCTCCGATTCGGCCGGCGGTGGTGACGGCATGCTCGGCCATCTCCTCCTTGTCGGCCAGCAACTCGGCAACGCGGAGCTTGAGCGCGATCTTCGCGTCCGCCAGCGTCGACTCGACGCGCTCACGGACGGCCTCGGGCAGCTTCTGGAACTTCGCTTGCAGATCGGTCTCGCTCATGGCACCTCTCCTTGTGGTCCGGCGTCGACCGCCGGCCGACGCTGTACGGCGACTCGGCAGAGCCGCATCAATAGGATCGTGAGGGTTTTCACATAAGTCGCGAATCAGCCACTTCTCCACATGAGGCGCGGCGATGCGAGGCAAGTTTGAGCATTTCCGCACAACTGATTACATCATCAGTTTGTGCGCGTGCTTTGTCAACGCGCCACTCGCCTGAACTACACGGGGCACCTTCTCAAGGTTCAGCGGCCGCCAGAACCTCGGCGTTGCCGCCGACGTGCTGGCATCAAGGACGCCCAGCACGTGACGTCGATGCCGGCCACCGGGCGGCTCCCCGCCCCCTTGTCCATGGCACGCGCAGACGCCGCCTCCGGACAACAACAGGCGCAGCGCGTCCAGGCACCTTGGCGGTAGGACGACCACAGCCCCGGTCCGGCTGGCGAGCGCACGGGACATGCAGGACATGGACGGCTCCCGGAACTTCCCATCCCGCGCCGGCTTCTCCGCCTGGGATCAACCAGGACCAAGATCCGGACCATTCCCGTACCAGTCCTCACCAGAGAGCCCTCGCCTGCCGCGATTTCCGCAGGTCAGCATGGGTGCGGCTGCTGTACCACCAGCAGACGAAGAATCTGCTGCCACGCTCCCGGATAGGCCCCTTGGCGCGCCAACAAGGGAAACGCCCTGGTCACGCACCTTCGGGCGGCATGGTGGTCGCTTGTGGTCGCACGCTGGAAGAACCCCACCCCCGTTCCCGCCTCCCGGAGGCGATCCCCATGCGTACCAGCGCCGGCCGCGGCCGGATCTACCGCCGCTGCGGCTGCCGAGACCCCCAGCACCACCAGCTCGGCACCCACTGCCCCCACCTGACCACCGACAGCCAGCACGGCACCTGGAACTTCGCCGTCGACGTCCCCACCCCAGACCACCACCGCACCACCGTCCGCCGAGGCGGATTCCCCACCCAAGACTCCGCCGAGCAGGCCCTGGGCCCGTTCCTCGAGGGTGAGGCCGGCGGATACACGCCGACCCGAGCCAGACCGTCGCTGCCTACCTCAACACCTGGCTGGCCGCGAAGGCCCTCGTGCTGAAGCCGACCACAATGGCCCGCTACCGCGACTACGTCCGCAACGACCTCACCCCGGCCTTCGGCACCCTCAAGCTCGACCAGCTCGCCCACAGGCACATCTCGGCCTACGTCACCTGCCAGCTCGCCGCCGGCCGCGGCGAAACCACCCTCTACCGGTGCCTTGCCACCCTCTCCAGCGCCCTCGGCGACGCCGTCAGGGCAGCACCGCCTGCCTCACAACCCCGCCAGTCCCCCGGTCCTGCGCCGCCCTCCGTCGCCGGAGCGTCACATCTGGACAGCGGACGAGGCCGCCCGCTTCCTCATCTACTGCCACCAGGCCGATCCCGAGATGGCCGACCTGTTCGAGTTCCTCATCGGCACCGGCCTCCGCAAGGGCGAAGCCCTCGGACTCCACTGGGACGACGTCCACCTTGACCAGGGCGTCTTCTACGTCCGCTGCACCCTCTCCGCCATCGACAACAACCACCTCGTCATCACCAACCGAAGACCCGGTCGAGCCGCGGCTGGGTCGCCATCTCACCCCGCGTTGCCACCGCCCTCCGGCACCACGCGCAAACAATGCCTCGAACGCGCGGCGATCCTGACGATCCGTTCGCCGGACTGGTCTTCTGCCGACCCGACGGCCGTCCTCTCGGCCCCCACCAGGTCCTGGACCGGCTCCACCGGCTCTCCGAGGAAGCGGGCGTCCCCAGGATCTCGGTGCACGACCTGCGCCATCTGGCCGCCACGATCACCATCACAGCCGGCGTGCCGCTCACCGTCGTCTCCAAGACGCTGCGGCACTCCACCCTGTCGACGACCGCCAACATCTACAGCCACCTCACCCAACAGGCAGCCCGCGAAGCCGTCGACACCATCGACCACACGCTCAGCGGAGCCGAGAAGGCCAACCACCAAACGGGCCGCCTGGCGTGGCTGCGACCACCACGCGACCACATCCTCCGGCTCAGCGAGCTTGTCCGCCGACTCCGCTCCCCCGCGCCGCCGGCCTTCAGCGCCACGGCCAACCTGCCACGGACTGGACGTGCGACCACATTGCGACCACCATGGCTCCGAACGCGCGAAAGGCCGCCCTCTCTTTAGCGAGAGAACGGCCTCCGACCTGCGTAAACGCTGGTCGGGACGACAGGATTTGAACCTGCGACCCCTTGACCCCCAGTCAAGTGCGCTACCAAGCTGCGCCACGTCCCGATGTGCTCTCGACCTGGGGTTTCCCCCTGCTCGGCGGCACATGCAGAACATTACCCCACGCAGACGGGTGTGCATGCACCGGTAATCGACGAGGGAGAGGATGGGGTGGTGAACACACGCGATCGGGATGCCGAAGGGCGGGCGCGCAGCGCTCGGCCCAGGGACGGGCTGGGGCGGCCGCTGCCCTACGGGGCGCCCGGGGTGGAGCGGCAGCCCGAGGGGGTGGTGCGCTCACCCGCCCAGACCGTCCGGGAGGCGCAGCGGCTACTGGACGCCGGGATGCCGTTCCACGCGCACGAGGTGTTCGAGGACGCCTGGAAGTCCGCGCCCGGGGCCGCGGCTGCCCCGCTCTGGCGGGGGCTCGCGCAGCTCGCGGTAGGGCTGACGCACGCCGCGCGCGGGAACCCGGTCGGCGGGGCGCGGCTGCTGCACCGCGGGGCCGCCGGGATCGAGGGGCTGGACGGGCGGCCGTACGGGGTCGACGTGGCGGGCCTGGTGCGCTGGGCCCGGGAGCTGGCCGGCCGGGTCGCGGACGGCGGCCCGGCCGTCGATGCCGCGCGGGAGGCGCCGCGGCTAGCGGGCGGGCTGGAGTAGGTCCCAGCGGTTGCCGTAGAGGTCCTCGAAGACGGCCACGGAGCCGTACGCCTCGTGGCGCGGCTCCTCCAGGAAGCGGACGCCCTCGGCGGCCATCCGGGCGTGGTCGCGGGCGAAGTCGTCGGTGTAGAGGAAGAAGCCGACCCGGCCGCCCGTCTGGTCGCCCACCCGGGAGCGCTGGGCCTCGTCCTTGGCACGGGCCAGCAGCAGCGCGGTCTCCTTGGCGCCGGGTGGGCGGACGACGACCCAGCGGGAGCCGTCCGGGCGCTCGGTGTCCTCGGCGAGGTCGAAGCCGAGGGCGCGCGTGTAGAAGTCGATGGCTTCCTCGTAGTCGTGGACCACGAGGGCGGTGAGGGCGATGTGGGTGGGCATGACCTCATTGTGCGCCGAGGAGGATCACTTCCAGGGTGCGGGGGCCGTGCACGCCCTCCACCCGGTCCAGTTCGATGTCGCTGGTGGCGGAGGGTCCGGAGATCCAGGTCAGCGGGCGGACGGGGTCGAGGCGTTCGAGGGCTTGCGGTACGGAGTCCACCAGCTGCTCCGGTACGCGGACGACGCAGATGTGGTGGTCGGGGATCAGCGTGATGCGCCGGCGCCCCTGTTCGGGTCCGCCGTCTAGAACGATCGTTCCCGTCTCGGCGATGGCCAGGGCGCAGCCGGTTACCACGCTGTCGACCTCGTCCAGTTCGTACGGGGTGGACCCGGCGCGGTCGTGGACGCGGGTCGGGTCGGCCGCCGCGAGCCAGTGCGGGGGCAGCGCGGGCGGCACGAGGACCGTCCGGGAACCGCGCGCCGCCAGAAGCCGCGTCAGCAGCACGGGGAGGTCGTCCTCGCGGGTGCGGTGGACCTTCGCGCGGTACTCGGCCAGGTTGGCGGCGAGCAGGTCGGCGCTCTCGGCCGGGGTGCGCTCGCCGTGGACGCGCAGGTAGTCCCGGGGGACGTCCACCTCGGGGCCGCCCGGCACGGCGCGGCGGATGCGGGCCAGGATGCGGTCCTTGCTCGTCACTGCGGGGTCCCCCGTTCCCGGGTCCACCAGTCGCGGAAGGATTCCGCCGGGATGTCGGGCAGTTCGCGGGTGCCGGTCCAGGCCCGCCCCGGCCCCGGCAGCCGGCGCGGGCGCAGCCGGCGGGCCCGGGCCAGCAGGCGCTCGCCCGCCCTGAGGGCTCCCGGATGGTCCAGGAGGAGCCGGGCGGCGCGCATGGCGGCCCGTTCGGCGGTGCGGCCGTGCGCGGGGCGGACCGTGACGCGGATGCCGTCGCGGGTCACCGGTCCGCCCTGGGCCACCCGTTCGCGCAGGTGGACGAGGACTTCGGGGATGTCGATGGCGACGGGGCACACCTCGTAGCAGGCCCCGCACAGCGTGGACGCGAAGGGCAGCGAGGCGTCGATCCCACTGCCGGTGCCGCGCAGTTGGGGGCTGAGGATGGCGCCGATGGGGCCGGGGTAGACGGAGCCGTAGGCGTGGCCGCCGGCGCGTTCGTAGACGGGGCAGACGTTCAGGCAGGCGGAGCAGCGGATGCAGCGCAGGGCCTGGCGGCCCACCTCGTCGGCGAGGGTGTCGGTGCGGCCGTTGTCGAGGAGGACGAGGTGGAAGGCACGGGGCCCGTCGCCGTCCGTCGTTCCCGTCCACATCGTCGTGTACGGGTTCATCCGCTCGGCCGTCGAGGAGCGCGGCAGCGTCTGGAGGAAGATCTCCAGGTCGCGGAAGGTCGGGACCACCTTCTCCACGCCCACCACCGAGATCAGGGTCTCGGGCAGGGTCAGGCACATCCGGCCGTTGCCCTCGGACTCGAAGACGACCATCGTCCCGGTCTCGGCGACCATGAAGTTGGCGCCGGAGACGGCGACCTTGGCCCGCAGGAACTTCTCGCGCAGGTGCAGGCGCGCCGCCTCGGCGAGCTCCCGGGGGTCGTCGCCGAGCGGCTCGGGCGCCGGCCGCCCCCAATGGCCCATCTCGGCCCGGAAGGTGTCGCGGATCTCGGCGCGGTTGCGGTGGATGGCCGGGACCAGGATGTGCGAGGGCCGGTCGTGGCCGAGCTGGACGATGAGTTCGGCGAGGTCGGTCTCGTACGCGGCGATCCCGGCGGCCTCCAGCGCCTCGTTGAGGCCGATCTCCTGGGTGGCCATGGACTTGACCTTGACCACTTCCCGCTCGCCCGTCGCCCGGACCAGGCCGGTGACGATCCGGTTCGCCTCCTCGGCGTCGGCAGCCCAGTGGACGGTCCCGCCGGCCGCCGTCACCGCCTGCTCCAACTGGACGAGGTAGCGGTCGAGATGGCGCAGCGTGTGGTCCTTGACGGCCTTGCCGGCCGCGCGCAGCCGGTCCCAGTCCGCCAGCTCGGCGACCGCCCGGGCCCGTTTGTCGCGGATGGTGTGCGTGGCGCGGCGCAGATTGGCGCGCAGTACGTCGTCCCGGACGGCCTCGCGGGCCGCGTCGGGAAACGCGGGCATGCCGAGATGGACACCCGTCATCGCAGCGGTTCCTCCTCCGTGGCGGCCAGGATTTCGGCGAGGTGCAGGGCCCGCAGCGGTGCTCCGGCCCGGCGCAGCAGGCCGTCGAGGTGGGCCAGGCAGGAGTTGTCGGCGCCGCACAGCACCTCCGCGCCCGTGGCCCGGGCCGCTGCGGTCTTGTCGGCGCCCATCGCGGCCGACACGTCCGGGTTCTTGACCGCGAAGGTCCCGCCGAAGCCACAGCACTCCTCGGCGCCGGGCAGCTCGATCAGCTCCAGGCCCTTGACCGCGGCGAGCAGCCGTCGCGGCCGGTCGCCGAGCCCGAGTCCCCGCAGACCATGACAAGAGGGGTGATAGGTGACGGTGTGCGGGAAGTACGCGCCCACGTCGGTCACGCCGAGGACGTCGACCAGGAACTCGGTCAGCTCGTACACGCGGGGTGACAGCGACCTCGCCGCCTCCGCGAGTGCGGTGCCGCGCCCCTCCCCCGCCGCCTTGCGGCCGATGCGCGGGTAGTGCTCGCGGATCATCGCGGCGCAGGACCCGGAGGGGGTGACCACGTACCGGTACCCCGCGAAGGCCTCGGCCGTACGCCGCACCAGCGGTTCGGTCTCGTACCGGTAGCCGGTGTTGTACTGCGGCTGCCCGCAGCAGCTCTGGGCCGCCGGGAAGTCCACGGTGACGCCGAGCCGCTCCAGGAGCCGCACGACGGCGATGCCGGTGCGCGGGTACAGCGCGTCGTTGACGCAGGTGACGAACAGGGCGACGCGCATGACGGGCACAATAGCGCCGTGAAGAAGTTCTCAGTGATCGGCATAGGCGCGGGCGACCCGGACCACCTGACCCTCCAGGCCGTCAAGGCGATCGGCGCGGCGGACGCGTTCCTCATCCTGGAGAAGGGCGAGGAGAAGGCGGATCTGACCGGGCTGCGGCGCGCGATGCTCGACGAGCACGCCCGCCCCGGCCACCGGCTGGTGGAGGGCCGGGACCCGGACCGGGACCGGACCCCCGCCGACTACACCCCGACGGTGGACGGCTGGCGCAGCGCGCGGGCCGAGCTCTTCGAGCGGTTCATCGCGGAGGATCTGGCGGACGGCGAGACCGGGGCGTTCCTGGTGTGGGGCGATCCCTCGCTGTACGACTCCACGCTCGCCATCCTCGACGAGGTGCTGGAGCGGGGCCGGGTGGCCTTCGAGCACGAGGTGGTACCCGGCATCAGCAGCGTCTCGGCGCTGCTGGCGCGGCACCGTACCAACCTGAACCGGGTGGGCCGCCCGGTCCAGATCACCACCGGGCGGCGGCTGGCCGAGGGCTGGCCGCAGGACGTGGACGACGTGGTGGTGATGCTGGACGCGCGGCACGCCTTCACCGCCCACCTGGACCAGGACCTCTTCATCTACTGGGGGGCCTACGTCGGCACCCCTGACGAGATCCTGGTGCAGGGCAAGCTCGCGGACGTCGCCGGGCGCATCGAGGAGCTGCGCACCGAGGCCCGCGCCCGCAAGGGCTGGATCATGGACACGTACCTGCTCAGGCGCGGCTGAGCGTCCTCATCCCAGGAACGCGGGCAGGGCAGCGGCGAGGCGTTCGTACTCCTCGGGGTGGTTGTACACCTGCCCGCACACGCGCAGGCCGCCGCCGCCCGGCCGGGGCCAGACCAGGACCCGGATACGGAGCTTCGCCGCGAGTTCCTCGCGCATGGCCCGGGCGGCGTCCTGGGTCTCGGCGACGCCGGGCGGCAGCAGCAGGGAGCGCATCGGCAGGCCCGGGGTGTGCGGGAGGGCGGTGAACCCGGGGATCCGGGCGAGCAGGTCCGCGCCGTAGGCGGCGAGCGCGCTGTTGTGGGCCCGTACCTTGGCGGCGTCCAGGCCGTCGAGCAGGTCGAGGCCCTCGGGGGCGGCCAGCCATCCGGTGTAGTCGGCGGTGGCCCGGTATTCGACCGAGCGGGGGAAGCCGCGGTGGTCCTCCCAGGAGGGCACCAGGGCCCTGACGCGGGCCCGGTGGGCGGGGGCGACGGCGAGGAGCGCGCTGCCGGAAGGGGCGTAGCCCCACTTGTGCAGGTTCCCGAACCAGAAGTCGGCCCCCGCGGCGATCGGCTCGGCCAGCGTGCCGGGGGTGTGGGCGCCGTCGACGACGGTGATGATCCCGCGCGCGGCGAGGTCCGCGAGGAGCCGCGGGCCGGCCACGAGGCGGGCGGTCGGCGAGCTGACGTGGTCGAGGAGGGCCACCTTCGTGCGGGGCGTGAGCGCCGCCAGCACGGCCTCGCGTACGGCGTCCTCGTCGGGCAGGTGCGGGTCCAGGGCCACCGTGGTGACGGGCGCTCGGCGGGCGGCCGCCGCGGTCACGGTGCCGTAGCCGTGGTCGGTGACCAGGATCTCGTCGCCGTCTTCGAGCGGGATGGCGTCGAACGCGATGTTGGCGCCCTCGGTGGCGTTGGAGATGAAGGCGAGGCCTTCGGGGTCCGTCCCGAGGCGGGCGGCGATCCGGCCGCGGGCCTCGGCCAGCCGGTCGGAGACGCTGAAGAAGAAGGCGTCGGGGTCGGCGTGGGCCTCGGCGCGCAGCACCTCCTGGGCCTCCTGGACGGGGAGGGGTACCGCCCCGTAGGAGCCGTGGTTGAGGTGTGCGACGCCCGGGTCCAGCCGGAACAGGGCGGCGCCGCCGGGGAAGGCGGTCGGAGTGGCGTGCTCGGTCACGGGTACCTCCGGGTGACGGGTGCGGCTGGCCTGCTTCCGGATCATGCAAGGAGCGCGGCCGAGCCCACAGGGCCAATCCCGACAGGGTGGCCTGCCGGTGGCCGCGCTGCGCTACTGATCCCGTCCGCTGGTCGCCGCGTAGTACTGGAGGTCCTGGACCTCCACCGTGCGGTCCACCGGGTACGGAAGCTCCACGTCCGCTCCGCTCCTCCCGTCCCGCACCACCTCCGCCGAGGCCGTGCCGGGCTTCAGCGGGAGCAGCTGCGAGTGGATCCCCGCGGGTGCCTCGTGGGTGTCCTTCGCGGATCCGACGGTCGTACGGACGGTCGCCGGCTCGGCGAGGAAGCTGAGCACCTCCACGGTGTCCCGGGGCGCCGCGCTGCCCTTGCGCGGCGCCATCAGCAGCGACTGGTCGCCGGTCGGGTCGGCGCTCGCGAACTGGGTGCGGGCGGTGAGGTACAGCGTGTCCCGGACGATCTTCGGCCAGCTGCCCGTCTTGAACTTGGTGAGGTAGTACGAGGTCAGGTCCAGGTAGGCGTGGCCGTTGTGCAGGGAGGGCGCGAACTGGCTGCCTTCCGAGTAGTCGTTCCAGGTGGTGAGCTGCACCCAGTCGGCGCCGTCCTCGATGGCGTGCGTCCAGGTGGAGCGCAGGGTCGCGGTGTTGCCGGCCTCGTCGTAGATGCCCTGGTTGGGGCGGGCGTCCTGGACGGAGACGGGCTGCATCCAGATCTTGCCCATGTCGTGCGCCCGCCGGACGTCGCGGGTGCTGCTCTCCTGGCCGACGTAACTGCGGCTGCCCCACTCGGAGAAGCCGTGACTGATGGGGGCGAAGGCGCCGTTGTGGGCGCCGAAGTCGAGGAAGAGCGGGACGAAGGCGGTGCGGACGCCGTGCCTGGTCTTCAGGATCTCCATGACCTGGGTCCACCAGGCCGCGCTCTTCGCCTCCGCCTTGAAGGGGGAGACGACGAGTCGGCCGTCGGGGAGCCGGTGGGCGGCGGGGGCGTCGCCGAGCGTGGCGATCGCGTCGGCGAGCACGCCCGGGTCGTCGGTCTTCAGCGAGGTCATGTCCGGCATCAGCATGATCTTGAATGCGGGGTCCACCGAACGGGCCGCCGCCATCAGGAGGTTGGAGCGGTCCCAGTTCTTGCCGGAGAGGGAGAGCATGTCGAGGGTGAACCCGTCGATGCCCGCCGCGCGGGCGGTGCGTACCTCCTGCTGGAGGTTGGCGTACTCCCAGTCGCCGGCCTTGGGCGGGGTGGGCAGCGGCCGGTCGCGCAGCAGGCCGCCGTACTTCTCGTGCTTGCCGCTCTCGCCGCCCGGGTTCAGGTAGTTGCGGGTGTAGTAGTCGCCGTCCGCGCTCGCGTTGTCGAGGGAGAGCGGGTACGGGGTGAAGTAGTGGGCGAACACCAGCTTCCTGCCCGCCGCGCCGGAGCGCAGGGCGGCCGGCTCGGGCAGGTCGAAGGGCAGGGCGCCAAAGGGGCGGGCGGCCCCGGTGTCCACCGCGCCCTTGGGATTGCCCTTGGCGGCCGCCCCCTTGGTGGGCTGCGGGCTGTCGGCCGGCTGCGGGGTGGCCGGTGCGGAGGCGGCGGGCGCGGCGCTGCCGGGCCCGGTGGGGCACGGGACTCCGCTGCCGGGGGCCGAACCGGCCTGAGGCGAGGCCCCGTTGAAGGGGTCCCAGGCGATCCCGGTGGCCGCGCACACCCCGACCAGGAGGAAGGCGGAGATCAGCAGGGCGAGCAGCGGCCTGCGGCCCCGGAAGCCGGGTCTGCGCCGGTGCCGGTGCCGGTGCGAGCCGCGCGGGGCGGCCCGCCCGTCGGATCGCCGGTCCGCGCTCATCCTGGCCCCTCCCGCGAATATGCCCCTCGGTGGGGGCTGCACAGCAGTAGAGCCCATTACCGGCTGCCGGACAACCGTTTCAGGATGCGCGCGCCCGGACACGTACGTCACAGGGACGACGGGACCTACGCCGGTTGCGGGTCGCTGTGCTCGGCGGGCAGCGACGCGGGCACGTGGTGGAGAACGAACTGCCCGTCATGTACGAGGACTTCGGGCTGGACGCGGCCCGCCCGCCACGGCGGGCCGTTCTCTGCGGAATGCGACATTCCCCTGGCCTCCTGGCGCAAGCGGCGGATAATCATCGTCATGCGGCTTGAAACACCCCTTTTGCCGCGCTTGGTCACGCATGCAATGGGGGGCATCGTGCCGATGAGGGAATCCGGGTCGCCCGGAACGACACTGCCCGCGACGTCCACCGAGATGTCCCGGCTGCTCACCACCGTCCGCCGGGGGCGCGTACTGACGGTGACGGGAGGGTTCCGCGAGCCGCGGAGCCTGCTCGTGCGGGAGATCGCCCGGCGGCTCGCGTCGAACTTCTGCGACGGGGTGGCCGTCATCGCCCTGGACCCGCTCCGGGGCGGCTACGGAGTCCGCGAGCTGACGGCCGAACTGGGCTGCGTACGCGGCATGCGCTTCCTGCCCTGCGGCACGGCGAACACCGCCTCGTGGCTGGCCGAACGGGACATGCTGCTCGTCCTGGACGGCACCGAACAGCTCCGCCCCGAAGCACTGGCCTGGCTGCGCCGCCTGCTCGCGGTGGCCCCCGGACTGCGGATCCTCGCGTCCGGGCGGTCTCCGCTGGCCTTCGAGCAGGAATGGGTCCACAGGCTCTGACGTCAGCCCAGTTGCCGGCTGAGCTCGCGCCACACCGGCGCCGGACAGTTCCCCTGGGGCCGGGTCTTGAGGAACAGCCGGTAGTCGACCTGGCGCGGCGGCCGGCCGATCTCCACCCAGTGGGGCCGGCCGGAGACCTTGTCCCAGCCGTCGTTCGGCATCCGGATGTGGTCGGACCGCCCGTCCTTGTCCTGGCTGGTGATCTGGGCGACCTCCGCGTGGTCGGCGTGGGCGGCCAGCACCACGCAGTAGTGCCGCAGGTGCCGCCCGGGATCCTCGCGGAGCGGCACCATCGCCAGCCAGACCTCTCCCGGGGCCGGCCGCTGGGTGCCCTTCGCCGCGAGCGTGCCGCCGCGGGAGCCGTCCCACCGGCGGACCGCGGCGACGAAGGCGGCCGCGACCAGCCCGGCGGCCAGACTCTCGGCCGTCGCCCGGATGTTCCACAGGGGCTGGTCGCCCACCCTGCTCTCGGTCCACCACAGGGCCGCGGCGACCAGCGCCAGCAGGGCCGCGGCCCGCGCCGGGACCAGCCACCACACGAAGGAACGGCGCCGGCCGGCGAACAGCGCCAGGCCCAGCGCCACCACGACCGGGATGCCGTAGGTGACCAGGTACGGGACGAAGCCGTGCAGCTGCTGCGGCGGCGTCTGCGCCGCCATCAGGTCGGGCAGGGTCAACGGGAGCGAGAGCAGGTATCCGACCGTGGGCAGGACGAACGTCAGGAGCAGGATCGCAGCGCATCCGATACCGCCGCAGGACGAGTTGGAACCGCGTGCCACAGAGCCCCCCGAAGGTCACCGACCAGCGAACGCTAGCGCAGGGCCCACTCCTCAGGCAGCAGTTCCAGGATGCTCGCGTTGTCGGCTAGGGACTGCGGGCGGTGCGGACACGGGTCCGCCCCGGCCGGGCACGGGGCCGGCCGGGGCGGAGACGTCACGCGTGCGACTGAAGGTGTCAGCCGAGGAGGGCCAGCGCCTGGTTGAAGGTCGCGGACGGGCGCATGATCGCCGCGGCCTTGGTGGCGTCGGGCCGGTAGTAGCCACCGATCTCCGCCGGCGAGCCCTGCACCGCGATGAGCTCGGCGACGATGGTCTCCTCCTGCTCCGACAGCGTCTTGGCGAGCGGCTCGAAGGCCTTGGCCAGCTCGGCGTCGTCGGTCTGCTTGGCCAGCTCCTGCGCCCAGTACATGGCGAGGTAGAAGTGGCTGCCGCGGTTGTCGATGCCGCCCAGCTTGCGGCTCGGCGACTTGTCCTCGTTGAGGAAGGTGCCGGTCGCGCGGTCCAGGGTGTCGGCCAGCACCTGGGCGCGGGCGTTTCCGGTGGTGGTGGCGAGGTGCTCGAAGCTGGCCGCGAGCGCGAAGAACTCGCCGAGCGAGTCCCAGCGCAGGTAGTTCTCCTTGACCAGCTGCTGGACGTGCTTCGGGGCGGAGCCGCCGGCGCCCGTCTCGAAGAGGCCGCCGCCGTTCATCAGCGGGACGACCGACAGCATCTTGGCGCTGGTGCCCAGCTCCAGGATCGGGAACAGGTCGGTCAGGTAGTCACGCAGCACGTTGCCGGTCACCGAGATGGTGTCCTCGCCGCGGCGGATGCGCTCCAGGGAGAAGGCGGTGGCCTCGACCGGGGAGAGGATCTTGATGTCCAGGCCCTCGGTGTCGTGGTCGGCCAGGTACGTCTTGACCTTGGCGATCAGCTGCGCGTCGTGCGCGCGGGCCTCGTCCAGCCAGAAGACGGCCGGGCTGCCGGTGGCGCGGGCGCGGGTGACGGCGAGCTTGACCCAGTCCTGGATCGGCAGGTCCTTGGTCTGGCAGGCGCGGAAGATGTCACCGGCGGCGACTTCCTGCTCCAGGACCGTGTTGCCCGCGGCGTCGACGACGCGGACGGTGCCCGCGGTCGCGATCTCGAAGGTCTTGTCGTGGCTGCCGTACTCCTCGGCCTTCTGGGCCATGAGGCCGACGTTCGGCACCGAGCCCATGGTGGAGGGGTCGAAGGCGCCGTTGGCGCGGCAGTCGTCGACGACGACCTGGTAGACACCGGCGTAGCTGCTGTCCGGGAGGACGGCGAGGGTGTCGGCCTCGTTGCCGTCGGGGCCCCACATGTGGCCGGAGGTGCGGATCATGGCCGGCATGGAGGCGTCGACGATGACGTCGGACGGCACGTGCAGGTTGGTGATGCCCTTGTCGGAGTCGACCATCGCGAGGGCCGGGCCCTCGGCGATCTCGGCGTCGATGGAGGCCTTGATCGCGTCGCCGTCGGGCAGCGCGCCCAGGCCGTTCAGGACGGCGCCGAGGCCGTCGTTGGGCGACAGGCCGGCGGCGGCGAGGGTCTCGCCGTAGCGGGCGAAGGTCTTCGGGAGGAAGGCGCGGACCACGTGGCCGAAGACGATCGGGTCGGAGACCTTCATCATCGTGGCCTTGAGGTGCACGGAGAACAGCACGCCCTCGGCCTTGGCACGCTCGATCTGGTCGTTGAGGAAGGTGCGCAGCGCGTCGACGTGCATGACGGACGCGTCCACGACCTCACCGGCGAGGACCGGTACGGACTCGCGCAGCACGGTGGTGGCGCCGTCGGCGGCCACGTGCTCGATGCGCAGGGTGCCGGCCTCGGCGATGACCGCGGACTTCTCGGTGGAGCGGAAGTCGTTCTCGCCCATGGTGGCGACGTTCGTCTTCGACTCGGGGGTCCAGGCGCCCATGCGGTGCGGGTGCGTCTTGGCGTAGTTCTTGACCGAGCCGGGGGCGCGGCGGTCGGAGTTGCCCTCGCGCAGGACCGGGTTGACGGCGCTGCCCTTGATCTTGTCGTAGCGGGCGCGGACGTCGCGCTCCTCGTCGGACTTCGGGTCGTCCGGGTAGTCCGGGAGGGCGTAGCCCTGGCCCTGGAGCTCGGCGACCGCGGCCTTGAGCTGCGGGATCGAGGCCGAGACGTTGGGAAGCTTGATGATGTTCGCTTCCGGCGTCTTCGCCAGCTGGCCGAGCTCGGCCAGGGCGTCGGCGATCCGCTGGCTCTCCTGGAGGTACTCCGGGAAGCTGGCGATGATCCGACCGGCCAGGGAGATGTCACGGGTCTCGACATTCACACCGGCCGTCGACGCGTATGCCTGGATCACAGGCAGGAACGAATACGTCGCGAGGGCCGGGGCCTCGTCAGTGTGCGTGTAGATGATGGTCGAGTCAGTCACCGGATGCTCCGCTCCACAGTCTGCGTCTCTCGTCTGCAACATTGCTCGACATCAAGATATCTCGTGATCGGGCCGGTCCGGACAGCCCCCTGCCCCGAGCCCCGGGAGACGCGCGTCACGCCCGTCACACGAGAGCGCCGCCGCGGACGTGTTCCGTCGGCGGCGGCGCCAGGGTGTGCGCGTGCTCGGGCCGGTCAGGCGTGGACGGCCTTGGGGCTCGGGCCGTACTCGTTCGGCCCGGCCTGGCCCTCGGTGGCCATGAGGACGATGAGCCAGATCCAGCCGATGAGGGGGATCAGGACGAGCAGGTACCACCAGCCGGACCTGCCGGTGTCGTGCAGCCGGCGCACGGTGAGGCCGATGCACGGCAGGAGGATCACCAGGGTGTAGACCGCGTCGATGATGCCCTTCGTGCCGAGGACGAGGTCCAGGCTCACGATGACGGCCTCGACCACGAGGTTGCACAGGACGAACATCCAGAACTCCTGGCGGCGGGCGCGACCGGCGAAGACGGCGTACTTCTTCAGCACATCGGTGTAGTAGTGCACGAGTCCCCCCAGAGGACGGATGGTGGGCCCGTCCTGCTGGATCAAGCCCGGGCAGAATTCATGCCCCTGTTTACTGGCGGGTCAAGGTCACTTCCCGCATCGCCCGATCGGCCGCGCGGCGCCGCGGTCGGGGCCCGGGCCCGGACCCCGACCGCAGGTGCGTCAGCCGATGTGGAAGGAGTCGCCGTAGACCTTCCAGTCGAGGGGGGTGTTGAGGTGCAGGTTGCCCTTCTTCAGGAAGACCCGCTGCGCGGTGTCGACGCGGCTGGTGTCGCTGTGCGCCTCCTCCTGCTTCATCGCCCAGACGCGGGCGTCGAGGAAGGCGTTCAGCCACGCGGTCTCGTTGCCGCCCTGGGCCGGGGGCTTGGCCTTGGACAGCGCGCGCTTGCGGATGTTGCGGAAGCTGGTGGAATCGCCGCCGTCACCGTGCATGACGATGGCGTCGTAGTAGATGAACTGGCCGAGGGTGCCGACCCCGTCGGACTTGCCCTGCTTGACCGCCGGGTTGAAGTAGACCCGGTCGCGCTCGTGGTCCTGGGCCTTCCTGAACTCGGCGTCCTGGGCCGCCTTCGCCCAGTCCTTGGTGAAGTTGGGGTCGAGACCGGCGTGCGAGTCGGAGCCGTCGACCTTGCGCAGGGCGGGGAGGTACTTCGCGAGGACGTTGCCCGGCTTGACCTGGGTGTAGTACTCGACGAGGTCGAGCATGTCTCCGGTGCCGGAACAGAAGCCGATGATGCCGGCCGTGTAGCCGCGCTCGTCGCCTATGTCCTCTATGTACTTGTACTGCGCCTTCCAGTCCAGCGAGGAGTTCTCGGCGCTGGAGACGATCTGCATGGCGATTTCCTTCTTCGCCGGATCGTCGAGACCGACGGCGGCCGCCGCGGTCACCTTCGCGGAGGCGGCACCGGCGTCGGCGGCCGTGGCGTGGGCCGCGACCGGTACGGCGAGGAGCGCGCTGCCGATCAGGGCGCCGATGACCAGGGTCTTACGTCGGGGGGCGAACACAAGGCCTCCGTGGGGTAGTTGAGGCTTCCTTGGTTGGTTAGGAAACTTTACTACCAGCGTTTGGGAATCCTCAAGACCCGTACACACGGGCCTGGAGCGAGTGTTTGGCGTCCGGCCATTCGGGGCGCGTGATGCTGTAAACGGCGGTGTCGCGGATCCATCCGTCGCGCATCACCATGTGGTGGCGCAGCACTCCCTCGTGCGTGGCCCCCAGCCGTGCGATCGCCGCCCTCGACCGGCTGTTGCGCACATCGGTCAGGAGCTCGACGCGGTGCATGCCCATCACCTCGAAGGCGTGGGTGAGCATGAGCAGCTTGGCCTCGGTGTTCAGCCCCGTCCCCTGCCAGGACGCGCCGAGGAAGGTGAAGCCGATCTCCAGCCGCCGGTGCGGGAGGTTGATCATCATGAGCCGCGTGGAGCCCGCGACCCTGCCGGTCGCGAGGTCCACCGTCGCGTACGCGATCTGCGTGCCCGCCTCGTGCGCCGCCAGCGCGTCCTCTATGAAGGCGGGCACGTCCTGCGGGTGCGGGACGGTCGTCACCGGGAGTTCCCAGAGGCTCCCGTCGCGTATCGCCTCGCAGAGTCCGTCGTGATGCCGGTGCGCGAGCGGCTCCAGCCGCACGCGCTCACCGGCCAGTGCGCCGCCGACCGGCTCCGTCGCCGTCCGTTCCATGTCCGAACCGCCCGTTCCCTGTGATCATCGATGACAGGGCGGACCATACCGGCGGCCTCGGCCGCCCTCACCGGGATTTCGCGAGGGTCAGAGCCAGCCGTTGCGCCGGAAACCTCGGTGGATGACGAAGCAGGCGACCGCCATGAGGCCGAGGACCATCGGGTACCCGAACTGCCAGTGGAGCTCGGGCATGTGGTCGAAGTTCATGCCGTAGACGCCGCACACCATCGTCGGTACGGCGACGATGGCCGCCCACGCCGTGATCTTGCGCATGTCCTCGTTCTGCGCGACGGTCACCTGTGCCAGGTGCGCCTGCAGGATCGAGTCGAGCAGGTTGTCGTAGGCGCTGATCTGCTCGGTGGCCCGGCTCAGGTGGTCGGCCACGTTCCGGAAGTACGCGCGGGCCTCCGGCGGGATGACCGGTATCGGCTGGGTGGCCAGCTGCTCCAGCGGGCGGCTCAGCGGCGCCACCGCCCGCCGCAGCTCCAGGAGTTCACGCTTGAGCTGGTAGATCCGGCCGGCGTCGCCGCGCCCGCCTTCCGGGCTGAACACCGCGGTCTCGACGGCGTCTATGTCGTTCTGCACCGCGTCCGTCACGGCCACGTAGTCGTCGACCACGTGGTCGGCCATGGCGTGCAGAACGGCCGCCGGCCCCTTGGCCAGCTGCCCCGGGGCGGCTTCCAGCGCCTCGCGGACCGGGCCGAGGGTGCCGCTTCCGCCGTGCCGGATGGTGATGACGAAGTCCTCGCCGGTGAAGGCCATCAGCTCGCCGGTCTCCACCACCTCGCTGGTGGCGGTCAGCTCGTCGTGATCGACGTAGCGCACGGTCTTGAAGACGGAGAACAGCGTGTCGTCGTACCGCTCCACCTTGGGGCGCTGGTGCGCGTGCACGGCGTCCTCGACGGCGAGCGGGTGCAGTCCGAACAGCTTGGCGAGCCCGGCGAGTTCCGACTGATCCGGTTCGTGCAGGCCGATCCAGACGAAGCCGTCGCCCGTCTTGCGGACCCTGCGCAACGCCTCCTCGGCCTCCGCGCAGCCTTCCTGGCGTACGCCGTCCTGGTAGACGACGCAGTTGACCACGGCACTGCCGAGCGGGGAGCGGGCCGGGTGGCTGAGGTCGACGGCCCGCCGGTAACCGCGGCGGACGACCCGGCGGAGGTTGCTGAACATGGACAACGCGTGCTCCTCTTCGGCTGATCAGCGGCCAGTCTGCCATCACCCGGGACGCCCCCCGGGCTGCGACCATGCCGCCCGAACCGAGGTGGACGCAGCGGAGCGCGTCACGTTCCGGCAGCGCAGGTCACCTTCCGGCGCAGCGGGTCACGTCCGAGCGGAGCACGTCACGTCCTGTCGCCCACCTCAGGAGTCGTCCGCGGGGGTCTGCGGAGCGCCTGCCCGGCCGCCTCCGCGACCACCCGGGCCACCATGGACAGGGCCGGCGAATCCAGCTTCCACTGCTGCCAGTACAGCGGTACGTCCAACGGCCGCCGCGGCGCCAGCAGCACCAGTTCCCCCGTCCGTACCAACGGCCTCGCCTGCTGCTCCGGAACCATCCCCCACCCCAGCCCCGCGACGACCGCGTCGCGGTATCCCTCCGACGTCGGTACGGAGTGCCGCACCGGCCCCGCCCCGCTCGCCGCGTCCCCGGTCAGCGACCGCACGAACCGGTCCTGGAGCTCGTCCTTCCGGTCGAAGACGATCACGGGCGCCCGCCTCAGGTCCCGGGCCGGCGCGCCCGTCAGGTGGCGTGCCGCGAAATCCGGACTCGCCACCGGCAGGTACCGCGCCAGGCCCAGCATCCGTACGCTGCACCCCGCGACCGGATCCGGCGCGGAGGTCACCGCGGCCATCACCTGGCCCTCCCGCAGCAGCGCGGTCGTGTGTGACTCGTCCTCGCGGTGCAGTTCGATGCAGACGGGCGGATCCTGCTCCACCCGCGCCATCGCCGTCAGGAACCAGACGGCGAGGGAGTCCGCGTTCACCGCGATCGGCAGCCGCACCGGTCCCGACCCTTCGGCCATTCCCAGCTCCGCCCGCGCGTCCCGCTCCAGCCGGGCCAGCTGCCGGGCGAAGCGGACCACCACCTCCCCGGATTCCGTCGCCCGCACCGGCTTCGTCCGCATCAGCAGCACCCGCCCGGTCCGCTGCTCCAGTGCCTTGACCCGCTGGCTGACCGCGGACGGGGTCACGTGCAGGACGGCCGCCGCGGCGTCGAAGGTTCCTTCGTCCACCACCGCCAGCAGCGTCCGCACCTGGTCGAGAGGAAGCTCATCCATCACGAGCGCTAATGGTACGTAAAAATCTTTAGCTGTACTGAACCGGAACGCTTGCCTACGGTCGACGGCATGACACACGGCATCATCACGGCGGCCCTCGCCGGCTTCGGCACCGGACTCTCCCTCATCGTCGCCATCGGCGCCCAGAACGCCTTCGTCCTGCGCCAGGGCGCGCGCCGCCACGCGGTTCTGGCCGTGGTCGCCATCTGCGCCGTGTCCGATGCGGTCCTGATCGCCCTCGGCGTGGCGGGCGTCGGCGCGTTCGTCACCGCCTGGCCCGCCGCCCTGACCGTGGTCGGACTGGCCGGGGGCGGGTTCCTGATCTGCTACGGGGTCCTCGCGGCCCGCCGGGTGCTGCGGCCCGCCCCGGGCGCGGCGCTCAGCGCGGAGGGGGCCACCGCCGGGTCCGGCCGCCGGGCCGTACTGACCTGCCTGGCCATGACCTGGCTCAACCCGCACGTCTACCTGGACACCGTCCTGCTCCTCGGCTCGCTCGCCGCCGACCGGGGCGACCTGCGCTGGGCCTTCGGCATCGGGGCCGGTCTGGCCAGCCTGACCTGGTTCGGCACCCTGGGGTACGGAGCCCGGCTGCTCAGCGGCCTGCTGGCCCGCCCGGCCGCCTGGCGGGTGCTGGACGGCCTGGTCGCGGCGACGATGGTCACGATGGGCGGTCTGCTCCTGGCCCGCGCCTGAGGTCCGCGTGCCGGGCCGTGCGCGATAGTGCCAGGACACGCACACCGCCGCGACCACGACCCCAGGAGCCCGCCGTGCCCCACCGCCCCTCCCCCGACGAGGTGCGGGCGTACTACGCCACTCAGCCCTCCCCGCTCGTGGCCGTCACCGGGATCGTCCTGGACACGCGCGGGCGGGTCCTCGTGCTGACCACCTCGTACAAGGCGGATCTGGAACTGCCGGGCGGCACGGTGGAGGACACCGAGACGCCGGAGGCGGGGCTGGCGCGCGAGCTGGAGCAGGAGCTGGGCCTCACCGTGCCCATCGGCCGGCTGCTCGCGGTGGACTCCCGGCCGCCCGGCCCGCTCGGGCGCTCCCTCGTGGTCCACGTCCACCTCGTCGGTCCGCTGCCGACGGACGACGCCGCCGTACTCTCCTTCCCGGACGGCGAGATCACCGGTGCCCACTGGCTCCGGCCGGAGGAGGCCGGTGAGGCCCTCCCCGCCCGCATCGCACCCCGGCTGCGCGCCGGCCTGGCCGCCCTGCACACCGGATCCGTGGCGCATCTGCTCGACGGGGTGCCCCAGCCCGGCTCCCCGGCCGGCCTCGACCCGGCCGACCGTGCCGCCCTGGAACACGCGGGCATGCTCGACGCCGCCGGCCACCGCGCCAGCCGCCCGAAGGCGCTGGCGGGGGCGAGCGTGCTGTTCACCGACACCGCCGGCGGGATCCTGCTGGTGCGGCCAGCGTACGGCGACACCAGCCGCTGGCAGCTGCCCGGCGGCGGCATCGACAGCGACCTCGGCGAGACCCCGCGCGCCGCCGCCCGGCGCGAGGTCCACGAGGAGACCGGCCTCGACCTCGCCCCGGGGCGCCTGCTGGCCGTCGACTGGTCCCACAAACCGGGCCGTCTGGCCCGCGTCCGCTTCCTCTACGACGGCGGCGTCCTCGACGCGTCGGCGCTGGGCCGGATCCGGCTGAACCCCGGCGAGCACCTCGAATGGCGCACGGCCGCCCCGGCAGAACTCCGGGACCTGGTCAAAGCCTCACTGCGCCGCCGCATCAAGGCCTGCCTCGCCGCCCGTACCTCCGCCACGGCCCCCCTGGAACTCCAGGCGGGCCGCCCGGTCGAGTCCCCCTGACCTCCGGGAGCGGACGCCTGCGGGTGCCACGGATCCGCGGCGGCTCGAAGTGACGTGCGTCACGGGAACCCGCACCTTGATGCCGGACAGCCGACAGGAGTGACCACAGACATGCGAACCCGGGTGCGGTCCGGGGATCCTGACGCCTTCGCCGAGCTGTTCGACAGCTACGCCCGCGCCGTCTACAACCATGCCTTCCGGATGACCGGGGACTGGGCCGTCGCGGAGGACGTCATGTCGGCGACCTTCCTGGAGGCGTGGCGGCGGCGCGCCGACGTGGATCCCGAAGGCGGGTCATTGCGGCCATGGCTGCTGGGAGTCGCCACCAACCTCGCCCGCAATCACTGCCGCGGCAACCGGCGGTACCGGGCCGCGGCCGCGGCGGCCGCGGCCGCCGCCGCATCCGTGCCCGACCACGCCGACGAGGTGGCCGGCCGGCTCGACGACCGGCGGCGCATCGCGGTCACGCTGGCGCAGCTGAGCGCGCTGCGGCGGCCCGAGCGCGAAGTCCTCCTGCTGTGCGTGTGGGAGGGCCTGGAGTACGCCGACGCCGCCCAGGCCCTCGGGATCCCGGTCGGGACCGTCCGCTCCCGGCTGTCCCGGGCACGTTCGAAGCTGCGCGCACTCGCCGACGCGGAACTGAAGAAGAACAGACGGGAACCCGCCGGTCGCCCGCGACAGACATATGGCGACCGCACGGACGCGGTCCGGTCCGCGCAGGAAGGAATCTGATGAACGCCGACCTTTCCCAGCCCCACCCGGCCGACCGGGAGGAGACCGGGCATCTCCTGCCGTTCGCGGAGCGGGAACTGCCCGCGGGCCGCCACCAGTTCCACAGGGAGCGCCTCATGACCCGGATCCACGACGACCTCCGCGCCACCGGCTCCGTCGCCGCCCGGCCCGTACGCGCCGGGAAGCCTCGCAACCCGTTCCTGCGCCGCGCGATCCTCCTGCCCGTGGCGGCCTGCGTCCTGGCCGGCACGATCGCGACCGGCGTCCACGTCCTCTCGGACCTGGGCGTCACGAACGACGGATCGGGCTCCGGGGTCGCCACGGGCCCGGTCCTGACCACCCGGATCGGCGCCGGCGACCCGGCAGGCGCCACCCGGCTCCTGGACCGCATCTCCCTGGCCGCCGCCGACGTCTCGGGCCCGGCGGTGCGCGAGAACCAGTTCATCTACATCGGCACGAAGACGGCCACCACGTACGTGAGGACCGACCACGGCAAGAGCGCCCTGGTCAGCGAACAACTGCACATGCGCCACAGCTGGAACTCCCCCGACGGACGCAAGGGCTGGCTGATCGAGCCCGGCAACACCGGTCCGGACGGCATCACCCTGGAGGGGAACACCGAGACGGGCCGGAAGCCGACACCGACCCTCAACGCACCCACCTACGACTACCTCGCCGGGCTGCCCACCGACCCCGACGTGCTGCTGCAGAAGATCTACGAGGAGACCAGGGGCCACGGCAGGGGCCCCGACCAGGAGGCGTTCACCACGATCGGTGACCTGCTGGGTCAGAGCTACCCGCCGGCCGGTCTCGCTGCGGCGCTCTACAAGGCCGCGGCGAAGATCCCCGGCGTGGTCACGGTGGACGACGCGGTCGACGCCGCGGGCCGGCACGGGGTCGCGGTGGCCCGTCTGGACGAGACCTCCGGCCGGCGCACCGAATGGATCTTCGACAAGGAGACCCTCACGTTCCTCGGCGAGCGAACCGTCCAGGTGGAGGGCAGCTCCGGCGAGCGCGGCCTGATCAAGCCCGGCACCGTCGTGTTCACCCACGCGGTCATGACCCGAGCGATCGTCGACCGCATGAAGCAGACACCCACCCCGGCCGGCTGACCGCCCCGCCGCCCGCCAACCCCCGCGACAGCAGCGGCCGCTGGGGCGCCCGGCACCACTGACCGACTGCCCGCCACCACGCGCTCCGTGGGCCCGGACGACACCCCGGGCCCACGGAGCGCGATCACCGGCAGCCCACCGCCCGTACGGAGCCGTCCGCGACGGTCACCCCATGGCCCAGAAACGGTCAGAGGCCGTGTCGGATCTCTCCGATACGGCCTCTGATCTGCGACTCTTTCGAGTCGGGACGACAGGATTTGAACCTGCGACCCCTTGACCCCCAGTCAAGTGCGCTACCAAGCTGCGCCACGTCCCGATGCGCGCTGACCTGGGGTTTCCCCTGGTTGAACGCGCAGGAGAACGATACCGCACTTCGTGGGGTGGTCGCGCGCACCTTTCCGCTACCCGGTCCCGGGCGGGAGCTTCTTGACCTCGACCGCACTTGAGGTTGCACGATCGATGCATGACGCAGGCAATCGCGGACACGGGTTTCCGCTACGAGGATCTGGGCCGGCTGATCGGCCTCATGACCGGGGCCGAGAAGCACGGCCCCGCCGCCACCTCCACCCTCGACGTGCTGTGGGTGCTCTACGACCGGGTGCTGCGGGTGACGCCCGGGACCGCCGAGGACGCCGGGCGGGACCGTTTCCTGCTGTCCAAGGGTCACGGGCCGATGGCGTACTACGCCGTCCTCGCCGCGAAGGGGTTCTTCCCCGTCGAGTGGCTGCCCGGCTTCGGCTCCTACGACTCCCCGCTCGGGCACCACCCGGACCGCACGCTCGTTCCCGGTGTGGAGATCGGCAGCGGGTCCCTCGGGCACGGACTGCCGCTCGCCGTGGGCAGCGCGCTCGGGCTGCGCGCCCAAGGACTGGACGACCCGGCGGTGTGGGTGCTGATCGGGGATGCCGAGCTGGACGAGGGCAGCAACCACGAGGCACTCGCCTACGCGGGCTCCGCCGGGCTGGAGCGGCTGCACACGGTGGTGATCGACAACGACTCCGCGACGCACGGCTGGCCCGGCGGGATCGCGGCCCGCTTCGAGGCGGCCGGCTGGTCCGCGGCCACCGTGGACGGGCGGGACCACGCCGCGCTGCCCGCCGCGTTCACCGAGCCGCATCCCGGTCGGCCGCACGTCGTGGTCGCCCGTGTCGAGAAGAAGTTCTGAGGGCGGGGAGAGACATGGACACCATGCGGGAACGCTTCATCTCGGTCACGTCGGACCTCCTCGGCGAGGACCCCCGGCTGGCCCTGGTGCTGGCGGAGATCACCATGGACGGCTTCCGGCCCGCCCAGGAGCGGCACCCGGACCGGGTGATCAACGTCGGGATCAGGGAACAGCTCCTCGTCGGCGTCGGCGGCGGCCTGGCCCTCACCGGCCTGCGGCCGGTCGTCCACACCTTCGCCAGCTTCCTCGTGGAGCGGCCGTTCGAGCAGGTCAAGCTGGACTTCGGGCACCAGGGCACGGGCGGCGTGCTCGTCAGCGCGAGCGCCAGCTACGACTGGCCGGCCGGCGGATTCACGCACATGGCGCCGGGCGACGTGGCACTGCTCGACACCCTCGACGGCTGGACGGTCCACGTCCCGGGCCACCCGGACGAGGCGGAGGCGCTCCTGCGCCACGCGTACGCCGCCGGTGACGACAAGGTGTACGTCCGGCTCTCCCAGCAGTCGAACGCGGCCCCGCGTCCGGTGGAGGGCCTGGGGTTCCGGACCGTACGGGAGGGACGGGCGGGCGTGGTGGTCGCCGTCGGCCCGCTGCTGGACAACGTCCTGGCGGCGACGGAGGGCCTGGACCTCACGGTGCTGTACGCCCCCACCGTGCGCCCCTTCGACGACGCGGCCGTGCGCGAGGCGGCCGGTCGCGGTGCCGCCGACGTGGTCCTCGTCGAGCCCTACCTCGCGGGCACGTCCACGGCGGCGGCGAACGACGCCCTGGCCCACATCCCCCACCGGGTACTGGGCCTGGGCGTGGGACGGGCCGAACTGCGCCGCTACGGCACCATCGACGAGCACACCGCGGCGCACGGCCTGGACCCGCGCTCCCTGCGGGAGCGCATCACGGGATTCCGGGCGCCGAACTGAACGCCGACGCCGCCCGCAGTCAGCCCGCGCCGTCCGCCGACAGTTCCGGGTGGGCGGCCGCCAGCCGCTTGGGGGCCGCCTGGAGCCAGGAGTCGATCAGGATCGAGCGCAGTTCGCGCTCGTCCTCCACCGCCTCCAGGCGGACCCGCAGCCAGGCGTAGTCGTCGTCGTGGCCTTCGCGCACGAAGAACTTCTCCGGCTCCGCCGCGATCAGCTCGGCCCGGTCCTCCTTGGGGCACTTCACCCCTATGGAGGTGTCGTCGTCGCCGAGCGCGGCGAAGATCTTCCCGCCCACCCGGAAGGTCGGCATGCCCCAGGCGAGCTTCTCGCTGCTGTCCGGCAGCGACAGCGCGATCGTACGGACGTCCTGCGCGGTGGTGCCCATCCCGCGACTCCTCTCCGGCCACCGGTGACCCCTCGTCCACGACCGTAGACCCCGGCACTGACATCCGCCGCCACGGACCGCTCCGCACCGCCTTCCGCACCGACTTGGCCGCCTCACAAAGGCTCACGCAGCCTCACGCGGTCCGCCGCCGGTCCTCCCGGGCGTGCACCAACTCCACCAGCTCCGCGGCCAGCGCCTTCACGGTGGCGAGCCCCTCCGTCCCCCACCGGCGCGGCACCACGTCCACCGCGCACACCGTCCCCAGGACGATCCCGCGCCGGTCCGTCAGCGGCGCGCCGGCGTACGAGCGCACCCCGCTCTCGTCGACCACCGCGTTGCCGGCGAAGCGCGCGAAGTCCCGTACGTCCTCCAGCACCAGCGCCCGCCGCCGCACCACCACGTGCGGGCAGTAGCCGTGGTCACGGGCCAGCACCCGCGCCGGGTAGCCGCTCGCCGGCGCCTCGGCCGCGTGGTGCAGCCCGGCGAAGAACTGCCGTTCCTCACCGATGAAGTTGACCCCCGCGTACGGCGCGGCGAGCGCGTCCGCGACGCGCCGCGCGAAGGCGTCCAGTTCGGCGTCCACCCGTTCGCCCAGGCCCAGTTCGCGCAGCCGGACGACGCGCGCGGGCGCTTCCCGGTCCACCGGCGTGAGCAGCAGGTGTCCGGTCGATTCGTAGTACGTCATGGCGGTTCCCCCGACTCCGAAGACGAAGAGCTGACTGTGCAGGAGCTTTCTTTGAACGTGCACAGGAGATGGCGGACGAGAGCGGCCAGCGCCCCCGTTCCCGAACTGTTCAGGCGCGCGTCGCACCGTACGACGGGCACCTCGGGCCCGAGCCCCACCGCTTCGCGCACCTCGTCGGGCCCGTAGCGGTGAGCGCCGTCGAACTCGTTGACGGCGACGATGAATCCGATCCCGCGCCGCTCGAAGAAGTCCACGGCCGGGAAGCAGTCGGCGAGGCGGCGGGTGTCGGCGAGCACGACCGCCCCGAGCGCGCCCGCGCACAGCTCCTCCCACAGGAACCAGAAGCGGTGCTGTCCGGGCGTGCCGAAGAGGTAGAGCACGTGGCCCTGGTCGAGCGTGATCCGGCCGAAGTCCAGCGCGACGGTGGTCGTGGCCTTGGCCTCGACCCCCTCCAGCCGGTCGGCGGTCCGGCTGAGGTCGCTCACCAGCTCCTCCGTGCTCAGCGGCTCGATCTCGCTCACCGCGCCCACGAAGGTGGTCTTGCCCGCCCCGAATCCGCCCGCGACCAGGATCTTCAGCGTCGCGGGCGCGGAGTCGGGGGCGGGCGCGTCACAGCCGTTTGTGGAGACCATCGAGCACCGCCCGCAGCAGGGACTGGTCATCGGCGGCGAACGAGCGACCGCCCGGGAACCGGGGCGCCTGCGCCACGACCGCCCCGTGTTCCATCAGATCGGACAGCAGCACCTTCACCACCACCGCGGGCAGCCGCAGTTGCCCGGCGACCTCGGCGACCGTGACCGCCGCGGTTCCCGCGCACAGCCGCAGGGCGAGGATGTGCTCCGCCCCCAGCGGGACGCGCGGCCGCACCCCGGTCGCGGTCATCAGCGAGAGCAGGTCGAGTGCGACTCCGGGCCGGGTCCGCCCGCCGCTGGCGGTGTACGGGCGCATCACCCGGCCCGCCGAGTCGTCGAGCCACGGTGTGTCACGCGTCGCCTTCGGTACCCCCCTCGCGTGGCCCCTCATCGCTCCGGGTCGGCGACGGGCCGACGCGGCGGGGCCGCCAGGTACGGACGTACGCTCTTGACCAGCATCGCCATCTCGTAGCCGAGCACTCCGGCGTCGGCCTCGCGGTCGGCGAGGACCGCCAGGCAGGTGCCGGCGCCGGCGGCCGACACGAAGACGAGCGCGGAGTCGAGTTCTACGACGACCTGGCGGACCTCCGAGCCCTCCGCGAAGCGGGATCCGGCGCTGCGCCCGAGCGAGTACAGCCCGGAGGCCAGCGCCGCCAGGTGGTCGGCACTGTCCGCGTCGAGGCCGTGCACGCAGGTGACGAGGCCGTCGGCGGTGAGGAGTACGGCGCTGCGCGTGTGGGGCACGCGCTGCACCAGGCCGCTGAGCAGCCAGTCGAGGTCCGAGAGCCGGTTGCCGGTCTTCGTCGACACTTCGCCGCCCATGGGGGTGCGCTCCTTGCTGAGGTGAGGGGTCGGGGTCATACCTGGTTCTCCGACTGGGCGAGGCCGAAGCCCCGTTGGAAGGCGGCCATCAGGCCGGGGTCGTGTACGGGCCGATCGGTGTCGGCGGCCCGCCGCGGGGCGGGCGCGTCGCGCAGCTGGGGGGCGAGGTGTTCCTGGGCCCGTCGCCTGGGCAGCGGTGGCCGCTCCGCCGCCGCGGTCCGGGCCTCTCCGTTCCCGCCCGCGGCGACGTTCCCGGACCCGGGCTCGGCCCACGGCTCGGCCACCGCCGGAGCGGAGGCTCCGTCCCCGGCCCGGGGCGCGGGCAGCGGCATGACCGCGGCTTCTGCGACTGCGCCCCTGGCCCGGCGCACGGGCAGCGGCGGATACGCGGTCCCGGGCCCACGCCCGGGGGGCGTCCCCCGCCGCAACCCACTCCCGGTCTCCGGCCCCGCCACGGACGTGGCCGGACCCGTCGACGCACGCGCCGACTCCGCCGCGACCGCACGCCCGAGCCGCGGGTCCGTCACAGCCCCGGACTCCGGCCCGCCCGCAGGCCCCGCCACGGACGTGGCCGCACCCGTGGACGGACGCGCCGGCTCGGCCGCGACCGCGCGCCCGAGCCTCGGGTCTGCCACTGCCCGGAACTCCGGTGCGGACAAGACCCCGGGCCCACGCCCGGGCGGCGTCCCCGGCCGCAACCCACTCCCGGCCTCCGGCCCCGCCGCAGGCCCCGCCACGGACGTGGCCGGGGCAGAGGATGCGTGTGGGGGCCGGCCCACGGGCGGCGTTGCCGCAGCCGTGGACGCGTGGGCGGGCCGGGCTGCGGCCACGGGCCCGCGCAGCGGCTCCGACTCGGGCCCGGACCGCATCCCGGCCCCAGGCTCCGGCGCGGACAAGAGCCCGGGCCCACGCCCGGGCGGCGTCCCCGACCGCAACCCACTCCCGGTCTCCGGCCCCGCCACGGACGTGGCCGGACCCGTGGACCCACGCGCCGACTCCGCCGCGACCGCACGCCCCAGCCGCGGGTCCGCCACAGCCCCGGACTCCCACTCAGCCACACCACCAGGCCGAAACCGGGTCCCGGACTCCGGCACAGGCCCGCCCCCGGACTCCGGCCCGGACAGAGGTCCGGGCCCACGCCCGGGCGGCGTCCCCGGCCCCAACCCACTCCCGGCCTCCGGCCCCGCCACTGACGTGGCCGGACCCGTGGACGCATACGCCGACTCCGCCGCGGCCGCATGCCCGAGCCTCGGGTCCGCCACAGCCCCGGACTCCGGCCCGGCCGCAGGCCCCGCCACGGACGCGGCCGGGGCAGAGGATGCGTGTGGGGGCCAGCCCACGGGCGGCGTTGCCGCAGCCGTGGACGGGTGGGCGGGCCGGGCTGCGGCCACGGGCCCGCGCAGCGGCTCCGGCTCGGGCATCCCGGCCCCAGGCTCCGGCGCGGACACGGCCCCGGACCGCATCCCGGCCCCGGACTCCGGCCCGGACTCGGGCGCGGACCGCATCCCGGCCCCGGGCTCCGGCGCGAAACCGGCCTCCCGTGGGGCTGCCGGAACGGGCGACGGCCCGGTCACGGACGGGGCGGGGGCGGCAGCCCCGGCTCCCGGCGCAGCCGCGCCCCAGGCCTCGGCCCCGGTCCGGGCGCCCCGCCCCGGCAGGGGCTCCGGGGCCAGGCGCGGCGGGGTCACCCGTACCGGCTCCAGCGGCGGCATCGCCGCCGACTCCCCGGTCCCCCAGGAGGTGGCACGGGAGCCGCCCGCCGCGTCGGCGGCGCTCGGCGCCTCCGCGCCCAGCAGCTCCTGCGGCAGCACCAGCACGGCGAGCACGCCGCCGTAGATGTTGGACTTGAGCTCGACGGCGATCCCGTGCCTGCGGGCCAGCGCGGAGACCACGAACAGGCCGATCCGCCCGTCGGCGAGAAGGTGCCGGACGCTGATCTGGTCGGGATCGCCGAGCAGGGCGTTCATCCGGTGCTGTTCCTCGGCCGGCATGCCCAGCCCGCGGTCCTCCACCTCGACCGCGATCCCGGCGGTGACCCGTTCGGCGCGCAGCACCACATCGGTGTCGGGCGCGGAGAACACCGTGGCGTTCTCGACCAGTTCGGCCAGCAGGTGCACCACGTCCGCCACGGCGTGGCCGCGTACGCTGCCGCCCGCCGGGGGCACGACCTTGACGCGGGTGTACTGCTCGACCTCCGCCACGGAGGAGCGCAGCACCTCGCTCAGGTCGATGGGCCGGGTCCACTGACGGCGGGACGCGGCGCCGCCGAGCACGGCGAGGTTCTCGGCGTGGCGGCGGATGCGGGTCGCGAGGTGGTCGACGTGGAAGAGCTCCTTGAGCAGGTCGGGATCCTCGACCGTGTCCTCCAGGTCGTCCAGCAGCGAGATCTCCCGGTGGACGAGGGACTGCAGCCGGCGCGCGAGGTTGACGAAGACCTCGACCTTGCGTTCGCTGTCGGACGGCGCGGCCGGGCCGGCCAGCCGTACGAGGGTCGTGTGGGCCTGTTCGCGGGCGCCGCGCAGCTCCTGGGAGAGCAGCCAGAACTCGTCCACGCCGGCCGGGTCGGCGCCGGGCGGTGGCCCGGTCGGTCCGCCACGCACGGGACGGGGCGGGGTCTCGCCCCGCTCCAGCCGGTCGGCGGCAGTCCGCAGCTCCTGGCGGCCGCGCACGCTGGAGCGGCGCAGTGACTCGCACCGGTCCCGGACGGCCTTGGCCGCGCGCTGGGCCCCGAGCAGGGCGGCGGCCAGGGCTCCGAGGACGAGGAGGGCGCAGCCGGTGAGCACCGGCCAGAGCCGGGCGTCCCGCTCGCCGGCTCCCCCGCCGAGCTGGAGCGTGAAGATGACCGCGGCGGTGCCGCTGAGCCCGGCGGCGAGCGTGGGCAGCACGGCGGCGCGGACCAGCTGAGGCCGTATCTGCCGGGCCGGACCGGTGACGGCGTGTCTCGACGGGGCGTGGCGGGCGGCGCGGAGTCCGGACATCGGCGTCCTCGGTACGTGGGGCCCGGCCCCCAGCGATCCCGGGGCCCGGTGTTGATCACCGGATACCCACGCTAGACCGCACCGTCCCGCGCCGGACGGCGAGTTGGGGAAGTTCGCGGGGGTGCTTCCCGCTCCCGGTGGAGCGCTCGTACAGCCGCCCGAATCCGCCGGGCCGCCTCCGCCCCGGACCGGCTACGGCCCGCCCCGAGGGCCGGGGCGCCGCCCGCTCAGCGGCGTACTCCCACCTCGGTCAAGCCCCCGCTCCGGGCGTGCCGCGCACCCCCCGCCGGGCCGGCCCCCTGGGACGGGGCCACCCGGCGGCGAGCCGCGGTCCGTCAGGACCCGACGGCCTCGGGCTCCTCGTGGATCACGACCGCCGGCCGCCCGGTCGTGATGGGATGCGGGGTCCCGGCCGGGGCGGCCGCGGCGCCCGTCACGAACGGGCGCCACCACGGCTCCGCCGGGGCATCGGCCGAGCCCGGTTCGAAGGGCTGGCCCGGGATCGGCAGGGCGATCGCCGATCCGGTGTCCGCGGCCGAGGCCAGGGTGCCCTCGCCCGGCTCGTCCCACGGGTGGAGGGCCAGGTTGAAGGTGCCCCAGTGGATCGGCAGCATCGTGCCGTGCGGGGCGCCGCCCTGCAGGTCCAGGTGGGCCTGCATGCCTTCCTCGGGCGTCATGTGGATGTCGGGCCAGTACTCCGAGTAGGCCCCGATCTGGATCATCGTGGCGTCGAACGGCCCGTGCTCGGCGCCGATCTCCTTGAAGCCGGGGAAGTAGCCGGTGTCCCCGCTGTGGTAGATGCGGTGCTCGTCGCCCGCGACGACCCAGGAGGCCCACAGGGTGTTCTGCTGGTTGCGCAGCCCGCGTCCGCAGAAGTGCCGGGCGGGGGTCGCCGTCAGCGAGAGCCCGGCGACTTCCGTGGTCTCGTTCCAGTCCAGCTCACGCAGCCGGTCGGCCGGTACGCCCCAGCGCTCCAGGTGCGCGCCGACGCCCAGCGGAACGGCGAATACCGTGTCGGTATCCGCCAGCGCCTTGATCGTCGGCAGGTCGAGGTGGTCGTAGTGGTCGTGCGAGATGACCACCACATCTGCCGTCCCCAGCGAGGCCAGCGGCACCGGCACGGGGTGCAGCCGCTTGGGGCCGGCGAAGGGGAAGGGGGAGCACCGCTCGCCCCACACGGGGTCGAAGAGCACCCGTCGGCCGTCGATCTCGGCGAGCACGCTGGAATGTCCCATCCAGGTGAGCCGCAGTCCGCTCACGGGCGGCTTCGCCAGCTCCGCGAGGGTCGTCGGGTACACGGGGATCGGCGCGCCGGGATTGCGCCGCAGCCGCTGTTCCTTGTGGAAGTAGATCTTGGCGAACTCCGCCATCGACCCCGAGGGCCTGGTCCGGGCCCCGACCGGATTCTGGAAGACGCCGTCGGCGAAGTTCGGCGAGCGGCGGATCCGCTCGAGCCGGGCGCCGGACGGGTCCGCGCCGAAGGCTTCGGGCCGCAGGGCGCGCAGCCGTGGACGCAGGGGACGGGAGCCGGTCAAAGCGCCTCCTGGGAGGATGGGGTCAGGATGGTCGTCGGTCTACGACCATCCCAACGCACACGTGCCCCGAAGGATTCCGCTTGCGGACCCCGTCCCCGCCGTCACCTCCTGGCACAGCGGAAGTCGGTCCGGCTACAGCGGAAGCAGGTCCGGCCGCTTCGCCTCCACGTGGTCCCCGGAGGACTCCCCGCGCAGCCGTCGGCCGATCCACGGCACCAGGTGCTCGCGCGCCCACTGGATGTTGTCCCGGGTCACGTCCACCGAGCCGCGCGGCCGCTCCGGCGGCCACGGCTGGTCGGGGTCGGCGGGCACCTCCAGCCCCAGCACCTGGGCGGCGCGCAGCGCGACCCGCGTGTGCCCCTCGGGCGACAGGTGCAGCCGGTCGGCGTCCCAGGCCCGCCGGTCCTGTACGGATTTCAGCGACCAGAGGTCGAGCACCGGGCAGTCGTAGCGGTCGGCGATCGCGCGGACGTGCGCGCTGTACGTCGCCACCTTGCCCCTCAGGTGCTTGAGGACCGGCACGCCCCGGGTGTCGAAGCCGGTGGTGATCATGACGTGCCCGACGGCCCCGGTGAGGTCGGCGACGGCCGCCTCGAACCGCTCCGCCACGTCGTCGGGGTCGCTGCCGGGCCGGATGATGTCGTTGCCGCCCGCGCAGAAGGTCACGAGGTCGGGCGCGAGCTCCTTGGCCCGCGGGACCTGTTCCGCCACGATCTGGTCGAGGAGCCGGCCGCGCACGGCCAGGTTCGCGTACCGGAAGTCGTGCTCGTCACGCCGGTCGGCCAGGAGCACGGCGAGCCGGTCCGCCCAGCCGAGAAAAGAATCCCCGGGTCCCGGGTCCCCCACGCCCTCGGTGAAGCTGTCCCCGATCGCCGCGTACGAGCCGATGGTCTTGAGTGTCGTCGTCGTCGCTGCCACGAGACGACATCCTTCACTCCCGTACACGACCTACGCCAACGTAAGCAGGGGTTGACGGACCGTGATCTTTACCACGCGGGGGATAAGGAATAGGTACGCGTGAGGCCGGGACCCCCCTCGGGCCCCGGCCTCACGCGTGCCGGTGTTGCGACGGCGGGTGCCGTCAGATGCTCACGCCCTTCGAGCGGAGGTAGGCGAGCGGGTCGATGTCCGAGCCGTAGGACGGGCCCGTGCGGATCTCGAAGTGGAGGTGCGGGCCGGTCGAGTTGCCGGTGGAGCCGGAGAGGCCGATGCTCTGGCCGCCGGTGACGCTCTGGCCCGCCGAGACGGACAGCACGGAGAGGTGTCCGTACTGCGAGTAGGTGCCGTCCGCGTGCCGGATGATGACCTCGTTGCCGTACGCACCGGCCCAGCCGGACGAGACGACGGTGCCCGCGCCGACGGCCTTGACGGTGGTGCCGGAGCTGGCGATGAAGTCGACGCCGGTGTGGTAACCGGAGGACCACATGCTGCCCGCGACCTTGTACTGGGTGGAGATCCCGCCACTCACCGGGGCCACGAAGCCGGAGGCCGACTGCTGCGCGGCCGGCGCCTCGGCGGCGGATTCCCGCTGCGCGGCCGGGGCCTCGGCGGCGGATTCCCGCTGCGCCGGAGCGGCCTTCTCGGCGGGCCTGGGAGCGGACTTCCTAGCCGGCTTCGGAGCGGCCTTGGGGGCCGGGGCCGCGGCCTCGGCCTTGGTCTCGGTCTCGGTCTCGACCTTGGCCTCGGCGCGAGCGGAGTCGGCCGGGGCCGCCGCGCCCTTCGCACCGAGGGTCAGCTTCAGGCCAGGGTGGATGAGGTCGGGGTTGGCGCCGACGGCCTCGCGGTTGTCGGAGTACAGCTCGTACCAGCCACCGGAGAGGTGACGCTCCGCGGCGATCTTGGAGAGGTAGTCGCCGGGCACGACCGTGTAGACGGTCGGCGCGGTCTCCACGGCGGCCGTCGGGGCGGCCTGGAGCGAGAGGGGAACCTGCGGCGCCACGGCGGGGGCCGCGGCCGGCGCCGCGGCCGGGGCGCCGGCCGCCTGGGCGCCTGCGGCGCCCAGCAGGGGCAGCGCGAGCGCCGCACCACCGGTGCCCGCGACAGCGAGTCCGCGGAACACGGAACGGGACTTGGGACGGCGGTGCTTACCCTTTGCGGACATCGCGAATTCCTCTCCGTCGCCTGCGAGGTGAGCTGTCGGGTTCGGACTGGAGATGTCCGGCTGTCCATGAACGGAACATGAACGACTTCACCCCGAGCGGCCCCGGGAAAAGATCCGGAACAGCGGCTTACCTGGTTCCCCCGCTCCTGCCGCGCGCGTGAATAGTCGAGTGCGGTTTCCGGGCGGCGGCAGGATTCGGCGGTCCACCCGGATCGATCGCGAAGGTAATCCCATAAGGCCGTACGTAACAAGCCGTGAATTCCCTGACGGAATAACAGGGATGAGACATCGACGGAATTCCGGTCACCCTGCGTCCATTCCCCGCCGCCAACGGGCCCACCGGCCGGGCCCTTCGGCTTTCGCGATCAGGCACGCACGGTCACCGTATGATCTGGCTCACGGGGCCCCGTCCGATCTCGCCGCCGTTTATGGCAAGTTGGCGCCAAGTAGCTCAATTCGGACAGATGGCCCACCACGAAGCGGAGGAGTACCCGTGACCCAGCAGATAGAGGAGCCGGAACTGTCCGGAGTGCGCAATTTCCGCGACGTGGGCGGATTGCCGACTTCCGACGGGCGAAGGGTCAAGACGGGACGACTGTTCCGAAGTGGACATCTTGCGCATGCCACTGAAACCGACGCAGAGTTCCTCGCCTCGCTCGGCCTCCACACCGTCTTCGACTTCCGCAACAACGCCGACCACGCCCTGGAGGGGCCGGACGTCGAACTGCCCGGCGTTCGGAACGTCAACATACCGCTCTCGGATCCGGCCGACGGCCGGGAGTTCTGGAAGATGGTCCGCGACGGCGACCTCGACCAGCTCCGCTCGATCCTGGGCGACGGGAAGGCCGCCGCCCGGATGACGAACTCGTACCGCGGGATCATCAAGCACCGCACCATCGAGCACAGCCGGGTGGTGCACGCCCTCGCCGAGGACAGCGTGCCCGCCCTCCTGCACTGCGCGGCGGGCAAGGACCGGGCGGGCCTGTCGATCGCCGTCACCCTGCTCGCGCTGGGCGTCGAGCGCGAGGCGATCGTGGCGGACTACCTGGAGTCGAACGCTCCGCACCGCCGCTACCGGGTACGCCGCAGCGGCGAGCAGGTCGAGGCCCGCTCCCCCGAGGCGATGGAGCTCCTCGCCCCGCTCTTCGACGCCCGCGCCGAGTACCTGGAGGCGGCCTTCGACACCATCGACGGGTACTGGGGCGGCGTGGACCGCTACCTGGCCGAGGGCCTCGGGCTCACACCCGAGACCCTCGGCCGGCTGCGGGAGCGGCTGCTCGACTGATGACGGCGGGGCAGGCCGTCACCGCTCCCGACGGCCTTCCCCCGGCTACCGCTGTGAGGTGGCCCCCGCCACCAGGGTCCTGGCGAAGTCCCACATCAGCCCCGAGCCTCCGTGCGCCTCGTCCATGACGTCCCGGAAAGCTGCGACGAACCGGTCGACGTCCCGCTCGTCCACGATCAGCGGCGGGATGAGCTTGATCACTTCGAGGTGGTCCCCGGACACCTGCGTGAGGATCCTGTGCTTCTGCAGCAGCGGCACGACGACCATCTGCGCGAAGAGCCCCTTGCGGGCAGCCTGCAGCACGGTCCACCGGCCGCGCAGCCCCAACGAGGACGGCCGGCCGAACTCGATGCCGATCATCAGGCCACGGCCCCGCACCTCGTGCAGCAGCTCGTACTCGTCCACCAGGGCGGCGAGCCGCCCGCGCAGCAGGTCGCCCATCGCCCGGGAGTTCGCCACGACCTCCTCGTCCTCCATGACCGACAGCACCGCCAGCCCGGCGGCCATCGCCTGCGCGTTGGAGCCGAAGCTCGCGGAGTGCACGAGTACCCGGTCCATGGACGAGAAGACCTTCTTGAAGATCCAGTCCTTGCCCAGGGTCGCGCCGACCGGCACATAGCCGCCCGACAGCGCCTTGGCCACGCACACCAGGTCGGGTTCCACGCCCGGCTCGTGCTGGTAGGCGTAGAAGTCCCCGGTACGCCCGAGGCCGGTCTGCACCTCGTCCGCGATCAGCAGCGCCTTGTGCCTACGCAGCAGCTCCTGCGCGGCGGGCAGGAATCCGGGCGGGGCGGCGAGGACCCCCTTGCCCTGGACCGGCTCGACGACGAAGGCGGCCACGTCGCCCTTCCGGAGCTCCCGCTCCAGGGCGGCCAGGTCCCCCAGCGCGATCTTCGTGTCGGGGAGCAGCGGCGCGAAGCCGTCCCGGAAGCCCCCCTCGCCGTTGACCGAGAGCGACCCCGTCGTGAGCCCGTGGAAGGCGTGGTCGCAGTAGAGGATCCTGGGCCGTCCGGTGGCGTACCGGGCGAATTTCAGGGCCGTCTCCACCGCCTCGGTGCCGCTGTTGCCGAAGAAGACCCGGTCCAGGTGCGGGCTGTACGAGAGCAGCTTCTCGGCCAGCAGCCCGGGCAGCGGCTGGCAGTCGAAGCGGGTGAGGTCGGCGAGCTGGGCGTCCAGGACGTCGTGCAGGGCGCGCCGGACCACGGGATGGTGCCGGCCCAGGCCCATCACGCCGAACCCGGCCAGCATGTCGAGGTAGTCGTTGCCGTCGGCGTCCCAGAAGTGGGCGCCCTCGGCCCGTTCGTAGACCTTGTCGAAGCCGATGGTGTGCAGCATCCGGGGCAGCTGGTGGTTGAGGTGCCGGGCGTGCAGCTCGTACCGCTCGCCGCCACGCTCGGCCAGCAGGGCGCCGAGGTCGAAGCCCTTGCTCCGGCCGCGCTTCCCCGCGTCGCCCGGGCCCTGTTCGCCCGGGCCCTGTCCGCTCCGGCCCTGTCCGCTCGGGCCCTGTCCGACCGCCGTCATGCCGACTTGTCCCGGTTGCCGCCGATCGTGTCCCTGGCGGCGCGCAGGGACTCCTTGAGGGAGCCCATGGTGGCGAGGACGGCGGTGGGCTCGTAGCCGCAGTGCGCCATGCAGTTCGCGCAGCGCGGGTCCTTTCCGCGGCCGTACTTGCTCCAGTCGGTTTCGTCGATCAGTTCCCGGTACGTGGGGACGTAGCCGTCGCTCATCAGATAGCAGGGGCGCTGCCAGCCGAAGAGGGAGTAATTCGGAATGGCCCAGGCCGTGCAGGGGAAATCGGCCTTTCCTTCCAGGAAGTCGAGGAAGAGCGGCGAGTGGTTGAGCCGCCAGCGCCTGCGGTTGCCGCCCGCGAAGGCCTTCCTGAAGAGTTCACGGGTCTGTTCGACGCCGAGGAAGTGCTCCTGGTCGGGGGCCTTTTCGTAGGCATAGGCGGGCGAGATCATCATCTCGTCCACCCGGAGGTCGTCATTGAGGTAGTTGAGAACCTCGATGATCGTCTGCGGGGTGTCGGTGTTGAAGAAGGTGGAGTTGGTGGTCACGCGGAACCCGCGCCGCTTCGCCTCCTTGATGGCCGCGACGGCCTCGTCGAAGACACCTTCCTTGGCCACCGACTCGTCGTGCCGTTCGCGCAGGCCGTCGATGTGCACGGCGAAGGCGAAATACGGGGACGGGGTGAACTTCTCGATCTTCTTGCGCAGGAGCATGGCGTTGGTGCAGAGGAAGACGTACTTCCGCCTCGCGACCAACTGGCGCACGATCTCGTGGATCTGCGGGTGCATCAAGGGCTCGCCGCCCGCGATGGACACCATGGGCGCGCCGGATTCCAGCACGGCGCCGACCGCCTGGGCCACCGGCATGCGCTGCTTGAGCACCCCGGCCGGGTGCTGGATCTTCCCGCACCCTTCACAGGCCAGGTTGCAGGCGTAGAGCGGTTCCAGCTCGACGATCAGCGGGAACTTCTCACGCTTGCGCAGCTTCTGTTCGAGAAGATAGGTCCCGACCCTGATGGTCTGGCGCAGCGGCATGGCCATCTGGCTCACCTCCTGGGGAGCAGCAAAGAACGGTGCCATTCGTAAAACGCGGGCAGTACGGCACGCAATACGCGGAAGGCCGATATTCCACCGCGGACGGTGCCGATACGGACGAGCTCATGCTCCGGAGCGTCCACGACCACCCGGACGGCCGCAACCGGACGGCCGCTGCCGCGGGTGGCGGTCCGCAAAGTGGCCGCGGACTCCATGTCGACCGCGATGGCGCCGGTGGCGCGCAGCTGCGCGCGCTCCTGGCCGCGGACGACGTGGTCGGATCCGGTCAGTACGCCGATGTGCACGGTCCGGCCCGGAGCGGCCCGGGCCAGTGCCTCGGCGAGCAGGGGGGTACCGGTGCACGGGACGGCCCCGTGCACGTCCCGGGTCTCGTCGGCGAGGACCAGGTCGCCGGGGTTCATGCCGGGGAGCAGCCCGGCGCAGAAGCCGGTCGCGAGGACGGCGGCCCGCCCCATCCCGGGCCGGGCCAGTGCCCGGCCCACGGCCCGCTCGGCGGCGCGCGGGCCCATGCCCGTGCGCAGCAGGGCGTACGCCTCGGGCGCGCCGCGGCCCGTACCGCGCAGCGCCGCCTGCTCGATGCGCAGGGCGCAGGCGACCAGGAGAGGGGTGGTCACCGGGTCTCCACGGCCGCGGGCCCGGCAGCGGCGCAGGGTTCGCCGTACAGGTAGCGGCCCAGCGCGGTGAGCGGGAACACCTGCCGGTAGAGGTGGTAGTTGATGGAGAAGTCCCAGGGGAAGCCGGTGCCGGTGAAGTACGGCTCGTCCCAGGAGCCGTCCGCCTGCTGGGTCTCGACCAGGTAGGCGACGCCCCGCTCGACCGCCTTGCCGTCCCGCTCGCCGGCCGACAGCAGGGCCATCAGCGCCCACGCGGTCTGCGAGGCGGTGGAGGGACCCTTCCCCGCCCAGGACCGGTCCTTGTAGGAGCGCTGGTCCTCGCCCCAGCCACCGTCCTCGTTCTGTACGGATTCCAGCCAGTGCACGGCCCGCCGGATCGCGGGATGCCCCGGGGCGAGGCCGACCGCGGTGAGGGCCGGGACCACCGACCCGGTCCCGTACACGTAGTTGGTGCCCCAGCGGCCGAACCAGGCTCCGTCGGGCTCCTGTTCCGCGAGCAGCCAGGCGACCCCGCGCCGGGTCCGGGCATCGCCCGCCCGGCCCTCGAAGGCGAGCATCTCCACGACGTGGGCGGTGACGTCGGCCGAGGGCGGGTCGATGACCTCGCCGAAGTCACAGAAGGGCAGCCTGTTCGGGAGGGGGCTGGTGTTGTCGGCGTCGAAGGCGCCCCAGGCGCCGTTCTTCGACTGCATGCCGAGGTTCCAGGACACCCCGCGGGCGATGGCCGCGTCGACCCGGGCCGGGTCGGGGTGCCTGATGCGGCGCAGCGCGAGGACGACCTCGGCGGTGTCGTCGATGTCGGGGTAGTTGTCGTTGTGGAACTCGAACGCCCAGCCGCCGGGGGCGAGCCCGGGCCGCCGTACCGCCCAGTCCCCGCTGCGGACGATCTCCTCGCCGAGCATCCAGTCCGCGGCCTTGACCAGCGCCGGGTGGTCGGGGCGCACGCCCGCGTCGGCCAGTGCGATCGCGGCGAGGCAGGTGTCCCAGACCGGGGACTGGCAGGCCTCGATCATCCGGGCGCCGTCCTCGCGCCACACCGCGAACCGGTCCAGGGAATCCAGTCCGGCGCGCATCACCGGGTGGCCGAGGTCGTAGCCGAGCAGGTGCAGGGCGATGAGGGAGTACACGGCGGGTGGCTGGATACCGCCCCAGCAGCCGTCGTTCTCCTGGCGTTCGATGATCCAGCCGGCGGCGGCGGCCATCGCCGCCTTGCGCAGCCGGCGCGGGGCGAACCGCCGGTAGACGTGCAGGGCCTTGTCCATCCGCTGGAAGGCGCCGTCCCAACTGGCCAGCGGGGCAGGACGCTTGGCGGGGTTCGGCACCCGCGCGTCGGTGTGCAGCTCGTCCAGGGCGAAGGGGGCGGCGCGGACGGGGCGCAGCGCGGACACCACGGTGAGCGGGACGATGGTCTGGCGGGCCCAGCAGCCGAAGTCGTAGATGTTCAGCGGCACCCAGGGCGGCAGGAACACCAGCTCGGGCGGGAGTTCGGGCAGGTGTTCCCAGCGCCACCAGCCGAAGAGCGCCAGCCAGATCCGGGTGAAGACGCGGGCGGCGGCGATCCCTCCGTGGGCGCGGATCCAGGCCGACGCACGGGACATGTGCGGGGCCTCGGGGGCGTCCCCGGCGAGGCGCAGGGCCACGTACGCCTCGATGGTGGCGGAGAGTTCGGGCGGTCCGCCGTGGAAGGTGGCCCAGGTGCCGTCGTCCCGCTGCTCGCCGCGGATGAAGAGGGCTGCGGCGTGGGTGGTGGCCTCGTCCCGGATCCCGAGGAACTGCCGGAGCAGCAGGTCCTCGGCGTCCATGGTGACGTTGGTCTGGAGGGTTCCCTTCCACCACCCCGCCGGGTCCTGGCGGCCCAGCAGCTGGCGGACCGCTCGGGCGGCGGCGCCGTACGCGGCCTGCCCCCGCCCGTCAGGTGGCTCGGGCAGCTCCACGGCGACCGGTTCCCCGGCGCGGCCCGGCCAGAGGCCGGCTTCGGTCCTGCTGCCAGCGCCAGCGCTCTCCGCGCTGCCGTCGGTCGTCGCTGTCATGGCTTCCCCTTAGAACAGTGTCTTTGCTGTGCTGGGGTCTGCCGTCGGCCGGCGCTACGTCGCGCCGGCCGGCGACTCGCGAGTCATATCCGCTGCCGGGTGGCGGTCACCGCTTGCGCACGACGACGAAGTCGGCGAGGGCCACGAGCTGGTCGCGTACGCGCTGCGGCATGTCGACGTCGTCCAGGGCCTTGATCGCCACCGCGTGCTGGCGGCGGGCCTCGTCCTCCGTCCACCGGCGGCCGCCGGCCGCCTCGATGAGCGCCGCGCGGGCCGCGAACTCCTCCTCCGAGAAGTTCTCGAAGTCGTTGCTCTTGGCATCGGCGGCGAGCAGCTCCGCGAGCTCCTCGCAGGCCGGTCCGCCCGCCGCGAGGGCGGCGACCACCGGCAGGGACTTCTTGCGCTGGCGCAGGTCGCTCCAGGTCTGCTTGCCGGTGGCCTCCGGGTCGCCCCAGATGCCGAGGAGGTCGTCCACCGCCTGGAAGGCGAGGCCCAGGTGGTACCCGTACTCCTCCAGCTTGTCGGCCGTACGGTCGTCCGCGCCGCCGAGCACGGCGCCGATGGAGACCGCGCAGGCGAGCAGGGCGCCCGTCTTGTTGCCCTCCATCTCCAGGCACTCCTCGACGCTGACTCGCTCGCGGTGCTCGTAGGAGATGTCCTGCGCCTGGCCGTCGATGAGCTTGCGGGACGCGGTGGTCAGCCGGCGGGTCGCGCGGCCCGCTTCGACGGTGCCGAGCTCCAGCAGCACCTCGTTGGCGAGGGCGAAGAGCGCGTCGCCGACCAGGATCGCCTGGGCGGGGCCGTGCACCTTCCACACCGTGTCGCGGTGGCGGCGCTGCTCGTCGCCGTCCATCAGGTCGTCGTGCAGCAGCGAGAAGTTGTGCACGAGCTCGACGGCGACGGCGCCCGGGATGCCGACCTCGGCGGGGGCGCCCGCCGCTTCGGCGGAGAGCAGCGCGAGCGCGGGGCGCACGGCCTTGCCGCCGTCGCCGTCCGCCGGGTTGCCCTGGGCGTCGATCCAGCCGAAGTGGTAGGCGGCGACGGTGTCCATGGGCGCCGCGAGCCGGTCGACGGCGGCGCGGAGCGCGGGAGTCGACAGCGTGCGGCCGCGTTCCAGGAGGGCGATCGTGTCCGCCTTCTCCACACTCCCGCCGGCCGCGCCCACACTGGCATCCGTGTTCTCGACAGCCGGATTCCCCGGGTTCACTGGCTCTCCTCTGGTTCCTGTACGTGCTGTGCCGGTAGTGCTGGTGATGGTCATGCCGCCTCCTGCAGAGGGTGTTCGCGGGGGCGGCCTAGCGCGGTGAGTGCGGCGTGTGCCGCGCTCAGTCCGCTCCGGACGGCGCTCTCCATGGTCGCGGGCCAGCCGGTGGCAGTCCACGCACCGGCCAGGTAAAGCCCCGGCGTGTCGGTCCGCGCCCCGGGGCGCAGCCGGCCGACGCCGGGTGTGGGGGCGAAGGTGGCCGTCCGCTCCCGGGTGACGAAGAAGTCGCGCACCTTGGCGCCGCGCGCGGCGGGCAGCAGCCGCTCCAGCTCGGGCAGGTACTTGGCGCGCAGCACCGAGACGGGCTCGTCGATGTCGTCCTGGGCGACGGACTGGGACAGCGCGAGGTACTGGCCGCCGTCGGGGAGTCCGGAGGCGTCGGTGCGGTCGAAGACCCACTGCACCGGGGAGCCGAGCGCCGCGAAGAACGGCGCCTTGAGGACCTTGCGGTCGTAGACGACGTGGACGTTGAGGATCGGCGCGGTGCCGATGTCGAGGAGCTTGTCGGGGTCGGCCAGCGCTCCGGGCGGGAGCAGCCCGTGGGCCTCGCGCTGGGGGACGGCGAGGACGACGGTGCCCGCGTCGAGGGGCTCCTCCTCGGTGTCGACCCGCCAGTTCCCTTCGGGCGTACGGGATACGCAGGTGGCCCGGGTGCGCAGTTCGGTCCGTACGCCGGCCGCGCCGAGCGCCTTGCGGGCGAGCGTGTCGTGCAGGTCGCCGAGGGGTACCCGGGCCCAGCCGATGTCGGCCGCGCCGTTCTCGGAGAGCAGGCCGGTCTTGAAGACCATCGCGGCCAGGCCCAGTGAGGACTGATCGGCGGTGGCGTTGAGGGTGGCGATGCCGACGAGGTCCCACAGGGCTTCGACGGTCCGGGCGGACTGGCCGTAGCGGCCGAGCCAGGTCGCGAAGTCCAGGCCGTCCAGCGCCGGGTCGGCGGGGTCGAGGCGGCGCAGCGCGAGGGCGGCACGGCCGACGCCCGCGCGCTCGGCGAGGGACAGGTGCGGGTAGCGGGCCAGGGAGGCGGCCAGGTGCAGGGGCACGGGCAGGGCGCTGCGGCGCAGCCGCCCGAGGCGCGGGCCGCGGGGGTGGGCGACGTCGAGGACGGGTACGTCGAGCCGGTCCTGGACGGGGGCGAGGTGCGCGCCGTCGACCCTGTCGAGGAACCACCGGTAGGCGGTGCAGCAGCGCAGGTAGACGTGCTGGCCGTTGTCGACGGTGAGTTCGCCGCGCTTGAAGGAGAAGGCGAGCCCGCCGAGCCGCGGACGGCCCTCCAGCAGGGTCACCTCGAGCCCGGCGTCGGCGAGTTCGAGCGCGGCGGTGACCCCGGCGAGTCCCCCGCCGATGACGACGGCGCGCTGCTCCGTGGCGTGGTCGCCGCCGCTCATGAGCCCTCCCCGGTGGTGCGGTCACCCGTCGGCCCGGACTGCCGGTCCCGCGCGGGGGCGAAGCCCGCGGGGAGAGACGCGGCCAGGGGCCGGCCGGTTGCCCGCAGGGCGGTGGGCGCGGCCGGGCGGCGGACCTGGGGCACGGCGAAGGCCGACGGGGCGGTCGGGGTCGGGGTCATCAGGCCCGCCTCCGGGTGCTCTGGCGGGAGATCGTCCGCGCGTCGAGGCCCGACAGACCGCGCACGGCGACGTACGCCTTCTCGTGGGTCGGCAGCGAGACCCGCCCCCGCAGTACCGCCTCCGGCTCCCGCTCGATGCGGTCGAGGAGGCGCCGGTAGATGCCGGCCATGGCGGCCACGCAGGCGCCGCTGCGGCGGTCCAGCATGGGCAGCAGCCGGTAGCCCTCGGCGAACAGGACCCGGGCGCGGCGGACTTCGTGGTGGACCAGCCCGGCGAAGTCGGATCCCGCGGGCGCCCGGTCGCCGTGGAAGCCCTCCGAGCAGCCGAACTTGGCGAGGTCCTCGGCGGGCAGGTAGGTGCGCCCGTTGGCCGCGTCCTCGCGGACGTCCCTGAGGATGTTGGTGAGTTGCAGGGCGAGTCCGAGCGTGTCGGCGTACTCCGCCGCGCGGGCGGAGTCGGGCGCGCCCGGCGCCGTGCCGAACACGCCGAGCGAGAGCCGCCCGATGGCTCCGGCCACGCAGCGGCAGTAGGCCTTGAGGTCGTCCCAGGTCTCGTACGTCTCGCCGCGCACGTCCATCAGGACGCCGTCGATGAGTTCGTCGAGGCCGCCGAGCGGGATCGGGAAGCGCTGCGCGGCGTGCGCGAGGGCGACGGCGACCGGGTCGGTGTCGTCCTCGTCGATCTCCTCGGCGCGGATCCGGCCGAGGAGGGCGCGGGTCTCCTCCAGCCGGGTCAGTTTCGCGGCGGGCGCCAGCGCGCCGTCGCCGATGTCGTCGACGCGCCGGGAGAAGGCGTACAGCGCGGACATCGCCTGCCGCTTGTCGGTGGGCAGCAGCCGGATGCCGTACGCGAAGTTGCGCGCCTGCGATCCGGTGACGGCTTCGCAGTAGCTGTAGGCCGCCTGGACCTGAGCGGACGCGTGTGTGGGGCCCTCCACGGTGGGGCTCACCCCTTTCTCGGCGCAGTGCGCAGGACGGCGACCACCTCGCGGAGCAGGCCGCTCCGGGTGGGCTTGGGCGGGCCGGGTGCCACGTCGAAACCGGCAGCCGCGATCGCGTTCAGGGCGGCGCGCCCTCCTCCCACGAAGCCCGCGAGCAGCAGCCGGAGTCTGCCGTGCACGCTACCCACGAGCGGGGTGCCTTCATTCAGGAGCTCGCGTGCGCGTTCAGTTTCGAATGCGACCAGGGAGCGTACGGACGCGCCGGCGCACGGCGCCTTGAGGTCGGCCTCGGTGACGTGGAAGCGCCGCATGTCCTCGGCGGGAAGGTAGATCCGGTTCCGGCCGAGGTCCTCGGTGACGTCCTGGAGGTGTTCGGCGATCTGCAGGGCGGTGCAGACGGCGTCGGAGCGGCGGACCCGCTCGGGGGTGCTGGTGCCGGTGAGGGACAGCACGAGGCGCCCCACGGGGTTGGCGGAGAGCTCGCAGTAGGCGAGCAGGTCTCCGTACGTCTCGTAGCGTGCGACCCGCTGGTCCTGGCGGTTGGCCTCGATGAGCCCGAGGAAGGGCTCCGGGGTGAGGCCGTGGGCGCGGACGACGGGCTGGAGCGCCAGCATCAGCGGGTGGCGGGGCGGGCCGTCGTGGCCGCCGAACACGCGCCGCAGGTCGGCCTCGGCGGCGTCGAGCATGGCGAGCGGGTCGTCGGCGGCGGCGGGGTCGAGGCCCAGCAGCACGGCGTCGCGTCCGCCGGGGGCCAGGTCGCCGTCGCCGATGTCGTCGACGAGGCGGGCGTACCCGTAGACCGCCATCAGGCCGTCCCGCCAGGCGCGGGGCAGGAATGCGGGGGCGACGGGAAAGTTCTCCGCCGCGGCCTTGCCGAGGGTGGCGTGCGCGTGGACGGTGTCGGACAGGGGGCGGATGCCGTCCCCCGGCGTCACCGCCCGCCGCCCGGGGCGGGGACGGCCGTAGTGCCTGGGGGCCGGAGAATTCCCGTAGCCATTGCCGTCACATCTCCCGTTCTACACTGCCGACCCAATACATCCTATTTCGGACACGCCGCCCGGGTTTTACCCGGGCCGCCCAGGCCGTTCACCTGCGGGGAATCGTCCCCTCTTGCCGCGATTCAGGACCGCTTCAGCTTACGCTGTACAACGCCGCCGAGGCCGCTCGGGTATTCGTAGTGCCACTGAATGTCGCCGGGGAAATGCCGGGACACGCCAAGACCCCCGCCGCGCTGAGCGGAGGGGGCCTCGGAAGTCCGGCCGCGGAGTGCGGAATCCGCGTCAGCCGTTGGACGCCTTCTCATATGCCGAGACGACTTCCTCCGTGGGTCCGTCCATCAGGAGCTCGCCCTTTTCCAGCCACAGCACCCGGTCACAGGTGTCGCGGATGGACTTGTTGTTGTGGCTCACCAGAAAGACCGTGCCGGCCTTCTCCCGCAGTTCGCGGATGCGGTTCTCGGAACGCACCTGGAAGCTGCGGTCACCGGTGGCCAGCGCCTCGTCGATCATCAGGACGTCGTGGTCCTTGGCCGCCGCGATGGAGAAGCGCAGTCGCGCCGCCATACCGGAGGAGTAGGTGCGCATCGGCAGGGAAATGAAGTCGCCCTTCTCGTTGATGCCCGAGAAGTCGACGATGTCCTGGTAGCGCTCCTTGATCTGCTCGCGGCTCATGCCCATCGCGAGACCGCCGAGGACGATGTTGCGCTCGCCGGTGAGGTCGTTCATCAGCGCCGCGTTCACACCCAGCAGCGACGGCTGGCCGTCGGTGTAGACCTTGCCCTCCTCACAGGGCAGGAGGCCCGCGATGGCGCGCAGCAGGGTCGACTTGCCGGAGCCGTTCGAGCCGATGAGGCCGATCGCCTCGCCCCGGTACGCGGTGAAGGTGACCCCGCGTACGGCGTGCACCCGGCGGACGCCCGGCGCGTCGCCCTTGCCCCGGCGGATGATCTTGCTCAGCGCCGCGGTGGCGCTGCCCTTGCCGGAGCTGCCGGTGTTGACCCGGTAGACGATGTGGACGCCGTCGGCGATGACGGTGGGAATGCGTCCCTGGGTGTTCTCAGCCACGGCCGTAACGCTCCTCAGCCTTCCAGAAGTACACGAATCCCCCGAGGCCGATCACGACGGCCCACCCGACCGCGAAGGCCCAGACGTGCGGCGGCAGGTTCTCCGCACCGTAGTTGTCGATCAGCGCGAAGCGGATCAGGTCCATGTAGATCGCCGCCGGGTTCCACTGGAGCACGTCGGCGATCCACTGGGGCCTGTCCTTGAGCATCGTGTTGATCGAGAACATGACGCCGGAGGCGTACATCCACGTACGCGTGACGAACGGCATCAGCTGCGCGAGGTCGGGCGTCTTGGAGCCCATCCGCGCGAAAACCATGGCGAGGCCGGTGTTGAAGACGAACTGCAGCACCAGCACCGGGATGACCAGCAGCCAGGACAGCTGCGGGAAGTTCCCGAAGGCCATGACGACCACGACCACGACGATCATCGAGTACAGCAGCTGCTGGAGCTGCTGCATCGAGAAGGAGATCGGCAGGGAGGCGCGCGGGAAGTGCAGCGCACGGACCAGGCCGAGGTTCCCGGGGATCGCCCGGACACCCGCCATCAGCGAGCTCTGGGTGAAGGTGAAGACGAAGATCCCGATCACCAGGAAGGGGATGTAGACCCCCGGCGGCATGCCGCGGTCCGCCTTGAGGATCAGGGCGAAGATCAGCCAGTAGACCAGGGCGTTCAGCAGTGGGGTCGCCACCTGCCAGACCTGGCCGAGCTTCGCCTGGCTGTACTGCGCGACCAGCTTGGCCCGGGAGAAGGCCATGATGAAGTGGCGCCGGCCCCAGAGCTGCCGCACGTACTCGCCCAGACCGGGCCGTGCGCCGCTCACGGAGAGGCCGTACTTCCTGGCGAGCTCCGCGGGGCTCAGCCCCGCGTCTGCGGACGGCGGCCTGCTCGTGGCGAGGGCGCCGTCGTGGGTTGTGTCACTCACAAGTTGAAACTTTCGTCTTCAAGATGCGGCATGAGGGGCATCAGGCTGGTGGCGCGAAGCCCGTGATCGCGCCATGTTCCCAGACGCGGGCTTGTCAGATGACAGGTGGTCGGCCCAGCCGGGTCAACCGCCAGACCGTACGCCATTTCATCGGGCGGCGCGGACCGCAGGGAGTGGTCCATCCCTCCCTGAATCCGCCGAACCAGGCCTTGAGCGCGGGCACCGAGGGCCTGCGCAGGAGCGTCAGCAGGAGCCAGACGCCCAGGTAGACCGGAACCAGCGGGGCGGGCAGGTTGCGGCGGGCGAGCCACACCCGGTTACGCGCAACCATACGGTGGTAAACCGCGTGCCGGGAGGGGGCGGTCGTAGGGTGCAGCAGCACCATGTCCGCCCGGTAGTCGATCAGCCACCCGGCGTCGAGGGCACGCCAGGCCAGGTCGGTCTCCTCGTGCGCGTAGAAGAACTCGGCCGGCAGCGCTCCGACCTGCCCGATCACCGTCGTGCGGACGGCGTTGGCGCCGCCCAGGAAGGTGGTCACGCGGGAGGAGCGCATCGGGTCCGAGGCGCGCAGCCGCGGCACGTGCCGGCGCTGGGTCTCGCCGGTCTGCGGGTCGGCGATCCGGAAGCTGATGATCCCGAGCCGGGGGTCCTCGGCGAAGGCCTGGCGGCACAGCTCGGCGGTGTCGGTGCGCTCCAGCAGGCCGTCGTCGTCCAGGAAGAGCAGTGCGTCGACGTCGGTGCCGCCGGGGCCGAAGGCCTCGATGCCGACGTTGCGCCCGCCGGGGATGCCCAGGTTCTCCGGCAGCGTGACGGAACGCACGCCCTCGGGCAGGCCGGTGACCTCGACGCCCTGGCCCACGACGACGACCTCGACGGGGTCGCCTTCCTGCCGTGCCACCGAATCGAGGAGCGCCTTGAGCTCGTCGGGCCGGTTGCCCATGGTGATGATCACGGCGCCCAGCCGCATCGGGCGGGTCACTTCAGCCTGCTGGAGGCCAGGACCGACACCAGGTGCAGCACCGTCTGCAGCATCGCGATGCCGGCCAGCACGGCCACACCGACGCGGGACCAGAACAGGTCGCCGTGGACCTGGTCCAGGACGGCCAGTACGAGGATCAGCAGCGAGGCCTCGATGCCGAGGACGAGGCGGTGGAACTTCAGCGCGGCCGCGGCCCGGCGCGCGAGCGCCATGCCGGACGAGCGAGGCTCGGCCGCCGCGTCCTTGACCACCGGCTTCCCCGCCTGGTGGCGGGCGACACCGACGAGGTCGGTCTCGGCCTTGATCAGGATCGCGCCGAGTGCCGCGAGGGTCCCCAGGAACGCCCACAGCCAGTCGATCGGCCCGGGGCCCCACAGGTCGGCGGCGCGCAGGCCGAAGCCGACCAGCACCGCCGCGTCGCACAGGTAGGCGCCGACCCGGTCCAGGTACACGCCGGAGAGCGAGAACTGCTTCTTCCAGCGGGCGACCTCGCCGTCGACGCAGTCGAGCAGCAGGTACAGCTGGACCATGACGACGCCGAGGACGGCGCCCCAGATACCCGGCACCAGCAGGGCCGGGCAGGCGAGGACACCGGCCAGGGTCATCACGTAGGTCAGCTGGTTGGGCGTGACCTTGGTGGTGACCAGGTAGCGGGTGATGCGCAGGGAGATCTCGCGCATGTAGAGGCGCCCGCCCCAGTGCTCGCCGCTGACCCGGTCCTTGACGCCCGCCGGGTGCACGACGGGCCGGAGTTCAGCTACGGATGGTCTTGGCATAGTCGGCGTAAGCGTCCCTGATCTCGGCTGCGGACAGGTTGAGGTGCTCCAGGATCGTGAAGCGTCCCGGGCGGGTCTGGGGGGCGTACTCGACGGCCGCGACGAACTCGTCGATGCTGAAGCCGATCTCCTCGGGCGCCACCGGCAGACCGTGCCGGCGCAGCACCTCGGTGAAGAGCCCGGACTTCTCGGCGGCCCCGCGCAGGTGCATCGCGAAGGCGGCGCCGATGCCGACCTGCTCGCCGTGGAGCGCGGAGCGCCCCGGGTAGAGCAGGTCGAAGGCATGGCTGATCTCGTGGCAGGCGCCGGACGACGGGCGGGTGTCCCCGCTGATCGACATGGCGATGCCCGAGAGGACCAGTCCCTCGGAGAGCACGGTGAGGAACTCGTCGTCGCCGCAGCCGCCGGGGTGGCGCAGCACTGACTCGCCGGCGGTACGGGCCATGGCCGCGGCCAGGCCGTCGACAGGCTCACCGGTGATCTTGTGGGAGAGCTCCCAGTCGGCGATGGCCGAGATGTTGGAGATCGCGTCGCCGATGCCGGCGCGGATGAACCGTACCGGGGCTTCCTTGATCACATCGAGGTCGATCACCATGGCGATCGGCGTCGGGACGCCGTAGGACCCGCGCCCGTTGTCGTTGTCCAGGATGGACACCGGTGAGCAGATGCCGTCGTGCGAGAGGTTGGTGGCGACGGCCACCATGGGCAGCCCGACCCGCGCCGCGGCGTACTTCGCCACGTCGATGATCTTGCCGCCGCCCAGGCCCACGACGGCGTCGTAGCGGCGGCCCTTTATGTCGTCGGCCAGCTTGACCGCGGAGTCGATGGTGCCGTCGACGACCGCGTACCAGTCGGCGTGCGGCAGTACGGGCTCCAGCTTGGCGCGCAGCGCGACGCCGGATCCGCCGCTGATCGCGATCGCCAGCTTGCCGGACGCGGAGATCCGCTGGTCGGCCAGGAGGCCGGCCAGATCGTCCATCGCTCCGCGACTGATGTCGACCACGACGGGCGAGGGGATGAGCCTCGTCAGTACTGGCATGCGATCGTCCGGCCCTTGGCGAGGTCGTCGTGGTTGTCGATCTCGACCCACTTGACGTCGCCGATGGGGGCCACGTCGATGGTGAAGCCGTCGTTCACGAGCTGCTGGTAGCCGTCCTCGTAGTAGAGGTCGGGGTCGCGCTCGAAGGTGGTCTTCAGCGCCTCGGCGAGCTGCTCGGCGGCCTCGGGCTCGATGAGGGTGACACCGATGTACTCGCCTGTCGCGTCGGCGGGGTCCATCAGCTTGGTGATCTTCTGCACGCCCTTGCCGTCGGCGGTGACGACCTTCATCTCCTCGTCGGCCAGGTTCTTGACCGTGTCGAGGGCGAGGATGATCTTCTGGCCGTCGCCGCGGGCGGCGAGCAGGGTCTTCTCGACGGAGACCGGGTGGACGGTGTCGCCGTTGGCGAGGATCACACCCTGCTTGAGGACGTCACGCGCGCACCACAGGGAGTAGGCGTTGTTCCACTCCTCGGCCTTGTCGTTGTCGATCAGCGTGATCTTGACGCCGTACTTGGCCTCCAGGGCCTCCCGGCGCGCGTACACGGCTTCCTTGCGGTAGCCGACGACGATGGCGACCTCGGTGAGGCCGACCTCGGCGAAGTTGCCGAGGGTCAGGTCGAGAACCGTGATGCTCTCCTCGTCGCCCGCGGGACCGACGGGCACGAGGGCCTTGGGCAGGGTGTCGGTGTAGGGACGCAGACGGCGCCCGGCACCGGCAGCGAGTACAAGGCCGATCATGCTGGTTCTCCTTCGTCATGTACGGCGGGTGCTCCGGAGGAGACCCAGAATCGGATGCTCTCCACGAGCACCACGAGTGCCACGAACACGGCCATGGCCGTGAGCGCGACGGGGAAGTCCGCTTCGCGCGACGCGAGGACGGCCGCCAGGACCGTGATCAGCAGGACCCGGCCTTCGTGGCCGCCGATCGTCCGCACCAGCCAGTGCGGGGGCGCGCCGGTGCCACCGCGGATGCGGTACACCGTGTCGTAGTGATGGTAGGCGACCGCCGCGATCAGGCCGAATGCCGCCGGAAGGGCTCCGGGGACCTCCGCCTTGGCTGCGAGCACCAGGACCGTGACGTACTCGGCGGCCCGGAACAGCGGCGGGATCAGCCAGTCCAGGGCGCCCTTGAGGGGGGCGGCGACGGCGAGCCCGGCGGTCATGACATAGATCACCGCGACGGCGGTCAGCCGCGGGTCGCCGAACGGCAGCCACAGAGCGGCGCCGATCATCAGCAGCGTGCCCAGGGCCGCCACGTACATGGAGCCGAAGGATCCGGCGCGGCCGCGCAGCAGCCGGGCCTGGAGCTCGGCGAGCGGGCCGGAGTCGGCGAGGTCCGCGAGGGCCTGGGAGGCCCGGTCGGTGCGCTTCGCCTTGCGCGTCAGCGAGCGCAGGACCCGGCCGGCGGTGGTGTAGAGCGCGCCGAAGGCGCAGCCGACGAGCAGGGCGTAGAAGACGATCCGGGGGGTGGTGAAGGCGGTCAGGACCGCGATCATCGCCCAGCGCTCTCCGATCGGCAGGATGATCATCCGCCGGACCCAGACCGTCCAGCCGACGCTGTCGAGCTTGTCCGACAGGGCCGCCGTGGGACTCGTATTGGCGGTCGCGTCGTGGTTGGCCTCGTTGAAGGAGAAGTCCACGACGTGCCGGCAGGTCATGAGGATCATGGCCCCGAGCGCGAGCCCCCAGACGTCGTCGCCGTTCCTGGCGGCCCCCAGCGCGAGGCCCGCGTAGAAGGAGTACTCCTTGGCGCGGTCGAAGGTCGCGTCGAGCCAGGCGCCCATCGTCGAGTACTGGAGCGAGTAGCGGGCCAACTGCCCGTCGGTGCAGTCCAGGACGAAGGAGACGAGGAGCAGCACACCGGCCGCGACGTAGCCCCAGCGCTCGCCGGTGGCGGCGCAGCCGGCCGCGATCAGCGCGGTGACCAGCGAGGCGGTGGTGACCTGGTTCGGGGTCAGGCCGCGGCGCGCGCACCAGCGGGCGATGTAGCGCGAGTACGGGCTGATGAAGAAGGTGGTGAAGAAGCCGTCGCGGGACTTCACGGCGGTCCGCAGGCGGACGGCCTCGTCGTCGACGGCGGCGACGGCCGCGCTCGCCGCGTCCCGGTCCGCCGCGGTGGCGGGGACGGTGGCGACGAGGGTGCCGAGCTCGGGGCGCTGGACGGCGGTCCCGGAGGCCTCGACCGCGGCGGCCAGCCGGTCCGCGTACGGGCCGGTGCCCGCGGGTGCGTCGGCCGCGGCCTTGTCGAGGGCCTCGCGGGCGCCGGACTGGACGGCGAGGGCACCGGTGACCGCGCAGGCGTCGAAGCGCGGGTCGGTCAGCGCGAGGCGCAGCGCGTGCACGTGCCCGACGAAGGCGCTGTCCACGACGGCCACCCGCTGGTCGGCGGGTACGGCGGCCAGCGCGGCGGCGGTGTCCTCGGGACCGGCGGCCGACCGGACCTCGAAGCCGAGGGAGCGCAGCTCGTCAGCGAGCGGTGATCCGGGGACCGGCAGGCCGGTGAGGATGACGGTCGGCAGGCGAACTCACTCCTTGTAACGGATTCCGAACGGGCGCCTCTGGGGGGCGGCGACACGTCGGCAGAGGCTATCGGATGAATGGAAGCAGGGGTTCACCACCCGTTTACGCCCCGATAAGCCGAATATTCCCGGCCCGGGCCGGGGCGTGATCATCATTGACGATCACGGCGCGATACCACAAACGGCGTCGATGTTACGGTGGACGCGCCCCTGATCGTGTCGAGTGGAAGAGGTGGGTTGATGACCGTCGTAGTGCTCGCGGCCATGCGCGGCGAACTCCGGTGCATCCCCCATTTCCTCCGGGCATCCGGCCGGGCCTGATCACGCGCTGCACGCGCTGAGCGGTCTCGTCGGCCGGAGCCCCCGTTCAAGGGTTCACGTTGACCGACACCACCTTCATCGAGGCTTTCTTCACTCTGCACCGCGGCCTGCCCCGGCAGGCTCCCGGTTCCGACGCGAGCACCCGGCACCTGCTGTCCCTGTGCGGACCCCTGCCCGAGCGGCCGCGCGTCCTCGACCTGGGCTGCGGTCCGGGCCGCAGCGCCCTGCTGCTCGCGGCCGAGGCGGGACGTCCCGGATCCGGCGGCGCCGAGGTGACCGCCGTCGACCTGTACGAGCCGTTCCTCGAAGAGCTCCGTACGGCCGCCGGGGCCCGCGGACTCACCGATCGCGTCCGCACCGTCAAGGCGGACATGGGCGCACTCCCCCGCGAGGACTTCGAGGACGGCTCCTTCGACCTCGTGTGGGCCGAGGGCTCCGCCTATGTCATCGGCTTCGCCGCAGCGCTGGCGCGGTGGCGCCGGCTGCTCGCCCCCGGCGGCACGATCGTGCTGACCGAGTGCGAGTGGACCGTCGAGGAGCCGTCCGCCGGCGCCCGCGCCTTCTGGGACGCGCAGTGTCCGCTGCGCACCACCGCGGGCACCGTCGCCGCCGCCCAGAGCGCGGGGTACCGGGTGCTCGGCGTGCACCACCTGCCCGACTCCGACTGGGCCGAGTACTACGGCCCGCTCGCCGAGCGGGTGCGCGCCCGTTCCCGCGACGGATCCGCCGGGAACCCCGCGATGGAGGCCGCGCTGGCCGCCACCCGCGAGGAGCTCGACGTGCGGGCCCGCCACGGGCACGAGTACGGGTACACGGGCTACGTCCTGCGCCCGGTGAGCGCGGGCGACGGCGGCGCCTGGCCCGTCCGCCCGGAGACGGCGGCCGACGTGGCCGCCGTACGGGACGTCAACCTGGCGGCGTTCGGGACCCCGCTGGAGGCGGATCTCGTGGACGCGCTGCGCACCGACGCCTCCTGGGTGCCCGGACTGTCGTACGTGGCCGAGGGCCCGGACGGGTCGGTGGCCGCGCACGCCCTGCTCACCGTGTGCGAGGTCGACGGGGTACGGGCGCTCGCGCTCGCCCCGGTGGCGGCCGATCCGGCGTTCCAGCGCTCGGGCGCGGGCAGCTCGGTCGTACGGGCACTGCTCGCGGCCGCGAAGGAGCGCGGGGAGTCCCTGGTCCTGGTGCTGGGACACCCGGAGTACTACCCGCGCTTCGGTTTCGTGCCGGCCTCGCGCTTCGGGATCAGGGCGCCGTTCGAGGTGCCCGACGAGGCGATGATGGCGCTGGTCCTGGACGATTCCGTCCCGGTGCCGGCGGGCACGATCAGGTATCCGGCCCCGTTCGGAGTCTGACGCGGGGACGCGGCGGGCGCCGTGACGCGCGGTGATCTGCCCCCGTCGCATATCACGCGGCGGGGGCGGACATGCGCGGATCTCCGAAGTGGGGACAAGCCGCTTTTGTACGGCAGACTGAAGGCCGAGTCCGAAGCGAAGGATGGGTATGCCGACCACACCAGCCACCGCCGCGAACAGCGCGACCAACGGCACCGGGACCCAAGAACCGATCATGCTCGAACTGGTCGACGAGTCCGGGAACACCATCGGCACGGCGGAGAAACTCTCCGCCCATCAGGCACCCGGGCAGTTGCACCGGGCGTTCTCCGTGTTCCTCTTCGACGAGCAGGGGCGTCTGCTGCTCCAGCAGCGGGCCCTCGGGAAGTACCACTCCCCCGGCGTCTGGTCGAACAGCTGTTGTGGTCACCCCTACCCCGGGGAGTCGCCGTTCGCGGCGGCGGCCCGGCGGACCCACGAGGAGCTGGGGCTGTCGCCCTCGCTGCTCGCGGAGGCGGGAACGGTGCGCTACAACCACCCGGATCCGGCGTCGGGTCTGGTGGAGCAGGAGTTCAACCATCTGTTCGTGGGACTCGCGCAGGCGGCTCTGCGGCCGGATCCGGAGGAGGTCGAGGACACGGCCTTCGTCACCGCGGGGGAATTGGCGAAGCGGCATGCCGAAGTGCCGTTCTCGGCCTGGTTCATGACCGTGCTGGACGCGGCGCGGCCCGCGATCCGCGAGCTGACCGGTGAGGCCGCGGGCTGGTAGCCCCTACGTCGGCGCGTTCGTACTCCGGTCAGCCGGCCGGGGTCGCGGAGGCCGGGGCCGGGGCGGGAGCGGCCGGTGCGGTCAGCGGCAGGGCCGCCCAGATGACCTTGCCGCCGGTCGAGGTGTGCTCGACGTCGCAGACCCCGCCCGCCTCCCGCGTGATCTCCCGTACCAGGAGCAGACCCCGGCCGCCTGTCTGGCCGAAATCGGCCTCCAGCGCCTTGGGCCGGTACGGGTGGTTGTCCTCGACGGCCACCCGTACCCACTCCCGGCCGATCGCGACCTCGACCGCGACCTCCGGGGAGAGCAGGGCGGCGTGCCGGACCGAGTTCGTCACCAGTTCGGAGACGATCAGCAGCAGCGCGTACACGAGGTCCTGTTGGGCGGGCACCCCCTGGCGCCCGAGGAGGTCCCGGACCGCACGGCGAGCCTGCGGAACGGATTCTTCTACGGCGGGAGCGGTGAACCGCCACACTCCCTCGTACGCGAGGGGTCCGGCCAAAGACTCCGGCTCCCCCTCCCTCGCTGGCGGGACGTTCCCGCTGACGTCCATGTTCCGTCCCCCGTCTTCGCGCTCGATCGTCTCCACGCGTCCAGAGTGGGTAACGGGCTGGTCGGGACCGGACCGCTGACCATAAGTCAGCGTGATTCGCACACATTCTGACCACTGGCGTATGACAGAGTCAGTTGTTCGACCGTTCCTGATCTTCTGCGGGATGTTCGCCGGCCGCCTCGCGCGCCAGGTCCCGCCGTGCCCGCCTCCGTCCGGCGTCCCGTCTTCCCTGACCAGCCCCAGGATGCACCGGGCCCCATGCCCGCGGCCACCCGGTCGGCGGCCCGACCGGCGGCCCGGGATAGCATCCGGCGCATGGACGCAGCCCTCCTGCACACGGTCGCCGACGGGGTCGCCACCGTCGTCATCTCCCATCCCGCCAAGCGGAACGCCATGACGGCCGCGATGTGGCGGGCCGTGCCGGAGCTGCTGGCGGGACTGGCGGCCGACCCCGCCGTACGGGTCCTCGTCCTGACCGGCGCGGGACCGACCTTCTGCGCGGGCGCGGACATCTCCTCGCTGACCGGGGACGACGAGCCGCAGGCACTCGCCGTCGCCGCGGAGGATGCGCTGGCCGCCTTCCCGAAGCCGACGCTGGCGGCGATCCGCGGGTTCTGCGTGGGCGGCGGCAGCCAGCTGGCCGCGGCCTGCGATCTGCGGTTCGCGGAGGAGGGGTCGTCGTACGGGGTGACCCCGGCGAAGCTGGGCATCGTCTACCCGGCCTCCTCCACCAGGCGGCTGACGGCCCTGGTCGGCCCGGCCGCCGCCAAGTACCTCCTCTTCTCCGCCGAGTTGATCGACGCGGACCGGGCGCTGCGGACCGGCTTCCTCGACGAGCTGCTGCCGGCCGGCCAACTGGACAAGCGGGTGGCCGAGTTCACGCGCGTACTGGTCTCGCGCTCGCAGCTCACCCAGGCAGCGGCCAAGGAGTTCGCGGACGGGCGGACCGACCGCGACGGGCACTGGGCGGCGCAGGCGGCCGGAAGCGGCGACACCGCGGAGGGCGTCGCCGCGTTCCTGGAGCGCCGGGCGCCCGTCTTCCGCTGGCCGGCGGAGGGCCGGCGCGCGCAAGGCCTGCCTACAGAGGACTGACCGCCCGCAGCCGCGCGACCAACTCGGCCGGGGCCTTGGCCGGGGAGCCCGCGTCGTAGGGCGGGTGGGGGTCGTACTCGGTCATCAGCTGGACGGTCTGGGCGTACTCGTCCCCGGCGATCCTGCCCAGCAGGGTGAGGCCCATGTCGATCCCGGCGGAGACACCCGCGGCGGTGACGTACTTCCCGTCGGACACCACCCGCTCCCCGGTGGGCTCGGCCCCGAACTGCGGCAGCCGGTCCAGGAACAGCCAGTGGCTCGCGGCCCGCCGCCCGTCGAGCAGCCCGGCGGCCGCCAGCAGCAGGGAGCCGGTGCAGACGGACGTCGTCCAGGTGGTGGTGGCGTCGACGGCCCGCAGCCAGTCGAGGACGGCGGGATTCTTCATCTCGATCTCGGGATGCGGCCCGCCGGGCACGACGACGATGTCGGGCCGGGTCACCTCGTGGAGCGCCTTGTCGGCGACGAGGGCGAGCGACCCGTTGTCGGTCCGCACCGGCCCGGGACGCTCGGACACGAACACGGTCTCGGCGCCCTGGAGGCGGCCGAGCGTGTCGAAGGGCCCGATGGCGTCGAGGGCGGTGAAGCGGTCGTAGAGCAGTACGGCGATCTGCATGGCTCCTCCGGAGCGGTCGATCGATGCCCTCCCCGGCCGGGGAGGGCAGGTCTGTCCGGGCGTGCACCCGGACCGGGTACGGGCGCGGCTTCGGGTACGGGGCGTGACGAGGTCAGGGGCCGAAGCGGCGGCGGTACTCGGCCGGGGACTGGCCCAGGGTCTTCACGAAGGCCCGGCGCAGCGCCTCGGGCGTGCCGTAGCCGCACGCCCGGGAGATCTGGGCGACGCCCTCGCGGCTGTCCTCCAGCAGGCGCCGCGCGTGCTCGACACGCACCCGCTCGACGTAGCGCCCCGGCGTCACCCCCGTCTCCGCCTGGAAGGCGCGCGCGAAGTGCCGCGGCGACAGCCTGGCCCGGGCTGCCAGGGCCTCGACGCTCAGGTCGCCGCCCGGATGCTCGGTGATGAACTGCTGCACGTCCCGCAACGGCTCCCGCCGCGCCGTCTGGGCCTCCAGCTGCGCGCTGAACTGGGCCTGGTTGCCGGGCCTGCGCAGGAACACCACCAGGTGCCGGGCGATCGTGAGCGCCACGTCCCGCCCATGGTCCTCCTCCACCAGCGCGAGCGCGAGGTCGATGCCCGCCGTGACCCCGGCCGAGGTGGCCACGGGCCCGTCCCGTACGTAGATGGGATCGGGCTCCACCGCGACGGCCGGATAGTCCCGGGCCATCTGCTCGCACACGTACCAGTGCGTCGTCGCCCGCCGCCCGTCCAGCAGTCCCGCCTCGGCGAGCAGCAGCCCGCCCGTGCACACGGACACCAGCCGCTGCGCGCCACCCCCGTGAGCGCGCAGCCAGTCGGTGATCCGGGGATCGAAGTCGGCCGTGTACCGGCCCCCGGGCACGAGCAGGGTGGTTCCCGTCCCCGGCCGGGCGCTCTCCAGCTCCCCGTCCGGCATCAGGGTCAGCCCGCTGCTCGTGCGGACCGGCGCGCCGCCCGGGGACACCGTCCGGATCTCGTAACCCGGCCGCCCGGGGAACCGGGCCACGCCCGAGAACACCTCGACCGGCCCGGTCACGTCCAGGCTCTGCACCCCGTCGTAGAGGAGGACGAGTACGTTTCGCAACGACATGGCCTCATGGTGTGACGGGAAGCCCGGTGGCCGCAATGCCGTGCATCCCACCTATCCGGCCATGCCCCTGGGGGCGGTGCGCGCCCGGATAGGATCGGGCCATCATGACTGCAACCCTCGTCGCCAAGAAGCTCACCGCCGCGCACGGTGAGCGCACGCTCTTCGCCGATCTCGACCTCGTCGTCGCGCCCGGCGACGTCATCGGCCTGGTCGGCGTGAACGGCGCCGGGAAGTCCACCCTGCTGCGCCTGCTCGCCGGGCTGGACACCCCCGAGACCGGTGAGCTGCGGCTCTCCCCGCCCACCGCCGCCGTCGGGCACCTCCCGCAGGAGCCGGAGCGCCGGCCCGCCGAGTCGGTACGGGATTTCCTGGCGCGCCGTACGGGCGTGGCCGCCGCGCAGGCGGAGCTCGACGCGGCGACGCAGGGCCTGGTGGACGGGACGCCGGGCGCGGACGACGCGTACGCGACCGCGCTGGACAGGTGGCTGGACCTCGGCGGCGCCGACCTCGACGAGCGGGCCGAGGAGGTCGCCGCCGAGCTCGGCCTCACGGTGGGCCTGGACCTGCCCATGACGGCGCTCTCCGGAGGCCAGGCGGCCCGCGCGGGCCTCGCCTCGCTGCTGCTGTCCCGCTACGACGTCTTCCTGCTCGACGAACCCACCAACGACCTGGACCTGGACGGTCTGGAGCGGCTGGAGCGGTTCGTCAAGGGGCTGCGCGCGGGCACGGTCGTGATCAGCCACGACCGCGAGTTCCTGACGCGCACCGTCACCAAGGTCCTCGAACTCGACCTGGCCCAGCAGCAGATCAACCTCTACGGCGGTGGCTACGACGCCTACCTGGAGGAGCGCGAGCGCGCCCGCGACCACGCCCGTGAGGAGTTCGACGAGTACGCGGGCAAGAGGTCCGCCCTTGAGGGCCGCGCCCAGATGCAGCGCAACTGGATGGACAAGGGCGTGCGCAACGCCCGTCGCAAGGCGAGCGACAACGACAAGATCGGCAAGAACCTGCGCGGCGAGTCCAGCGAGAAGCAGGCCGCCAAGGCCCGCCAGACGCAGCGGGCGATCGAGCGGCTGGAGGTCGTCGAGGAGCCCCGCAAGGAGTGGGAGCTGCGCATGGAGATCGCGGCGGCCCCGCGCTCCGGCTCTGTGGTCGCCACCCTGCGCGAGGCCGTGGTCAAGCGCGGGGACTTCCGCCTGGGCCCGGCCAGCCTCCAGATCGACTGGGCGGACCGGGTGGCCATCACCGGGGCCAACGGCGCGGGCAAGTCCACGCTGCTCGCCGTCCTGCTCGGCCGGCTGGCGCCGGACTCCGGCTCCGCCACCCTCGGCTCCGGCGTCCTGATCGGCGAGGTCGACCAGGCCCGCGGCCTGTTCCTCGGCGACGAACCGCTGCTGGAGGCCTTCTGCGCGGCCGTCCCGGACACCGAGCCGGCCGAAGTCCGCACCCTGCTGGCCAAGTTCGGCCTCAAGGCGGCCCACGTCCTGCGCCCCGCGGCCACCCTCTCCCCGGGCGAGCGCACCCGCGCCGCCCTGGCTCTGCTGCAGGGCCGCGGGGTGAACCTGCTGGTGCTGGACGAGCCGACCAACCACCTCGACCTCCCGGCGATCGAGCAGCTGGAGTCGGCCCTGGAGGCGTACGAGGGCACGCTCCTCCTGGTCACCCATGACCGCCGCATGCTGGACGCCGTCTCGGTGACCCGCCGGCTCCAGGTCTCCGACGGCAAGGTCACCGAGCTCTAGCCGACCGGGGTGGCAGTTGGTGACACCTTGAGGTCCCGAGGTGCCAACCGGCGCGTGCGCGACTAGCCTTTGTAGTGAGAGCCGCAACCGCGGAGCACACCGCCATGGCCGGAGTCTCGCGTCGGCAGGGGTGGAGCCTCTGACGCGTGCCTGCTTCGGGACCGTGTGGCGCCTGAGCCCCATGTGGCCGGACACGTGCTTCCGCATTTTCCGGCGGCCCTGTATCCGATCCGTGCCGCACGTTTTTCTCGGCGGTCGCGGTTCTGCCCCCGCACACCTCGGAGAGGTGCGAGAGGGTGGAAGGAAAGGGAACTCCCATGCAAGCACAGCGAGCGAAGCGCCTCTTGGCGGCCTCCGCTGCCGGTCTCCTGCTGGCCGGTGGAGCCGCGCTCGGCACCGCGGGCACCGCTTCGGCGGCAGCCCCGGCCCAGCCCGTCAGCTACGTCAACGGCGGTGGCTGCGGCGGCGATGACGACGACGACGACTGGGGCAGTCACCACAGCGGCTGGCGTCACGGCGGCTGGGACGACGATGACGACGACAACGGATACGGAGGGTGGGGCCACGGCCGCGGACACGGCAAGTGGTAGCTGATCCGCCCCTTTTACAGCAGGCCCTGCGCGGACCGGTCACCGGGCCGCGCATCGGGCTGCCGCGGCGGTTTCAGCGCTCGTCCGGCCGGTCTGCCGGGGCGCGCCGGGTGCGGGCCATCCTGCGTGCCACGAAGTCCCTAGGGAGATGGCGGGCCGCCAGCGCGTACGCCCTGTAGCGGCGGCCCGTGATGCTCAGCGGGCGGCGCAGCGCGAGGTCCCGCAGCGCCCGGTCCACCACGGCCTGCGGCTCCAGCCAGACCGCCTCGCGCAGCGCGCTGACGTCCATCCCGGCGCGTTCCTGGAACTCGGTGCGCGTGAAGCCGGGGACCACCGCCAGCACTCGGACCCCGTACGGTTCCATGTCCACCCGCAGCGACTCGCTGAACGCGGTGATCCAGGCCTTCGCGGCCCCGTACGTGCCGGTCGGCAGCAGTCCGGCCACCGAGGAGACGTTGACCACCGCACCCCGGCGGCGCTCGCGCAGACCCGGCAGCACGGCGTGGGTGAGCCGGAGCGGGACCTTGACCAGCAGGTCGAGCATCCGCTCCTCGTCCTCGACCGGGCTGTACGGGAAGGGCGCGGGCAGCCCGAAGCCCGCGTTGTTCACCAGGATGTCCACGGGCCGGACCCGGTCGGCGAGCCGCTCGGCGACCGCCGCGCGGTCAGCCTCGTCCAGCAGGTCGGCGGGCAGCACCTCGACCGCCGCGCCGAACTCCCGGGCGAGGTCCCGGGCGACGGACTGCAGCCTGTCCTTGTCACGGGCCACGAGGACCAGGCCGCAGCCCTTGGCGGCGAAGCCCCGGGCGAAGGCCGCGCCCAGTCCGGCGCTGGCCCCGGTGATCAGTACGGTGGTCAAGACGGCTTCACTTCCCGGCGGTCGGACACGTCACGGTGTGCGGTGTACTCCTGGGCGACGTCGACGAGGAAGCGGGCCTCGTCCGCCAGGTCCCCGCTCTCGTCGGAGGTCTGGATCGCGGCGGTCAGCTCCAGGCCGGCCGTCTCGCCCGGCTGACCGGGCAGTCCGTCGAGTTTCGTCCGCCGCGCCTCCTTCAGTACGGAGGCCAGCGCGGCCGCGGTGCGCCGCTGCTCGGGGACGCCGCGGCCGGCGACCTGGCCGCGGGCGAGGTCCAGGGCGCCCGAGGAGACGTACTCCCCGAGGATCAGGATCGCGTCGCGCGTCTCGATGACCTTGCGGTAGACCAGCAGGTTGCGCGGGACCGGCGGCCACAGCAGCTCGACCACCCGCCCGGCCCGCGGCTTGTTCAGGGCCACGTGCGGGACGGCCTGGACCAGGTCGCGCCACAGCGGCCACAGCCGCCACGCGGTGACGATGTCGGCGGCGGTGCGGCGGAAGGTGAACAGCGTCGGCACGAGGATGCCCGCGGCGCGCAGGAGGCCGTGCACGTTCATCATCAGCGGCAGGGCGGGCATCGCCCAGGTGCTGCCGAACAGTGCTTTGAGCAGGTACGCGAGCCAGAACAGGCCGGCGAGCGCGGTCCCGAGGCCGAAGAGGCGCAGCCCGGCGGCCAGCCCCCGGCTCTCGGTGCGGCGGCTGTAGCGCCAGCACAGGGAGACGCAGATGGTGTTGGCCGCGACGTGTGCGGAGATCAGCACGAGCCAATAGGCGAGGGAGGGCACCGGGTCGCCGACCGGCGGCATGGTGTGCGTGCCGTGCACGGGCGCGGCCAGATCCAGCGCGACCAGCGTGGTGAGCCAGCCCGCCGTGGCCACCCAGGAGGCGAGCTGGAGCCGGCGGCGGCCGGTGGCGGAGGCCACGAAGTAGAGGACCGCCCCGGCGGAGAGGACGCCGGTGAGGTTGCGAATGATGCCGATGGTGTGGGCGTAGGAGGCCTCGCGTCTCATCGCGTAGGCGACGACCTCGGGGAGGTTGAGCGTCATCGCGGCGGCGGCGGTGGCGACGGCCAGCCACAGGCCGCGCTGTTGCCGCGAGCGCAGGGCGCCCGGGGCGCGCAGGAGGACCGCGATCCACAGGAACACCACGCTGGGAATCGACAGCCAGTTGCCGAAGGCGGTCAGGTCAGCTGCCATCGTGGCCCCACTCGTACCCCATGGCGGACTCCAGCCGGGCCAGCGTGCCCCGGGCCCGGGGGGCCGACTGCGGGCCGGCGTTCGCCGTGCGGATGCGGATCATGCTGGCGAGCATCTCCGCCTCCTGCTCCTGGCGGGTGGTGTAGTTGGTGCGCCCGAGCACGGTGGGGGCCCCTCCGTCGGCCTCCTCACCCTCCAGCGAGTGGTGGCCGAAGAGGATGTGGCCGAGCTCGTGGAGCACGATGTGCTCCCGGTGGAGCGGGGTGGTCTGCGCCTCGTAGAAGACGTAGTCGACGCTGGCGGTGCCGACCCACAGTCCGCAGACGCCGGTCTCCGCCGCCTCCTTGGGGAGCGGGTGGAGCCGGATGGGGCGGCCACGTTGCTCCGCTATTCGGCCGCACAGTGCGTCGAGTGAAAACGGGTGGGTCAATTCCAGATGGCCGAGAATGTTCTCGCACCGTTTACGCAGGCTGAGTTGCCGGTGGGGCATGTGATCCCTCTTCGGACCCTTTCTCGGGCAGCGTCGGTAGGCGTGTGCGGGCATGGGCATGGTGTCCTGTGCCTTCAAGGCGGCCTCGGGGAATGCGGTCCTGAGGGGAAATGCGGATGCCCGTCCGCCGGGTGACGAACGGGCGTTCCACCATGCCTACAGATCTTGTACGGGAGTTGGCAAGGCAGGTCCCCAGGTGGGGGACCTATTCGGCCAACGTGTACGGAGACCTCACGCGCCGGGTTGGCTGCAAGCCTGCGGTCACCGCTTGCGGCGCTCCTCGGGACCGGTGAGGCCGGCGCGGCGCAGGGCGTCGGCCATCGCGCTGTTGGCGGGTGCGGGGGCGGACGCGCCGCCGCCCTGCCGCTGGCCCTGGCCACCGCCCTGGCCCTGACCGCGGCGGTCCTGGTTCTTGCCCGCGCCGTCGCGGGTGCCCGCGCGGCCGCGCTGCTGCGGCGGACGGCCGCCGCCCCGCCGCTCCTGCCGGTCCTCGCGCTGCCCGGGCGCGCCGGAGGAACGGTCCGCCTCGTCCTCCAGCCGCAGGGTCAGCGAGATCCGCTTGCGCGGGATGTCCACCTCCATGACCTTCACGCGGACGATGTCGCCCGGCTTGACCACGTCCCGGGGGTCCTTGACGAAGGTCTTCGACAGCGCCGAGACGTGCGCCAGTCCGTCCTGGTGGACGCCGATGTCGATGAAGGCCCCGAAGGCGGCCACGTTGGTGACCACGCCTTCCAGGATCATCCCGGGGGTCAGGTCGCCGATCTTCTCCACGCCCTCCTTGAAGGTCGCCGTCTTGAAGGCGGGACGCGGGTCGCGGCCCGGCTTCTCCAGCTCGCGCAGGATGTCGGTGACCGTGGGCAGGCCGAAGGCCTCGGTGACGAACTGCTCGGGGCGCAGGGAGCGCAGTACGCCGGTGTTGCCGATCAGGGCCGCCACCTCGCCGCCCGCCGTCTTGCCCATCGCCCGGACCACCGGGTAGGCCTCGGGGTGCACGGCCGAGCCGTCCAGCGGGTCGTCCCCGCCGCGGATCCGCAGGAAGCCCGCGCACTGCTCGTACGCCTTCGGGCCGAGCCGGGCCACGTCCTTGAGCCCCTTGCGGCTGCGGAAGGGCCCGTTGGCGTCGCGGTGGGAGACGATGTTCTCGGCGAGCGAGCCGCTGATGCCCGACACGCGCGAGAGCAGCGGCGCGGAGGCGGTGTTGACGTCCACGCCGACGCCGTTCACGCAGTCCTCGACCACCGCGTCGAGCGAGCGGGAGAGCTTCACCTCGGACAGGTCGTGCTGGTACTGGCCCACGCCGATCGACTTGGGGTCGATCTTGACCAGCTCGGCGAGCGGGTCCTGCAGGCGCCGGGCGATGGAGACCGCGCCGCGCAACGACACGTCCATGCCGGGCAGTTCCTGCGAGGCGAAGGCGGACGCCGAGTACACGGAGGCGCCGGCCTCCGAGACCATCACCTTGGTGAGCTTCAGCTCGGGGTGGCGGGTGATGAGGTCACCGGCCAGCTTGTCGGTCTCGCGGGAGGCCGTGCCGTTGCCGATGGCGACCAGCTCGACCGCGTGCTCCTTCGCGAGGCGGGCGAGCTTGGCGAGGGACTCGTCCCACTTGTTGGCGGGCACGTGCGGGTAGATCACGTCCGTGGCCACGACCTTGCCGGTGGCGTCCACGACGGCGACCTTCACGCCGGTGCGGAAGCCGGGGTCCAGGCCGAGCGTCGCGCGGGTGCCGGCGGGTGCGGCGAGCAGCAGGTCGCGCAGGTTCGCGGCGAAGACCCGTACGGCCTCGTCCTCGGCGGCGGCGCGCAGCCGGGTCCGCAGGTCGATGCCGAGGTGCACCTGGATCTTCGTACGCCAGGCCCAGCGGACCGTGTCGGCCAGCCACTTGTCTCCGGGGCGGCCGCGATCGGCGATGCCGAAGCGGCGGGCGACCATGCCCTCGTACGTCGACGGGCCGGCGGTCGCCGCGTCTTCGGGGCCCTCGGGCTCCAGGGTGAGGTCGAGGACGTCCTCCTTCTCACCGCGCAGCATCGCGAGGACGCGGTGCGAGGGCAGCGCGGTGAACGGCTCGGCGAAGTCGAAGTAGTCGGCGAACTTGGCGCCCGCCTCCTCCTTGCCGTCCCGGACCTTCGCGGCGAGCCGGCCGCGGCCCCACATGCGCTCGCGCAGTTCGCCGATCAGGTCGGCGTCCTCGGCGAACCGCTCGGTGAGGATGGCGCGGGCGCCCTCCAGGGCCGCGGCCGGGTCGGCGACGCCCTTGCCGACGTCGACGAACGCGGCCGCGGCGGCGGCCGGTTCCACGGACGGGTCCGCGAGCAGGCCCTCCGCGAACGGCTCCAGGCCGGCCTCGCGGGCGATCTGCGCCTTGGTGCGGCGCTTGGGCTTGAAGGGCAGGTAGATGTCCTCCAGCCGGGCCTTGGTGTCGGCGGCGTTGATCCGCGCCTGCAGCTCGGCGTCGAGTTTGCCCTGCTCCCGCACGGAGTCCAGGATCGCGGAGCGCCGGTCCTCCAGCTCGCGCAGATACCGCAGCCGCTCCTCCAGGGTGCGTAGCTGGGCGTCGTCGAGCATCTCGGTCGCTTCCTTGCGGTAGCGCGCGATGAACGGCACGGTGGAGCCGCCGTCGAGCAGCTCGACGGCGGCCTTGACCTGCCGCTCCCGTACGCCGAGTTCCTCGGCGATCCTGCCTTCGATGGACGTCGTCACGATCGGGTCCCGCCTGCCTTCGTTTGCACTGGAAGGCTGCCAATTGTGGCAGGTGGCCGTGACAAGGGGCGGTAAGCCCGCCAGAGCCCGGCCGCGGGGCCGGTCAGGCCTTGCCGCGCAGGTCCGCCGGGAAGGCTCCGGCCATGACCGCCTTCATCACCAGGGCGCCGCCGAGTTCCGCCAGCCGGGCCAGGCCGGCCGCGCCGAGGTGCTCGTAGGGGGCGGCGTCGAGGCGGTCCGTCTCGGTCTCCAGCCGCTCGCGCAGCGCGGCGCCCTCCTCGGTCAGCGCCCCGTCGGCGTCGAGCACACCGCGTCCGCGCAGCCGGGCGACGGCGGCGTCCAGGTCGGACTGCTCCCAGCCGCGGATGGACTTGATCCACTTCGGGGTCATGCCCTTGCCGGTGGCGGTGTGGCTGACCAGGGCCTCCAGCGGGTCCAGGTCCGCGATGAGCAGGGCGGCGAGGTGGCCGTCGCCGCGGTGCTCGCGCAGCAGGGTGGTGGCGTGCCACAGGCGCAGGTGCGGTTCCTCGGGTACGGGGAGGTCGGCGTGGGCCGCGTAGAGGGGGCGGGCGTGCCGGGTGCAGCCCTCGGTGGCGCGTATCGCCAGGTCGGCGGCCTCCGCGAGCTCGGGCGACTCGATGGTCTCGGCGCCCAGCAGCCGGCGCAGGGTGGCGTCGGCGGCGCGCAGCCGGGCGGCGAGGGCCTGTTCGGGCGTGGTGATGTCCCAGACCGCCGGGAGGTGCCGGGCGACGTGGTCGTAGCGGTAGTTGTAGAACGTGGCGGTCACCGTGCCCGCTCCGACGGCGCCCAGGGCCGCGGACCGGTGGGCGAGGTTGACGGCGACGGGGTCGGTGATCCCGAGGCCCGCGAACTCCTTGGTGGTGTCCGGCGAGAAGTAGACGGTGGAGTGCAGCGGATTGATCGCGTTGTGCCAGCAGTGCCGTGCGGCGAGCGGGGGAAGGGTCATGGGACGGCAGGTTACCGACTGTTCGGTATGTCGGCCAGTGTCACGGTTGGGATCCGGCCGGGCCCCGCTGTGCCGTGCCGTGCCGTGTCGTGCCGTGCCCCGCCGTGCCGTCAGTGGTGGAAACCGACGCGGTCCTTCTTGGGCGGGTGGCCCTCGCCGAGGTGCTTGATCGCTCTGCGCATGTCGTCGGCGAGGAGTTCGATCTCGTCCCGGTCGACGCCGTGGCGGACCAGGACGCGTTGGATGACGGTCTCCTGGCGGTCCGGCGGCAGGGGGTAGGAGGGCACCTGCCAGCCGCGCATGCGGAGCTGGTCGGATAGGTCGTACAGGCTCCAGCCGACGGAGTCGGGATCGGTGAGGGTGTACGAGACGGCGGGAAGTGCGCCGACGCCGTCGTAGAGCAGGGTGAAGGGGCCCATCTCGGCGATCTGCCGGCCGAGGTGCTGCGCGGTGTCGGCGCAGGCCTCGTAGACGCGCCGGTACCCCTCGCGGCCCAGGCGCAGGAACATGAAGTACTGGGTGACGACTTGGCCGCCGGGGCGGGAGAAGTTCAGGGCCAGGGTGGGCATGTCGCCGCCCAGGTAGTCGACGTGGAAGACCAGGCCGTCCGGCAGGGCCTCCTGGTCGCGCCACAGCGCCCAGCCGACGCCGAGCGGGGCCATGCCGTACTTGTGGCCGGAGGCGTTGATGGAGGCGACGCGCGGCAGCTGGAAGTCCCACACCAGATCCGGGTGGAGGAACGGCGCGATGAACCCGCCCGAGGCCGCGTCGACGTGCAACGGGACGTCCAGGCCCCTCTCCGCCTGCATGCGGTCGAGTTCGGCGGCGATCTCACCCACCGGCTCGTAGGTGCAGGTGTAGGTCACGCCGAGGATGGCGACGACGCCGATGGTGTTCTCGTCGACGTACTCGCGCAGCTGGTGCGCCTGGAGGCCGGTCGCGCCGGGCTCCACCGGGACCTGCCGGAGCTCGACGTCGAAGTAGCGGGCGAACTTCTCCCAGCAGACCTGCACCGGCCCGCAGACCAGGTTCGGCCGGTCGGTCGACAGGCCTGCGGCCTGCCGGCGGTCGCGCCAGCGCCATTTCAGGGCGAGGCCGCAGAGCATCGCGGCCTCGCTGGAGCCGGTGGTCGAGCAGCCCACCGCGTTGGCGTCGCCGCCCGTACCGGCCGGGGCGTGCCATAGGTCGGCGAGGATGTTCACGCACCGGGACTCGATCTCCGCGGTCTGCGGGTACTCGTCCTTGTCGACGATGTTCTTGTCCAGACACAGGTCCATCAGCCGGCGGACCTCGTCGTCCGCCCAGGTGGTGCAGAAGGTCGCGAGGTTCTGCGAGGCGTTGCCGTCCAGGAGCAGCTCGTTGCGGAGCAGCTGGAACACCACCGGCGGCGGGGAGGGCAGGCCGGGCATGGACCGTTTGGGCAGGGGGCGCTCGCTCAGCGGGGAGGCGAAGATGTCGACGGCCGGGTCGGCCGCCGGTTCCTGGGCGTTGTGGAGCGCCACCATTCACCTCACATATCGGTCCATTGGTCCGAATCGGACACTACAGACAGGTCCAGCGGGCGGCATGCGGACCTGGGCCATCCCGGGGTGCCGCCCGCCCGGATCCGGACCGCACCGCCGGGCCGGGTGCGCGGCCGAGCGGGGTACCGGGCGCCGGCGAGAGCCCGCGGCCGCCGTCGGGGCGCGCCGCTGGTCCCGGGCCCCGGCACCGCCGTGTTCGTGCTGCTCGCGGCCGGCTACGCCGGCTCCAACTTCTGGCCGCTGTGGGCGAGTTCACTGGGATGCGCCTGACGGTGGGCCCTGTTCGCCGCGACACCGCGCTCGTCGTGCTGAGCATCTACGTCGTCGTCGGCGCCGCACTGGTCCGTCCCACCCGCGTAAGCCCCCGAGCCCGCCCGTCCGGAGCCGCCCGCGAGCAAAGCCACGATCCGTCCGGGTGACGAGGGAACGTTCCTGCGTATCGGTCAGGACTGTGGGGGCCGGGAACCGCATCGGTTCCCGGCTAGCGTCTGGTTGCCCGGCGGGGCCGGCCCCTCGGCACGCGACAGAGCCGGGCGACATCGGTCCGCGGGCTGCTCCGCGGACGGTCTCACGCACTACTCACCATGGCCGGGAGAACGCCGTGTCCGTACCGTCGACGATCGACCACACCGCCAAGAAGCACAGCCCCCAGCTCGCGTACTGGATGGTCCAGGCCGCCGACCTCGCCTACAAGGACGAGGCCGCCATCGATGCCAAAGCCCGCGACTGGGGTTTCGACCGGGTGCGTCACCACCACACCCGTTTCACGCCGCCGTTCCCGCTGGAGGACACCCAGGCCTATACGGTCGCCAGCGACAAGATGATCATCACCGGATTCCGGGGCACCGAGCCGGCGCAGATCAGGGACTGGCTCTCGGACGCCACCACACCCCCGTGGCCGGGTCCGGGCAAGACGGGCTACGTCCACTACGGCTTCGGCCAGGCCCTCGACTCCGTCTTCCCCACCGTCAGGGACACCCTCGCGGACTTCCGCGACAACGACCAGAGCGTATGGTTCACCGGCCACAGCCTCGGCGGCGCACTCGCCATGCTCGCCGGCTGTCGCATGTACCTGGAGGAGCCGCGTCTGCAGGCCGACGGCATCTACACCTACGGCCAGCCCCGCACCTGCGACCGGCTCCTGGCCGCCTCCTGCAACAAGGGCTTCAAGGACCGCCTGCACCGCTACGTCAACAACAACGACGTCGTCCCGCAACTTCCGCCCGAGCCCGCCTACACCCACGTCGAGACCCTGCACTACATCGACGCGAGCGGCCGGATCCGCTCCTCCATGCCGCTGATGGGCGCGCTGACCGACCGGGTCAAGGGCGCCACCGCAGATCTCCTCGCCCCCGCCGGCGACGCCCTGCGTGACCACCCCATCAAGAACTACGTCGCAGCCATGGAGAAGAACCTGGTCTGAAGGATCGAGGTGCCGACGGCGTAGGTGCCGGCACAGGGCACGGTGGACATGGCCCGTGCTGCGTGCTGCCGCTCATACCCGCGCGGGCCGGTGAATCCGCAGGGCCGTCGCCCGGTCGAGGGCGAGTCGGCGGGCGCCGGCTCGCCCGGGCGGCGCCGGTCGTGACGAGGATCCGTCCGGGCTCCGTGCGCAGCCCGGCGGCCGTGTACCGGTCCGCGGGCGCGGCCCGCAGCGCGGGGAGACCGCCCGGGTGGTAGCCGTTCGCCGCCGGCGGAGGGTCCGGCCCGTCGGGCGGCCGCAACGACTCGCCCGGCAGCCGGGCGATCCGGGTCCCGCTCCCCCGCAGGCCCTCCAGCCCTCCACCGCGCCGGCGCCGCGCAGTTCGTCGTAGGCACAGACCACGGCGGCCCGGCCCCGGCCGATCTCCTCAACCCCGAGTGACGCTCCTCTTCCTGGCTTTCCTCCCGGAGTTTCCCCGGCCGGATTCAGCCGATCCGAAGGCGCGGATGTGGCTTCGCGCAGGGGTGTTCCTCGTCCTTCGGCGCGGTCCTCGACATGGCTACGCGTGCACCGGCGGGGCCTTGAGCCGTCGGCTGCGCCGCAGGCCACGGGCCCTGGGCCGATAGCACCGGGCCGCCGGCGGGGGGTATCCGACGCTCGGTGCCCTGGGCGCTTTCGCCGCGCTGTCCGGCGGCTCGTGACGGCCGGATGGCGATCGTGTGACAGCGGGGGCCATGGACATGACGTGGGGCGTCACGGGTGAATACGGTCGAACGACAAGGCCTTGAACAGATCTGTCTCCTCTACCACTTGGAGCCATTAGTGCACCGCAAAGTCATCGCCCCGAGCGTGCTCGCCGCCTCCCTGCTGCTGGTGATCCCGGCGTCGGCGGCGAGTTCCGGTCCGGGCGCCCCGGGTATCGGCGATCCCTACTACCCGGCCAGCGGCAACGGCGGATACGACGTGTCGCACTACGACCTGCGCCTGCAGTACCAGCCGAAGACGGACCTGCTCGAAGGCACCGCCACCCTCCTCGCCACCGCCAAGCAGGACCTGTCCCGCTTCAACCTCGACTTCGGCCTCCAGGTCAGCGAGGTCCGGGTCAACGGGACCAAGGCGAAGTTCGCCGCCTCCGGAAGCCATGAGCTGGAGGTCACCCCGGCCAGGCCGCTGGCGCGCAACACCCCGCTGACCGTCGTGGTCAAGTACGCGGGGAAGCCCTCCGAGCTGAAGGTGGACGGCTGGACGGCCTGGCAGCGCACGCCCGACGGCGGTGTGGCGGCGCAGGAGCCCGACTCGGCGGTCTGGTGGTTCCCGAGCAACGACCACCCGCTCGACAAGGCCACCTTCGACATCTCGGTCAACGTCCCGGACGGCACCCAGGCGATCAGCAACGGCGTCCTCCAGTCGCAGACTTCGCGGCTCGGCTGGACCCGGTACAACTGGCGCTCCAACAAGCCGCAGGCCACGTACCTGGCCACCCTGGCGATCGGCAAGTTCGACATCACCACCGACAAGACGGCGAGCGGCTTGCCGGTCCTCAACGCCTACAGCAAGGACCTCGGCGACAACGCGGGCGCGGCGCGGGCGAGCGTGGAGCGGACGGCCGAGGCCGCCGAGTGGCTGGAGGGGGTCTTCGGTCCGTACCCCTTCAACGCGCTGGGCGGCTACGTGCCGAACGTGACCGCGGGCTTCGCGCTGGAGACCCAGACGCGGCCGTTCTACGGGCCGCGCCAGTTCCAGAACGGCGCGAACGTGTCGGTGGTCGTGCACGAGCTGGCCCACCAGTGGTACGGCGACAGCGTGTCCGTCGAGGGCTGGAAGGACATCTGGATCAACGAGGGCTTCGCCCGCTACAGCCAGTGGCTGTGGTCGGAGAAGGAGGGCGAGGGCACGGCGCAGGAGCTCGCCGACTGGGCCTACTCCACGCGCCCGGCCGAGGACCCGTTCTGGCAGGTCAAGCCGGGTGACCCGGGTCCGGAGAACCAGTTCCACGGTGCCGTCTACGACCGCGGCGGGATCGCCCTGCAGGCGCTGCGCAACCACATCGGCGACGAGAAGTTCTTCCAGATCCTCAAGGGGTGGCCGGCCGAGCGCGCCTACGGCAACGCGAAGGTCGCGGACTTCGTCGCCTACGCGGAGAAGGTCTCGGGCCGGCCGCTGGCCCAGTTGTTCGACACCTGGCTGTACACCCCGGGCAAGCCGGACGCCTCCGCCCTGAACCCCACGGCGCCGGCCGCCACGGCCCGTTCCTCCTCGGCCCCGGCGGCGAAGACGGAGCCCAAGTCCTGGAAGAAGATCGCGGAGACGAACACGATCCACGACCACGGCCACGAGAACGCACACGGGAGCGGCACCGGGATCGGGAACGACAAGCACTGAGTCCGTCAGCGGGCGGCGGCGCGCCACCGGGCCCGCGCCGCCCGCGCGACGGGCAGGTACCGCAGCCGTTCGGGGAGCACCGGCACGAGGAGCCGTAGGGCCGTGCTGAACCGCCGGAGCCTGCGTTCCTGGGCCGGGCTCCACTCCAGCCCGATGGCGGCGCGCGCCTCGGGCGGCATGTAGCCGACGGTGACGAAGGCCCGCAGGCGCAGGAAGGCTACGCGCAGCACGGGCCAGGTGAGCCGCAGCAGCAGCCGTACCGGCAGCGAGCCGCCCTCGGGGCGGGGCAGCGGCACATCGGTGGCGACCAGCTCGCGGGCGACCGCGGTCGGCTCGATCTCCTCGGCCAGCATCCGGCGGTAGTACGGCCAGAACTCCTCGATGGTCTGCGGCATGTCCCGGTCACGGAGGCCGAGTATCCGGCCCACCTGGAGCCACTCACGGTAGAGCTGCCGCTCGTCGGCGGGGCTGATGCGGCGGAAGAGGTAGCGCCCGGAGTACAGGGCGATGGGGAATCCGGTCGCGTGCACCCAGGCGTAGCAGGCCGGGTCGAGGGAGTGGTAGCGGCGCCCCCGGGTGTCGGTGCCCTGGATCTCCCGGTGCAGGCGGCGGACCCTGCGGCCCTCGGCCGCGGCTTCGTCCCCGCCGTACACCCACAGCTGGACGGAGCGCAGCGAGCGCTCGCCGCGCCCCCAGGGGTCGGTGCGGAAGACCGAGTACTGATCGACCCCGGCCCCGACCGCGGGGTGGGCGACCTGGAGGGTGAAGGCGGCGGGCAGCGTCAGCAGGGACCGGACGTCCCCGGCGGTGGTCCACAGCACCCCGCCGGGCGGGGGCGGCTCGGGGTCGGTGCGGACCCCGGCCGTGCGGCGCGCCGTCCCGCTCACGGGATGGTCCGCAGCGTGTCCCGCGGGGTGCTCCGTCGTGCTCATGAGTGTGCCCCCAGGGTGTAGACCTCGCTGTTCTCCCAGTATGACGGGGGCCGCGTGCCGTGCGCCGGGCCCCCGGCGCCCCCACGTTGTCGTGGCCCGGACAGAAAGTCTTGTCACGGGTGTTACCCAGAGGTAACCGTGGCTGCTTGGATGGCGGAGCCGATCTTCCCATCCCCCGCAGGATCGATGGAGACCTCCATGCAGCACACCTCGAACCGCCGCAACCGGGCCGCCGCCGCTGCCGTCGCCGCGGTCGCCGCCGGCGCGCTGGCCGCCACCACCGCGCCGGCCGCCACGGCCGCCGAGTCCGCCGCCCCGCGGCTGAGCGTCCTGTCGTACAACGTGTTCCTGATGAGCAAGAACCTGTACCCGAACTGGGGCCAGGACCACCGGGCCGCGGAGATCCCCAAGGCCGCCTTCTACCAGGGCCACGACGTGGTCGTGCTCCAGGAGGCCTTCGACAACGGCGCCTCCGACGCGCTGAAGGCCAACTCGGCGGCCCAGTACCCGTACCAGACCCCGGTCGTCGGCCGCAGCAAGACGGGCTGGGACGCCACGGGCGGCGCGTACTCCTCCACCACCCCGGAGGACGGCGGCGTCACGGTCCTCAGCAAGTGGCCCATCGTCCGCAAGGAGCAGGTCGTCTACAAGGACGCCTGCGGCGCCGACTGGTGGTCGAACAAGGGCTTCGCCTACGTCGTGCTGAACGTGAACGGCGTCAAAGTGCACGTGGTCGGCACCCACGCGCAGTCCACCGACCCGGGCTGCGGCGCGGGCGAGGCCGCACAGATGCGCGACCGCCAGTTCCGCACCATCGACGCGTTCCTGGACGGGAAGAACATCCCCGCGAACGAGCAGGTCATCGTGGCGGGCGACATGAACGTCGACTCGCGCACGCCGGAGCTCGCCTCCATGCTCGCGGGCGCCGACCTGGCCGCCTCCGACACGCGCACGGGCCACCCGTACTCCTTCGACACCGCGCTCAACTCGATAGCGAACTACCGCTACCCGACCGACCCGCGCGAGGACCTGGACTACGTCCTCTACCGCAAGGGCAACGCCCGTCCGGCGGGCTGGGAGAACAACGTCGTCAAGGAGCAGTCGGCGCCCTGGACGGTCTCCAGCTGGGGCACCTCCTACACCTACACCAACCTCTCGGACCACTACCCGCTGATCGGCCGCTAGGCATCGGCCCCCGTTCCGGTGGGCGGCATGCCGCCCACCGGAACGGGGGCCTTTCGGGTCACGGGGTCTCGTACGAAGCCCCGTAGAGGCCCTCGATCAGTGCGCCGTACTTCTCCCGGACCACGCGGCGGCGCAGCTTGAGCGAAGGCGTGAGCTCGCCCGACTCCGGGCCCCACTCCTCGGTCAGCACCCGGTACCGCTTGATCTGCTCGGTCCGGTTGAGCCGCGCGTTGGCCGCCTCGACGGCGCGGGCGATCTCCTCCCGGACGGCGGGGTGTTCGGCGAGCTCGCCGAGGGAGGCGGCTGCGATGCCCCGGGCGGCGGCCCAGGCCGGGGCCAGCTCCGGGTCCAGGACGAGCAGGGCGACGAGGTAGGACCGGGAGTCGCCGTGGACCAGGGCCTGGCCGATCAGCGGGTGTTCCTTGACGGTGTTCTCCACCAGCGCCGGGGAGACGTTCTTGCCCGTGGAAGTGATGATCAGTTCTTTCTTGCGGTCGGTCAGCCAGAGGAACCCGTCCTCGTCGAGCCGGCCGATGTCCCCGGTCGGGAACCAGCCCTCGGCGTCGGCGGCGCTCTCCACCGAGCCGTCGGGCCGCAGATAGCCGCCGAAGACGGTCTCGCCGCGGGTGAGGATCTCCCCGTCCTCGGCGAGCCTCAGCTCCAGCCCCTCGATCGGCCGGCCCACCGAGCCGAGCCGGAAGGCGTCCGGGCTGTTGACCGTGCACACGCCGGAGGTCTCGGTGAGTCCCCAGGCGTCCATGATGGTGATCCCCCAGCCCGCCCAGAAACGGACCACGTCGATCGGCATCGGCGCGGTGGCACTCGCCGTCCAGACGAGACGGTCCAGGCCCGCCAGTCCCAGCAGCGGGTCCAGTGCCCGCTCCTTCGCCGCGGCGTACGAGGCTTCGAGCGCGGCCGGTATCGCCTCCCCGCGCTCGCGGTGGCCGGCCCGGGTGCGGGCGAGGGCGTTGGCCGCCTCGATGGCGGCGCGCTGCTCCTCGGGCAGCTGGGCGAGGACGGCCCGGACGGACGCGGCGAGCTTCTCCCATACCCGGGGCACGCCGAAGAACTGCACCGGGCGCAGCTCACGGACCGCACCGGACACGGCGGAGGGGTCCGCGCACAGCCGTACGTGGGCGGCGCGCAGCAGTGGCAGGTAGATGCCGAGGACCCGCTCGGCGATGTGCGCGAAGGGCAGGTAGCAGATGTGCTCGGCGTGCTCGGGCAGTTCCACGTGCCGGTCGAGGCGGACCGCCTGGAGCATGAGGTTGCGGTGGCTGAGGCGGACGCCCTTGGGGTCGCCGGTGGTGCCGGAGGTGTAGACGACGGTGAGCGGGTCCTCGGGGCGGGTGTCCTGCCAGGCCTTCTCGAAGGCGTCGGCGCGGTGCAGCCGGGCGCCGCTCGCGTACAGGGAGCCGTACGTGCGGTGCGGGCCCGCCTCGGCGGCGTTCGCCACGACCAGCCGCTCCAGGGGCACGCCGGCGTCGGTCAGCAGCGGCTCCCACCGGGCGAGCTCGCGGGCTCCCTCGACGACGGCGACCCTGGCCCGGCTGTGGCGGGCGATGTGGGCGATCTGTTCGGGCGCGGAGGTCCCGTACACGGTGACGGGGACGGCACCGAGGTGGACGAGGGCGAGGTCGCTGAGCCAGTGCTCGGGGCGGTTGCCCATCATCAGCAGGACGTGGTCACCGCGCGCCACCCCGAGGGCGGCGTAGCCGGAGGCGAGGACGGCGGTCTGGCGGCGCACCTCGCGCCAGGTGAGGGTGGTCCACTGGGCGGCTCCGGGGCCGGCCCGCCAGGAGAGGGCGGGCAGGTCCCCGTACTCGGCCGCGTTGCGGGCCAGCAGGGAGGGGAGGGTGAGCTCCTCGGGTCGTCCGGGCAGTCGCAGGTTCGTGGTCATGGGCAGCTCCTGGCCGTTTCACATCGTTGGTGCGACAGCAATACTGTTGAACCCAAGCTGTGGAGCATGTGGAGCAGAGAGCGAGGCGCAGACGATGGCCGACCAGGCACCCGAGCCGATGCTCACCGTCGACGAGCTGGCGGCCAGGGCGGGCGTCACCGTCCGTACCGTACGGTTCTACAGCACGCGCGGGCTTTTGCCCCCTCCCGTGATCGGCCCTCGCCGGGTCGGCCACTACGGACCGGAGCACCTCTCCCGGCTGGCGCTGATCGAGGAGTTGCAGCACCAGGGCATGACGCTGTCGGCCTGTCAGCGCTACCTGGACGCACTGCCGGACGATCTGAGCGCGCACGACCTGGCGATCCACCGTGCGCTGGTGGCCAGTTGGGCCCCGGATTCGGCGCAGGAGGTCTCGCGGGCCGAGCTGGAGAAGCGGGCGGGGCGGACCCTGTCGGACACCGACGTACGGCGGCTGACGGCGATGAACGTGCTCGCCGCGTCGGCGGACGGATTCCGGGTGGACGTGGGGCTGTTGCGGCTGGGGGTCGCGCTGCTGGACGTGCCGATCGCGCACGAGACGATCCTGGCGGCCCGCAAGGTGCTGATGGAGCACACCAGGTCGGCGGCGCACGAGCTGACGGCGCTGTTCCGGGACGAGGTGTGGGGTCCGTTCACGGAGGGCGAGAGCGATCCGGAGCGGGTGGAGTCGATGAAGGCGCTGTCCGCGCACATGCAGCCGATGGTGGTGCAGGCGCTGGTGACGGCCTTCCAGCGGTCGCTGAAGGAGGAGCTGCGGGCGGCGTTCGTCTCGGGCGGGGAATGAGGACGCCGGGCCGGGCCCAGGGGCGGCCGGGCCGGCTGCGGCCGAGCGGAACGGGCCCGCCCTGAGTACGCTGGAAAGGAATCTCCGCGCCGGGCGCCGGTCGTGCCTCGGGCCGTTCACGAATGTCCTCGTGAGGGAGATCGATTCCCATGGATCTCAACACCATCACCGAAGTCGTGCGTCGGCCCGCCGACCGCCCGGGCGCGGACTGGCGCGACGGCGACGCGTGGCTCGCGGGCGGGACGTGGTTGTTCTCCGCGGAACAGCCGAGCCTGCGGCGCCTGGTCGATCTGACGGCGCTGCCGTGGGATCCCATCGTCCCGAGCGACGCCGGCCTCGAAATCGGTGCCACATGCACGATCCGCGACCTGTACGCCTTCGCGCCGCCGGCGGACTGGACCGCGGGCACCCTCATCCCGACCGCCTGCGAGGCGTTCCTCTCCTCGTTCAAGGTGTGGAACTCGGCGACCGTCGGTGGGAACATCTGCATGTCCCTGCCCGCCGGCCCGATGATCACGCTGACGGTCGCGCTGGAAGCACGGTACGAACTCTGGGCCGCCGACGGGTCGGTGCGCACCGTCGACGCCCTCGACTTCGTGACCGGGAACAACCGCAACATCCTCGCGCCCGGGGAAATACTGCGCCGTATCGACATCCCGGGGCACGCCCTGCGCAAGCGCCCCGCGCACCGCCGCTTCAGCCTGACCCGGCTCGGCCGTTCGACCGTGTTCCTCATCGGTACGCACACGCCCGGGACGAGCAATCTGCTGCTCACCATCACCGCCGGCACCACGCGTCCGGTACGGCTCGCCTTCGAGGCCATGCCCGATGCCCACACCCTGCGGCAGAGCATCGACGCCATTCCCGCCGACGTCTGGTTCGCCGACCCCAACGGGACCCCCGACCACCGGCACCACCTCACACAGCACTTCGCCGCAGAGATTCGTCGCGAAATCATGGCTGGGGGCCCGGCATGACCTACCTCGTCAACGGCAGGAGCTTCGCCGAGGAACCGGACCCCGGCCAGTGTCTGCGCACATTCCTGCGCGCGCTCGGCCACTTCGGCGTCAAGAAGGGCTGCGACGCGGGCGACTGCGGCGCGTGCACGGTCTGGCTCGACGGCCACCCCGTCCACAGCTGCATCACCCCCGCGTTCCGGGCGGAGGGCCGCGAGGTGACCACGATCGAGGGTCTCGGATCGCCCGGCGACCTGCATCCGGTGCAGCGCCGGTTCCGGGACGCCCCGGGGTTCCAGTGCGGTTTCTGCACCGCGGGGATGATCATGACGTCGGCGACCTTCACCGAGGCCCAGAAAGCGGACCTGCCGCGGGCGCTGAAGGGCAATCTCTGCCGATGCACCGGCTATCGGGCGATCGAGGACGCCGTCAAGGGCGTCACCGGCGTGCAGACGGCCGCGCCGGGAAAGGCCGTCGGAACGAGCGTCGGCGCGCCGGCGGCCGACGACGTCGTGACCGGCCGGGCCGAGTTCACGATGGACACCCGCATGGAAGGCATGCTGCACATCAAGGTGCTGCACTCGCCGCACGCGCACGCCCGGATCGTCTCGGTCGACAAGACCGCCGCGCTCGCGGTCCCCGGCGTGCGACGGGTCTACACCTGGGAGGACGTGCCGCGCAGGCGCTTCACCACGGCGATCCACACCGACCACCTCGTCGACCCGGACGACACCTACATCCTCGACGACAAGGTCCGCTTCGCCGGGCAGCGCGTCGCCGCCGTCCTCGCCGACACCCCCGGGGCGGCCGAGGAGGGCTGCCGAAGGGTGGCCGTGGAGTACCAGGTGCTGCCCGCGGTCTTCGACCCCGAGGAGGCCATGGCCGAGGGCGCGCCCCAACTGCACGGCTCGGAGGATCCGTTCGTCCGCGATTCGGTCCACAACCTCCTGCTGGAGATCCACTCGCACATCGGCGATGTCGACGCGGGGTTCGCCGCGGCCGACGTGATCCACGAAGGCACGTACTTCTCACCGCGCGTGCAGCACGCGCACCTTGAGACCCACGGCTCGATCGCCTGGATGGAGGACGGCCGGCTCAACGTCCGCACCAGTTCGCAGTCGCCGTCGATCGCGAAGGTCAAACTGTCCTACCTCTTCGCGCTGCGCCCGGACCAGATCCGGGTGTTCTGCAAGCGCGTCGGCGGCGGTTTCGGCGGCAAGCAGGAAGTCATCTCGGAGGATCTGGTCGCACTCGCCGCTCTGGACACCGGGCGTCCCGTCTGTTTCGAGTTCACGCGCGAAGAGGACTTCACCACGGCGTCGCCCCGTCACCCGATGAAGCTGACGGTCAAGCTCGGCGCGAGGAACGACGGCACGCTCACGGCGTTCCAGGTCCGCAACGTGTCGAACACGGGCGCCTACGGCAACCACGGCGGCGAGACGCTGTACGCGGGCGGGTCCGCCGTCATGATCTACCGCTGCCCCAACAAGAAGTACGACGCCTTCTCCGTCTACACGAACACCGTTCCGAGCGGCGCGTTGCGCGGTTACGGGATGACCCAGCCGGCCTTCGCCGTGGAATCGGCGATGGACGAGCTGGCCCTCGCGCTGCACATGGATCCGTTCGAACTGCGGCGCCGCAACATCGTGCGTCCCGGCGACCCGCTCGTCGCCCTGCACGACGGCCCCGACGACGTGATGTTCAACGAGGACGGACTCGCCAAGTGCATCGACCTCGTGGCCGGCGAACTGGCCCGCACGGCCGATCAGCCGTCTCCCGGCCCCGGCTGGCTCGTCGGGACCGGCGTCGCGAGCTCCCTGCACGAGACCGCGCCGCCGACCGAGCACATCTCCGAGGCCTGGGTCACGCTCGGCGACGACCTCGTCTACGAGCTGGCCGTCGGCACCGTCGAATTCGGCGAGGGCACCTCGACGGCGCACGTCCAGATCGCGGCCAACCAGCTGGGTACGACGCCGTCGCGGATCCGCCTGGTGCAGTCCGACACCGACCGCACGGGATTCGACACCGGCGCCTTCGCGAGCGCCGGACTGTTCGTGGCGGGCAACGCGGTGCTGCGGGCGGCCAACGCGGTGCGCGACCGCATTCTGGAGTTCGCCGCCGCGCACACGGGCGTCCATGTCGTGATGTGCTCGATGGACCACGAGGACGTCGTCTGCGGGGACGAGCGCGTCTCGTTGGCCGAGCTCGTCGCCCTGGCCCGGGCACGGGGCAACCGGTTCACCGCCGCCCGCAAGGCGTACGGCTCGCCCCGCAGTGTCACCTCGAACTCGCACGGCTTCCGCGTCGCCGTCCACCAGGTGACGGGCGAGGTCCGGGTCCTGTACAGCGTCCACGCGGCGGACGCCGGTGTGCTCATCAACCCCCAGCAGGTCCGGGGCCAGGTGGAGGGCGGTGTGGCCCAGGGCATCGGATTCGCGCTGACCGAGAACTTCCAGGTCGACGCGGACGGCGTGATGGTCAACCCGAACCTCCGCAACTACCGGATCCCCACCTACGCCGACGTGCCCCGCACCGACCTGCTCCTGGTGGGCTCATCGGACTCCGTCGGGGCGATGCGGTCGAAGGGGATGGCGGAATGCTGCATCAACCCGGTGGCCCCGGCGCTGGCGAACGCGATCCGTGACGCCACGGGCGTCCGCTTCCGGGAGCTGCCGCTGACCCCGGAACGGATCTACAGCCGGCTTGTCGAGAGCCAGTCGGCGCGGACGGGCCCGAGACGATGACCACCGAGGAGCATGCGGAAACCGCGGCGACGGTCATCATCGGCCGGAAGGTCCGGCCCGGCATGGAGCGGGAGTACGAGAAGTGGCAGGACCGGGTCAACGCCGCCGCCTCCGAATACCCCGGACATCTCGGCGTGGAGGTCTCCCCGCCGACGGACCTGCAACCGGACTGGGCGGTCGTCTACCGGTTCGACTCGGTGGCCCATCTGCAGGCGTGGATGAACGGCGCGACCCGGCAGAGGCTCCTCGACGCCGGCGCGCAGTACTTCGACGGTCCCGCGACCCAGCAGGTCATCGGCGGTGGCGCGCAGCCGACGGATCCGCTCGTGACCGTGGTGGTGACCCACCGCGTGTACCCGAACCATGTCGACGACTTCCTCGAATGGCAGCGCCACATGAGCGAGGAGGAGAGCAAGTTCGACGGCTTCCGCGGGACCGAGATCTTCCGCCCGATCGAGGGCCTTCAGGACGAGTGGACCACCCTGTACCGCTACGACAACGCCGAACACCTCGATGCCTGGCTGACCTCGGACAAGCGGCGGGAGCTCCTCGCCGAGGGCAAGAAGTTCGAGGACTTCAAAATGCGCACGATCGACGACTCGTTCGGCAGCTGGTTCGCCTTCGACGAGAACGGCAAGGAAGCTCCGGCGCCCTCGGAGACCAAGACCTCCATCGCGGTCTGGGTCGGCCTGTACCCGACGGTCGTGCTGCTGACGCTCGCCCTGTCTCCGCTGAAGTGGCCGCTCTGGTTCGGACTGCTCGTGGGCAACCTGCTGTCGAGCTTCATCATGAGCTTCTTCACGATGCCCCACTACGTGAACCGGCTGCTGGGGCGATGGCTGTGGCCCCGCCCGGAGGAATCGCCGGCGAAGACCAACCTCATCGGTATCGGCACCGTCACCGCACTGACCGTGTTCTGGGTCGTCGTCTTCTACCTCGTGACGCGGCAGTTCTGGACCCTGCCCTGACCGGCGCGACGCGCGCGACGCAGGGGAAGGCCGGCCGGGAGCGACCCGGCCGGCCTTCCCGGTGACCGCGCTAGTCGCTGTAGCTCTCGCCGCGCTCGGCCTTCGCCAGCAGCGACGCCGGCGGGGTGAAGCGCTCGCCGTACGCGGTGGCGAGCTCGCGGGCCCGGGCGACGAAGCCGGGCAGGCCGCCCTCGTAGCCGTTGATGTACTGGATCACGCCGCCGGTCCAGGCCGGGAAGCCGATGCCCATGATGGAGCCGATGTTGGCGTCGGCGATGGAGGTGAGGACGCCCTCGTCGAGGCAGCGGACGGTGTCCAGGGCCTCGGAGAAGAGCATCCGCTCCTTCATGTCCTCGAAGGGGATCTCGGCGTCCGGCTTGGCGAAGTGCTCGCGCAGGCCGGGCCAGATGCGGGTGCGCTTGCCCGCCTCGTCGTACTCGTAGAAGCCGGCCCCGCCGCTGCGGCCCGGGCGGCCGAAGTCGTCGACCATCCGGTCGATGACGGTGTCGGCGGGGTGCTCGGCCCACGCCCGGCCCTCGGCCTCGAAGGCCTTGCGGGTCTCGTTGCGGATCTTGCGCGGCAGGGTCAGGGTGAGCTCGTCCATCAGGGAGAGCACCTTGGCCGGGTACCCGGCCTGGGCCGCGGCCTGCTCGATCGAGGCGGGCTCGATGCCCTCGCCGACCATGGCCACGCCCTCGTTGATGAACTGGCCGATGACGCGCGAGGTGAAGAAGCCGCGCGAGTCGTTGACCACGATCGGGGTCTTGTTGATCTGGCGGACCAGGTCGAAGGCACGGGCGATGGCCTCGTCGCCGGTCTGCGCACCCTTGATGATCTCGACCAGCGGCATCTTGTCGACGGGCGAGAAGAAGTGCAGTCCGATGAAGTCGACGGGCCGCTTCACGCCCTCCGCGAGCCCGGAGATCGGCAGCGTGGAGGTGTTGGAGCAGAGCAGGGCGTCGGGAGCGATGACGTCCTGGATCTCCTGGAACACCTTGTGCTTGAGGGCGGTGTCCTCGAAGACGGCCTCGATCACGGCGTCGCAGCCCGCCAGGTCGGAGACCGAGGCGGTCGGGGTGATCCGGGCGAGCAGCTCGGCGCGCTGGGCCTCGGTCGTACGGCCGCGCGAGAGCGCCTTGTCGAGCAGCTTCTCGGAGTACGCCTTGCCCTTGGCGGCGGCCTCGGCGCTGACGTCCTTGAGCACCACCTCGATGCCCGCGCGGGCACAGGAGTAGGCGATGCCCGCGCCCATCATGCCCGCGCCGAGGACGGCGACCTTGCGGACCTTGCGGGGTTCGACGCCCTGCGGACGGCTGCGGCCGGCGTTGACGGCCTGGAGGTCGAAGAAGAACGCCTGGATCATGTTCTTGGCGGTCTGCCCGGTGACCAGCTCGGTGAAGTAGCGGGCCTCGATGGTCAGAGCGGTCTCGAAGTCCACCTGGGAGCCTTCGACGGCGCAGGCCAGGATGTTGCGCGGCGCCGGGTACGGGGCCCCGTTCAGCTGCTTCTTCAGGCTGGCCGGGAAGGCGGGGAGGTTGGCGGCGAACTTCGGGTTCGACGGCGTGCCGCCGGGGATCCGGTAGCCGGGTACGTCCCAGGGCTGCTTCGACTCGGGGTTCGCGTCGATGAAGGCGCGGGCCTTGGCGAGCATCTCCTCGGGGGTGGCGGCCAGTTCGTGGACCAGGCCGTTGTCCAGGGCACGCTGGGGGCTGTACTGGGTGCCCTGGAGCAGGACCTTGAGCAGCGCGTCGGCGATGCCCATGAGGCGCACGGTACGGGTGACGCCGCCGCCGGCCGGGAGCAGGCCGAGGGTGACCTCGGGCAGGCCGATCTTGGAGCCGGGGGCGTCGAGGGCGACGCGGTGGTGGGAGGCCAGGCAGATCTCGTAACCTCCGCCCAGGGCCGCGCCGTTGATGGCGGCGACGACGGGCTTGCCGAGGGTCTCGATGCGGCGCAGCGAGCGCTTGATCTCGGTGCCGGTGTCGAAGGCCAGCTGCGCGTCCTCGGGGCGCAGCCGGATCATGTCCTTGAGGTCACCGCCGGCGAAGAAGGTCTTCTTGGCGGAGGTGAAGATGATGCCGCGGATGGAGTCCTTCTCGGCCTCGGCGCGGTCGGCTACGCCTGCGATGGAGTCCTTGAAGGCCTGGTTCATCGTGTTGGCGGACTGGCCCGGGTCGTCGAGGATCAGGGTGACGACGCCGGTCTCGTCCTGTTCCCAGCGGATCGTGGTGGACTCGCTCATGGTCTCTGCTTTCGTTTCGGAAGGTCCAGGGGGCGGGGATACAGGACGGTTCAGAGTCGCTCGACGACGGTGGCGACGCCCATGCCGCCGCCGACGCAGAGGGTGACGAGCCCGTAGCGCTTGTCCTGGCGCTCCAGCTCGTCGACGATCGTGCCGAGGATCATCGCGCCGGTGGCGCCGAGCGGGTGGCCGAGCGCGATGGCGCCGCCGTTGACGTTGACCTTGTCGAGGGAGACGCCCATGTCCTTGACGAAGCGCAGGACGACGCCCGCGAAGGCCTCGTTGATCTCGATCAGGTCGATGTCGTCGATGGTCAGGCCGGCCTTGGCCAGCGCCTTGCGGGTGGCGGGGGCGGGTCCGGTGAGCATGATGGTGGGCTCGGAGCCGGAGACCGCCGCCGAGACGATCCGCGCCCGCGGGGTCAGGCCGCTCCGCTCGCCCGCCTCGCGGGAGCCGATCGCGACGAGGGAGGCGCCGTCGACGATGCCGGAGGAGTTGCCGGCGTGGTGAACGTGGTCGATCTTCTCGACCCAGTGGTACTTCTGCAGCGCGACGGCGTCGAAGCCGCCGAGCTCGCCGATGTCCGCGAAGGACGGCTTGAGCTTGGCGAGGGTGTCGGCGGTGGTGCCCGGGCGGACGAACTCGTCGTGGTCCAGGACGAGCAGGCCGTTGCGGTCGGTGACCGGGACGACGGACTTGGCGAAGCGGCCGTCCTTGATGGCGGCGGCGGCGCGCTCCTGGGACAGGGCGGCGTACTCGTCGACGTCGCGCCGGGAGAAGCCCTCGATGGTGGCGATCAGGTCGGCGCCGATGCCCTGCGGGACGAAGTTGACGTCCCAGTTGGTCATCGGGTCGTTGAACCATGCGCCGCCGTCGGAGGCCATCGGGACGCGGGACATGGACTCCACACCGCCCGCGAGGACCAGGTCCTCCCAGCCGGAGCGGACCTTGGCGGCGGCCATGTTGACGGCTTCCAGGCCGGAGGCGCAGAAGCGGTTCTCCTGCACACCGGCGACGGTGTCCGGCAGGCCGGCCGCGATGGCCGCGATCCGGGCGATGTCGGAGCCCTGGTCGCCGACCGGGCCGACGACGCCGAGCACGATGTCGTCGATGGCGGCCGGGTCCAGCCCCGGGTTGCGCTCACGCAGGGCGTGGATGAGGCCGACCACCAGGTCGATCGGCTTGGTGCCGTGCAGGGCGCCGTTGGCCTTGCCGCGGCCGCGCGGGGTGCGGATCGCGTCGTATACGTAAGCTTCGGTGCTCACTGGTCAAGCCTTTCGGGGAGGTCTGAGCGTTAGCCGAGGAGGGAGCGGCCGATGATCTCTTTCATGATCTCGGTCGTGCCGCCGTAGATGGTCTGTATGCGGCCGTCGGTGAAGGCCCGCGCGACCCGGTATTCGGTCATGTATCCGTATCCGCCGTGGAGTTGCAGGCAGCGGTCGGCGACGCGCTTCTGCAGCTCGGTGGCCCACCACTTGGCCATCGAGGCGTGGACGTGGTCCAGCTCGCCGTTCGAGTGGTCGGTGATGCAGCGGTCGAGGAACGTACGGGTGACCGCGCACTCGGTGGCCATCTCCGCGATCTCGAACCGGATGTGCTGGAGCTTGGACAGCGGCCGGCCGAAGGCCTCGCGCTCCTTGACGTACTGGGTGGTGATCTCCAGCAGGTACTCGGCGGCCGCGATGCCGGCCATCGCGATGCCCATCCGCTCCTGCGCGAGATTGGTCATCAGGTGGACGAAGGCGCCGTTCAGCTCGCCGAGCAGGTTCTCCTTGGGGACGCGGACGTCGTTGAAGAACAGCTCGGCGGTGTCCTGTGCCTTCTGGCCGATCTTGTCGAGGTTGCGGCCGCGCTCGAAGCCCTCCGCGCCGCGCTCGACGACCAGCAGCGACAGGCCGTGCGCACCGCCCTCCGGGGTGGTCTTGGCGACCACGATGACCAGGTCGGCGAGGATGCCGTTGGAGATGAAGGTCTTGGATCCGTTGAGCAGCCAGTGGTCGCCGCGGTCCTCGGCGGTGGTGCGGATCCCCTGGAGGTCGGAGCCCGCGCCCGGCTCGGTCATCGCGATGGCGGTGATGGTCTCCCCGGAACAGAATCCCGGCAGCCAGCGGCGCTTCTGCTCCTCGGTGGCCAGCGAGGTCAGGTACGGCCCGATGATGTCGTTGTGCAGGCCGATCGCGAGCCCGGGGGCGCCGGCCCTGGTGAACTCCTCGGCGATCACGGCCGCGTAGCGGAAGTCGGTGTTCCCGCCGCCCCCGTACTCCTCCGGGACGGCCAGGCCCAGCAGCCCCTGCCGGCCGGCGGCCCGCCAGGCCTCGCGGCTGACGATGCCGTCCTTCTCCCACTGTTCGTAGTACGGCAGCACCTCCTTGGTGAGGAAGGTGCGGACGGTCTCGCGGAACGCCTCGTGGTCGGCGTCGAAGATCCGGCGTTGCATCAGGGGCTCCTTAAAGCCAGTTCTTGACGGTTTCGATCAGCCGGGCCGGCTCGGGACCGACGGGCGTGACGTTGAGCATGGTGACGCCCGCCTCGCGGAAGGCCTCGACACGCTCGCGTACGTAGCCCTCGGGCCCGCACAGCGTCATCAGCTCGCAGAACTCGTCCGGGACGGCGGCCGCGGCGTCGCGCTTGCGCCCGGAGAGGTACAGCTCCTGGATCTTCTTCGCTTCCCGCTCGTAGCCGTAGGCCACGGCGAGGTCGTTGTAGAAGTTCTTGCCGACGGCGCCCATGCCGCCGACGTACAGGGCGATCTGCGGGCGCGCCAGGTCCCGTACGGCGGCCGCGTCCTCGCCGATCGCGAGCAGGCCTCCGGCCACGGTCCGCAGCGGGCCGAGCTCCGGCGCCCTCTTGGCCGCACCCTCCGCGAGGGGGGTGCCCCAGACCGCCCGGGCCTTCTCCGGGATGAAGAGGGTGGGCAGCCAGCCGTCGGCGATCTCGGCGGTCAGGCGGACGTTGGCCGGGCCGAGCGAGGCGATGTAGACGGGGACGGCGTCACGCACCGGCCGGGTGAGGATCTTGAGCGGTTTGCCGTGCCGGCCGCCCTTCTCGGGCGGCAGCGGCATGTCGGTGATGCCGTGGTGGTCGATCGTCTCGCGGCGCCAGATGCGGCGGCACAGCTCGACCGTCTCGCGGGTCCGGCCGAGGGGCTTGTCGTACGGCTTGCCGTGCCAGCCCTCCACGACCTGCGGGCCGGAGGCCCCGAGGCCGAGCAGCGCGCGGCCGCCGGAGATCGCGTCGAGGCCCGCGGCCGTCTGCGCGATGAGGCCGGGGGTGCGCGAGTAGACGTTGAGGATCGCCGAGCCGATCTTCATCCGCTCGGTGCGGGCGGCGAGGTAGCCCATGATCGTCGGGGAGTCGAAGCCCCACGCCTCGGCGACCCACACGGCGTCGAGCCCGGCCGACTCCAGCGACGCCGCCTCGTCGGCGGCCCGGCGCGGATCGCCCGCGTAGTCGAGCATCATCGACAGTTCCATCAGGCACCCTTCCCGGTCAGGCCCGGTACGTCCCAGTCACGAGCCACGGATTCAGTGTCCGCCCCGGGCTGGGCGGGGCCGCCGGTGACGGCGGCCGGGGTCGCCGAGAAGCGCGGCGCGGGGGCGGGCTGGGTGATCCCGCCGAAGTCGGTGAAGGTGGAGCGGGCCGCGAGGTGCGGGTGGTGCGGGGCCTCGCGCAGCGAGAGCACGGGCGCCACGCAGGCGTCGGTACCCTCGAAGACCTCCGTCCACTCCTCGCGCGTACGGGACTTGAACCGTGCGGCCACGGCCTCGCGAAGCTCGCCCCACCGGGCGAGGTCCTTACGGGCCGGGGCCTGCTCCTTGATGCCGAGGAGCTCGGTGAAGGTGTCGTAGAACTGCTGCTCCAGGGCGCCGACCGCCATGTACTGGCCGTCGGAGGTCTCGTAGGTGCCGTAGAAGGGGCAGCCGCCGTCGAGGAGGTTGACCCCGCGCCGGTCCTGCCAGCCGCCGGCCGCCATCATCCCGTGGATCATGGCGGTGAGGTGGGCGGTGCCGTCGACGATGGCCGCGTCGACGACCTGGCCCGCGCCGCCGGGGGTACGGGCGTGCTGGAGTGCGGCGAGGACGCCGATCACGAGGTAGAGCGAGCCGCCCGCGTAGTCGCCGACCAGGTTGGCGGGTACCGCCGGGGGCTCGCCCGGGTTGCCGATCATGCCCAGCGCTCCGGTGACGGCGATGTACGCGATGTCGTGCCCGGCGGTGTGGGCGAGGGGGCCCTCCTGGCCCCAGCCGGTCATCCGGCCGTAGACCAGCTTCGGGTTGCGGGCGTGGCAGTCGGCCGGGCCGACGCCGAGCCGCTCGGCGACGCCGGGGCGGAAGCCCTCGATGAGGACGTCGGCCCGCTCGACGAGGTCCAGGACCCGGGCCGGGCCGTCGGCGGACTTGAGGTCGACCAGGACGGAGCGCTTGTTGCGGTTCGTGACGTCGTAGGCCGGATCGACCGCGAGCCCGCCACCGCCGGGCCGGTCCACCCGTACGACGTCCGCCCCCAGGTCGGCCAGGAGCATGGCGGCGAACGGGCCGGGGCCGATGCCCGCCAGCTCGACGACGCGCACTCCCGCGAGCGGGCCGTTACCTGTCACTGCCATCGAGCCCCCAGCATCCTTAGCCGCACGGTGTGACACAACTGATGTAACACCAGCGATGCTAGGAACGTGTTCCACTCAGCACAAGAGCAAGCGCTTAGCCATTTGCCTGGATCCGGGCGTCCAGCTCCGTGACGTGCCGCTTGAGCGCCACGGTGCGGTAGCTCTCCTCCACCCACTCGCACAGCACCTGCACGGAGGGCGCCCCCTTCTCCCCCAGCGGAACGGAGACCCAGCCGGACCGGCCCAGGCCGTATCCGGTGGGCTCCGCGCCGGGCGCGGCCATCGCGTGCCCGTGCAGCGCCTCGTCCTTGAGCTTGACGGACAGGCCGGGCGGCTGCGGTCCGTCGGCGTTCCCCAGGAAGACGAAGATCTTCTTGTTGACCTTCACCACGCAGTCCTCGGGACCCCACGGGTGGTCCTCCGCGGCCTCCGGCAACCCGCGGGCGAATTCCCGTACCGCCTCCCACTTGCGCACTGCGGACTTCATCGGCGCCTCCAGTCGATCGTCTCCACACGCTAGCGGAGCCCGGTGGGACATTCGGGGCAAGACCGCACCAGCCGGGCGGGGCGCCGCATGCGCCGGGGAACTGCTGTTTCCAGCCACACATATCCACTGATCATCTGCCCGGAGTCTGTGTACTCTGGGCGAGCTTTCGAACCTGTTCAAGCGTTAACAGAAAATGGGGGGGCCGGTGCGCAATCGCCGACTCATGCTTTCCGCTGCCGCCATCGTCGCGGCCGGCGTCGGTCTCGTCCCGGGTGTCGCAAACGCGACGGGCCCGGGCGGGGCCAAGGGGACGGGCAGCCAGGGGGTCGCCGTTCCCGACCTCGACCTGACCGAGGCCAAGGCCAAGGCGTACGGCGCCGAAACCTTCTCCAGCCCGGCGTCCAAGACGGTCCACCCGGCTGCCAAGGGCAGCAAGCAGGCCGCTCCGCAGACCGAGGGAACGGCCACCGTCGACCCGACGGTCGACCTCAAGGCCGGGGCCACCAGCGCCCACGCGATCAAGCTGGACATGACGTTCACCACCGACCCGAACGCCTCGATCAGTTCGGTCATCGAGTGGGGCGACGGCCAGACGTCGTCGACGCCGGCCTACCCGACCGCCCAGACGCTGGACCACAGCTACGCCCACGCCGGTGTCTACACCGTCAAGGTCAGCCTCATCGAGGGCACCACCCTCCGGGGCACCAACGAGATCGTCGTCCGCACCGCGGGCAACGAGTTCACCCCGCACGCCCCGACCCGTCTGCTCGACACCCGCACCGGCGGGGCCGCGACCAAGGTGCCCGCCTACGGCACCGCCCGCGTCAAGGTCGCCGGCGCCGCGCAGATCCCGGCCGGTGTGACCGCGGTGGCCCTCAACGTCACCGTCACCAACCCCACGAAGGCCGGACACGTCCGCGTGTACGCGGAGGGCGGCGACCTGCCGACCACCTCGAACGTCAACTACACCCCGGGGCAGACCGTCCCGAACCTGGTGCTCGCGTCGGTCGGCGAGAACGGCTACGTGGACATCTACAACCACGGCGACGGTGCCGTCGACCTCATCGCCGACGTCACGGGCTACTTCTCCAAGACCGCGGCCAGCGGCTACACCTCGGTCGACCCGAGCCGCGTCGTCGACACCCGCGAGGGCCTCGGCACGGGCCAGGGCCAGGTCGCGGGCTACGGCACCTTCAGCACCCAGATCACCGGTCGCGCCGGCGTCCCGTCGACCGCGAAGGCCGTCGCGCTCAACGTGACCGTCACCGAGCCGAAGTCGGACGGGCACCTGAACGTCTACCCCTCCGGCAGCCAGGCCCCGACCGCGTCGAACCTGAACTTCACGGCGGGCCAGACCATCGCCAACTCGGTGATCGTCCCGATCGGTCCGGACGGCAAGATCAGCATCCGCAACGGCGCCTGGGCCGGCACCCACGTGGTGGTCGACGTCGTCGGCTACTACAGCCCCGAGAGCCAGAGCGCGCTCATCCGCTCCTTCCCCAACCGCTGGTTCGACACCCGCGAGTGGGACGGTCCGCTGGGGGGCCGCGGCTACATCTACGGCCGTGTCGGCGGCGGCGACCCGAACGTCACCGCTCTCGTCCTCAACGCCACCGTCACCAACACCGCGGGCACCGGTTTCCTCACCGTCTCCCCGGACCCGAACTCCTGGAGCGCCTACGAGGGCGGCTGGGAGACCTGGCCAACCCCGCCGAACTCCTCCAACCTCAACTGGACCCCGGGCAAGACCGTCCCCAACCTGGTCCAGGGGAGCTCCGGCACCAACAACGTCATCGACTTCTGGAACATGGGCTACCAGTCCACCGACCTCGTCGTCGACACCTTCGGCTTCTACGCCAAGAACTGACCCGACTGCAGGTGTCCGACACGGCGCCCCGGGACCGGCCCATTCGGGCCGGCTCCCGGGGCGCCGTCCGTTCCGCTTGCGCGTCACGCTAGCCTCGGCCACCGACATCAGCTGGGAGGAGCGGTTTCATGAACGCACAGGTTCGGCAGGACCGTCCGCAGGACGCGGAGCATCCGGAACGGGCCTACGACGTCGTGCTCTTCGGCGCGACCGGGTTCGTGGGGGCGCTGACCGCCGAGTACCTCGCCGCGCACGCGCCCGCCGGCTGCCGGTGGGCCCTCGCGGGCCGGGACCTCGCGAAGCTGGAGCGGCTGCGCGACCGGCTCGCCGTGATCGATCCGGACTGCGCGGGGCTCCCGCTGCTGCGGGCTGACGCGGCGGACACCGCGGCGGTACGCGAACTGGCCGCGTCCACACGGGTGCTTGCCACCACCGTGGGCCCCTACGTCTGGTACGGCGCGGAACTGGTCGCCGCCTGCGCGGAGGCGGGCACGGACTACGTGGACCTCACCGGAGAACCCGAGTTCGTGGACCGGATGTACGTCGAACACGACGCGCGGGCCCGGGAGACCGGGGCGCGGCTCGTGCACGCCTGCGGCTTCGACTCGATCCCGGCCGACCTCGGGGCGTACTTCACGGTCGGCCGGCTGCCCGAGGGCGTCCCCCTGACGGTCGACGGGTTCATGCGGTCCAACGCGCTGTTCTCGGGCGGGACCCTGGCCTCCGCGCTGACCGCCCTGAGCCGCGGGCCGCAGACCCTGGCGGCCGCGCACGCCCGCCGACTGCACGAGCCCCGGCTGCTGGGGCGACGGGCACGGGGACCGGTGGGGCCGCCGCGGTTCAGCCGGGAGACCGGTACCTGGGCGCTGCCGCTGCCCACGCTGGACCCGGCGATCGTGGCCCGGTCGGCCGCCGCCCTGGAGCGGTACGGCCCGGACTTCCGCTACCGGCACTACGCGTCGGTCAAGCACCTCCCGGTCGCGGTGGGCGGGACGGCGGCGCTGGGCGCGACGGTGGCCCTGGCCCAGGTCCCGCCCGTCCGGCGGTGGCTGATGAACCGCTGGGAACCGGGTCAGGGGCCCGACGCGGAGCGGCGGGCGCGCAGCTGGTTCACGGTGCGGTTCGTGGGCGAGGGCGGCGGCCGGCGGGTGTTCACCGAGGTGGCCGGCGGCGACCCGGGGTACGGGGAGACGGCGAAGATGCTGGCGGAGTCGGCGCTCTGCCTGGCCTACGACTCCCTGCCGAAGGCCGCCGGACAGCTGACGACGGCCGTGGCGATGGGCGACGCGCTGATCACCCGACTGCAGAAGGCCGGGATCAACTTCCGGGTGGTGGACGCCCGCTGACGCATCCCCGGGGCCACCCGTCAGCCCGTCACCCGGTCACCCGGTCACGCCGTCGCCTCGCGCAGGGCGCGGCGGCACAGGGAGTCGGCGTGCCGGGTGGTCTCGGGGATCCGGAAGCGGGGGCTGAGGGCGAGGGCGTGTGCGCAGGCGTTGTCCAGCGAGACGCGGTGCCCGACGGACACGTAGACCGGCTTGATCCCGTCCTGGGTCCGCAGCGCCCGGCCGACCTCGGCGCCGTCGGCGGCGACCAGCGGGGCGAAGTCGCCGCGCCGGGCACCCGGTTCCTCGTAGGTGAAGGTGAACGGGTTCTTGGCGACCCCGATGGCCGGGAGCCCGGTGACCACGCCGAGGTGGCAGGCGAGGCCGAAGCCGCGGGGGTGGGCGAGCCCGTAGCCGTCGCAGACGACGAGGTCGGGCGCGGCGGTCAGGGAGTCCAGGGCGGCCAGTACGGTCGGCAGTTCACGGAAGGCGAGCAGCCCGGGCACGTAGGGGAAGCTGACGTGCCCGACGGCGGTGGCCTCCTCGACGACCTCCAGGGTGGCGGCGTCGAGCACCACAGCCGCGGCGGCGACGAGGTCGCGTTCGTCGTCGTAGGCGACGTCCACTCCCGCGACCAGCCCGCGGCCGGGCGGCGGGCCGGGCTCGGTGAGCACGACCTGATGGCGTAGTTCGTCCTGTATCGCCCGGGCCTCGGCCTCGTCGGCGGGGGTCTTCGTACTCGTCATGATGGAGCGAGAGTAGCCTGGCGATCATGTTCGTCATGGAGCTCACCTACATCGCGCCCATCGAAGCCGTCGAAGACGAGATGGACGCCCACGTCGCCTGGCTGGACGGCCACTACGCCTCGGGCGTCTTCCTCGCGTCGGGCCGCAAGGTGCCGCGCGACGGCGGCGTGATCCTGGCCGGCGGGGTCTCCCGGGCGGAGATCGAGAAGATCGCTTCCGAGGACCCCTTCACCTTGGCGGGCGTCTGCTCCTACCGCATCACGGAGTTCATCGCGACGAAGACGTCGGCGGACCTCGCGACGGTACGCGAGAACCCGGTGGCGTGAGGCCCCGGCCCCCGAAGCCGTCGCCCACCGTCCGCCAAGGGAGACAGACATGACCGCCCCCGTCCGCCCGCGGCTCGCGGCCCCAGAGGACATACCCGAGTTGATCCGGCTGCGCGCCGTCGCCCTCGCCTCCCTGGGGGTGGACCCGGGGCCGGCCGACGCCGCCTGGCGGCAGACCGCGTACGACTGGTTCGCCGAGCGGGTCGGCGAGCACCCCGGCATGCGCTGCCTGGTCGTGGGCGGCGCCCCCGGTGAGCCGCTGCTGGCCACCGGGATGGCCTGGGTGACGTACCACCTGCCGAGCCCCCGATGGACCGACGGCAGGCGCGGTTACCTCGACGGCATCGTCACCGACGGGCCCGCCCGGGGACGCGGCCACGGGCGGGCGATCGTCGACGGCCTGGTCGGCTGGCTGGAGAGCATCGGCATCGGCTACGTCCAGCTGCACGCCAGCGAGGACGGCGAACCGGTCTACCGGGCGGCGGGCTTCACCTCCGGCCGCTACCCGGGCATGGACAGGTTCACCGCGACTGCCTGATCAGCGGCGCTCCAGCCGGGCCACCCGCCCCTTCTCCCCCGACGCCCAGCAGCCGGTGTCCGCGGCGCAGTCGACCGTGTCGAACGACCCGGCGTCCAGCGGCCGCCAGCTGCGGCCGCCGTCCACGGTCACGTCCGTGCCCGTCGGACCCACCGCCAGCGCGGTGCCGCCGCTGTACGGGTACCAGGCCGCGCCGGAGCGGTAGGCCGGCGGCGGGGCCGCCGCCTGGCGCCAGCTGCGGCCCCCGTCGGAGGAGACGGCCGCGGCCTGCGGGGAGGCCTGCCCGGCGCGGTAGTCGCCGCCGACCGCGAGGCCCCTCGTACGGTCCCGGAAGGCGAGGGCGAAGACGCCCCGCGCCGGGTCGCCCGCGGGGACGGTGGACTCGGTGGCCCGCCAGGTCAGGCCGCGGTCCGCGGAGTGCAGCACCCGCGCGGTCGCCCCGCCGCCCGTGGCCAGCCAGACGTCGCGCGGGCCCGCGCTGACCAGGCACTGGCCGCTCGCCGCGAAGCCCGCCTCGCCCGGCAGCGCCGCCGGCATGCCCTCGCCCGGCAGCACCCGCCAGCTCCGCCCGCCGTCGTCGGTCGACAGGATGCGGAAGCGCCCGTCCACCGGGTCGCTCATCGCCAGCCCGTGCCGGGAGTCGAAGAAGGTGAGGCAGTCGTAGAAGGCGCGCGGGTCGGGGTTGCGGAAGGCCTCGGTCCAGGTGGCGCCGCCGTCCTCGGTGCGCAGCACCCTGGAGGCCTCGCCCTCACCGATCGACAGGGCGACGGCGCGCCGCGCGTCGAAGGCCTCGATGTCGCGCAGCTCCAGCCCTTCCGCGGCCGCGCCCGGCGGCGAGACGTCGCCCCAGGTGCGGCCGCCGTCGACCGTGCGCAGGACGGTTCCCTTGGAGCCGGCCACCCAGGCCGTGGTCCGGCTGACGGCCGACAGTCCCCGGAAGCGGACGTCCTTCCCGGTGTCCTTCAACGCCCATCGCGCACCGTGCAGTTCCGCCTCCGCCGACTCCGCGCCCGCGGACGCCCCGCCGGACGAACCGGCGGACGACCCGGCGGACGAACCGGCGGATGCCTGAGCGGGCGCCGCCAGCAGCCCCACCGCCAAAACCGCCGCGCACATGCCAACTCCCAGAAGTCTCATGGCGCCGGAAGCTAACGCACCCCCCGATTCGCCGTCCAGGGTGCGTCGCGGCCCCCGTCTTCCTAGATTGGGCCCATGCCCTCCAAAGAGCCCAAGGCCTACGACGGCAAGCTCGTCACCGTCACCTACGAGACCGGCCGCTGCCTGCACGCCGCCGAGTGCGTGCGAGGACTGCCCGAGGTGTTCGACTCGGGCAGTCGCCCCTGGGTCCAGCCGGACGGCGCCGGTCCCGAGCGGGTCGCCGAGGTGATCCGGCGCTGCCCCTCGGGGGCGCTCCAGTACCGGCTCGCGGACGGCCCGACCGAGGAGCCGGACCGGCCGACCACCGTCGTGCGCGACCCCGCCGGCCGGCTCGTGCTGCGCGGCGACCTGAGTGTGACGAGTCCGGACGGCACCGTCCGCAGGGAGACCCGGGCCATGCTTTGCGCCTGTGGAGTGAGCGGTAACCAGCCCTTCTGCGACCTCTCCGGAACCTGCCACTCCGACTGATCTTCCCGCCGTCACGCCTCCCTGATGGTCACTCTGTGCGATCACACAGGCAGGTTCCGGCCAATCGGTGACACAGCTCACGTCACCTCCCATGCACGGATTTGCCGATTCCGGCGTCTATCGGGTTGCCGGGTTTCACCCCACAGCCCGGCAGCAGATCCGCCGCAAGGGAGTGAGCCTTGATCACTGTCATCGAGCAGGCCGTACAGGCCCGTCTGGTCGCCACCGCGCCGAAGGTCGAGATCATTCCCGTCACCCTCTGTTACGACCGAGCGGATCCTTTCGCCGTGCGCATGGCCTTCCCCGCCCCGGCCACCCTGGAGGGCATCGAGGTCTCCTGGACCTTCGCGCGCGAGCTGCTGGAATCCGGACTGGACTGCCCGTCGGGCGGCGGCGACGTGCGCGTGCGCCCGTACGACGCCGACCGGACCACGATCGAGTTCCACGCGCCCGAGGGCGTGGCGATCGTGCTCATGGCGACGGCGGAGCTGCACCGGTTCCTGGAGCGGTCCCGGGCCGTGGTTCCACCGGGCCTGGAGCACCTCTACCTCGACATGGACCACAGTCTGGCCGAGCTGATGCGCGACACCTGCTGAGCCACCGGTCCCTTAATTCGTTTGCGGGCGGCCGCGGCCGCCCGTAGCTTCGTGATCGCCCCATTGCCGCCGAAACGGAGCAGGACATTGCTCGTCTGAGGTTCGAGACAGCGACACACCATCTGAGCGTCGACTGTCTCCCCGCGTTGCATTCACCACTCACGCAACCTGGAGGCCTCCATGAGTCACGCCCCTGCCTATGTCACCTGCTCCGCGCTCTCCTTCGACTGGCCCGACGGAACCTCCGTCTTCGACGGGTTCCAGCTCGCCGTCGGCCCCGGCCGTACCGGCCTGATCGGGCTCAACGGCTGCGGGAAGTCCACCCTGCTGAAGCTCATCGCCGGTGAACTGACCCCTTCCGAGGGCCAGTTGTCCGTCGCGGGCAGCGTCGGATACCTCCCCCAGAACATCACCCTCGACACCGCGCTGCGCGTGGACGAGGCCCTCGGCATCCGGACCGTCCGGACCGCCCTGCACGCCATCGAGGCGGGGGAGGCCACGGAGGCGAACTTCGCCGCCGTGGGGGACGACTGGGACGTCGAGGAGCGGGCGCGGGCCACCCTCGACCAGCTCGGTCTCGTCCGCATCGGCCTGGACCGGACCGTCGGCGAACTCTCGGGCGGCGAGTGCGTACTGCTGCGGCTGGCCGCCCTGCTGCTCGCGCGCCCCGACGTCCTGCTGCTGGACGAGCCCACCAACAACCTGGACCTGCAGGCCCGGGGCCGCCTGTACGCGGCGGTCGAGTCGTGGACCGGAGTGATGGTCCTGGTCAGCCACGACCGGGAGCTGCTGGAGCGGGTCGACCAGATCGCCGATCTGCGCGACGGCGAAGTCCGCTGGTACGGCGGGAACTTCACGGACTACGAGGAGTTGCTCGCCGCCGAACAGGACGCGGCCGAACGGATGGTCCGGGTCGCGGAGGCCGACGTACAGCGACAGAAGCGCGAACTCGCCGAAGCCCAGGCCAAATTGGCGCGGCGCAAGCGCTACGGCCAGAAGATGTACGACACCAAGCGCGAGCCGAAGATCGTGATGGGCGCCCGCAAGCGGGCGGCGCAGGAATCGGCGGGCAAGCACCGCATCATGCACACCGAGAAGCTGGCCCAGGCCAAGGAACGGCTGGACCACGCGGTGGAGGCGGTGCGCGACGACGACGCGATCCGGATCGACCTGCCCGCCACCCAGGTCCCGCCGGGCCGGCGCGTACTGACCCTGAGCAATCTGCGCCTGGCCCACGGGGCAGCCGTACGGGGCGAGTGGGAGCTGCACGGTCCGGAGCGGGTCGCGCTGGTGGGCCGCAACGGCTCGGGCAAGACCACGCTGTTGCGGACGGTCGCGGGGCTGCTGGCGCCGGAATCCGGCACGGCCCTCACCCATGTGACCACGCGGTTCCTGCCGCAGCGGCTGGACGTGCTCGACGAGAGCCGTTCGGTGGTGGAGAACGTGGCGCGGTTCGCCCCGCAGGCCACGAACAACCTGATCCGGGCGCGGCTGGCGCACTTCCTGTTCCGGGGCGGCCGGGCGGACCGGCCGGCCGGCACCCTGTCCGGCGGCGAGCGCTTCCGCGCGGCGCTGGCGGCGCTGCTGCTGGCGGAGCCCGCTCCGCAGCTGCTCATGCTGGACGAGCCGACGAACAATCTGGACCTCGCGAGCGTGCGGCAGTTGACGGACGCGCTGGAGTCGTACGAGGGAGCGCTCGTGGTGGCCAGCCACGACGTGCCGTTCCTGGAGTCGATCGGCATCACCCGGTGGCTGCTGCTGGACGGCGAGCTGCGGCCCACCACGGCCGAGGAGGTCCGGGAGACGCTGTGGCACTGACGGGGAGTGCTTCGCGCGACGAGTGCGAGTGATGCGAGGGCGGCGGTTTCCGCACTGAGCAGGGACCGGCCGACGGAGCGGCCACCGCCCGCACAGTGGCCGCCGCCCACGCAGTGGCCGCCGCCCGCACAGTGCGCGTACCCGCGCAGTGGACACCGCCCGCGCAGTGGGCGGCACCCGCGCAGTGGGCGGCACCCGCGCAGTGGGCGGCACCCGCGCAGTGGGCACCGCCCGCACAGTGCGCGGCACCCGCGCAGTGGACACCGCCCGCACAGTGCGCGGCACCCGCGCAGTGGACACCGCCCGCACAGTGCGCGGCACCCGCGCAGTGGACACCGCCCGCACAGTGCGCGCTACCCGCGCAGTGGACACCGCCCGCACAGTGCGCGGCACCCGCGCAGTGCACACCGCCCGCACAGTGCGCGCTACCCGCGCAGTGCACACCGCCCGCACAGTGCGCGCTACCCGCGCAGTGGACACCGCCCGCACAGTGCGCGCTACCCGCGCAGTGGGCGGCACCCGCGCAGTGGGCGCTACCCGCGCAGTGGGCACCGCCCGCACAGTGCGCACCGCCCGCACAGTGCGCACCGCCCGCGCAGTGGGCGGCACCCCCGCAGTGGGCGGCACCCGGCAGGCCTGTAGGGCAGCTCGGCTTCAGCGCCTCGGGCGGTGTCCGCCGCGGCGGCTTCCCGGGCGGGGCGGGCAGTCCTTCGCGTACGCCGCGGAGCGATAGGCCGACGGGGCAGCTCCACGGCTCGATGCCGCGGACTCGCACTGAAGCCGCTTCGGCACCGCGGGCCACTGGAGCGGCTGCGCCCGCCGGCGCTGCCGGCCGCGGCCTCGCGCGATCGCGTCCGCGCCATCGCTTCCCCTTCGGCCGTGACGCCGAGGGCAGGGCGCACGCCGGTCTCCGCCGTCAAGGCGGGAGCCGCGGACCACCTGCCGGCGTGACTTTGGCTCGTCGATTCACGCTCGAACGCTCCCCAAACTGCACAGATAACCGGACGTAACCGGACATAGGCAGGGGTGGGGCTTGGCTGGGTCTTAATGTCGCGCTTAACCTACGACTCCGTAGGCTACGGAACCGTAGGTAATTCGCTTTGCACCCAGGAGTACCCGTGACGATCACCTCTCCCCACCTCGGCAGCTCGGAGGCGTGGACGGACGCCAAGCTGCTGTTCGCGCTGGAAGAGGTGGTCGAGAAGGAACTCAACCGCCATCTGAAGGTCACCAAGGACTGGATGCCCCACGAGTACGTCCCGTGGAGCGACGGCCGGAACTTCCCGGGATTCTTCGAGGACGGCGAGGCCTGGGACCCGCAGCAGTCCAAGGTCACCGACATCGGCAAGATCGCGCTGGTCGTGAACCTGCTGACCGAGGACAACCTCCCCAGCTACCACCACGAGATCGCCTCGCTCTTCGGCCGCAACGGCGCCTGGGGCACCTGGGTGCACCGCTGGACGGCCGAGGAAGGCCGCCACGGCATCGTGATGCGCGACTACCTGCTGGCCTCGCGCGCCGTGGACCCGGACAAGCTGGAAGCGTTCCGGATGCAGCACATGTCGGAGGGGTTCGAGTCCGACAACCGCCACTCCATGCTCCACTCGGTGGCGTACGTCGCCTTCCAGGAGCTCGCCACCCGCATCTCGCACCGCAACACCGGCCACCAGTCCGGTGACCCGGTCTGCGACCGGATGCTGGCCCGCATCGCGCAGGACGAGAACCTGCACATGGTCTTCTACCGCAACCTGCTGGGCGCGGCCTTCGAGCTCGCCCCGGACCTGACCATGCAGGCCGTACGGGACGTCGTCGTCAACTTCCGGATGCCCGGACACGGCATGCCCGGCTTCGAGCGGATGGCCGCGCAGATGGCGATCGGCGGGGTCTACAACCTGCGGATCCACCACGACGACGTGCTGAGCCCCGTGATCCGCTTCCTGAAGATCATGGACATCGACGGCCTGGGCCCGGAGGGCCAGAAGGCCCAGGAGGAGCTCGGCCTCTTCATGAACGGTCTGGACGCCGAGGCCCGCAAGTTCGACGAGCGCCTGGCCGCCCGCGCGGCGCGTCTCGCGGCCCGCAAGGCCTGACCGATTCCCGCTCGCTCGGGCGAGTGATGCCGATTGCCCTGGCAGAGCCGTGCTCTGCCAGGGTTTCGCGTCATGACCTCGCTCCAGGTGGACATCGACCAGCTGACCCGTCTGACCCGTGCTCTGGATTCCTCGCTGGTCTCCCTGCGGGACGCCCGGCGCGCGCTGGACCACGTACGGGCCGACGAGCTGGGCACGGCGGACCTGGACGCGGCGTGTGACGGCTTCCAGAAGAGATGGGCCTTCGGCGCGCGGGAGCTGACCAAGCGCGTCAAGGCCGTGCGGGACGGCGTGGACCGCAGCGCCGCGGAGTTCGCGGAACTGGAGGAGGCCATCCGCGCGGCCTTCCGCCGGGCGGCGGCCACGCATGACTGACCACGCCGCCCTCGGCTTCGACCCGGCCCCCGGGAATCCGGCGGCGGTCCTGGCCCTGACCAGGAAACTCTCCGCGTCGGCGGCCTCCCTCGGCGAGGCCTCGCGCGTGGTGAAGGCGCTGGTCTCGCACAGTTCGGACTGGCACGGCGAGGCCGCGACCGCCTTCCGCGCCTCCCTCTCGCAGGACCTCCCGCGCTACCTGGGCTCGGCCCACACCTCCCTCGCCGAGGCCGCGAAGCGGCTCACGGGCTGGCACGAGACGCTGGTGGACCACCGCGCCCTGGCGGCCCGGTACGAGGCCCAGGCGGCCGCCGCGAAGTCCCCCGAAGCCCTGGCCGACGCCCGCCGCCTGGCCCGCGAGCTCGCCGGCGAGCACGCGACGGCGGCCCGCCGGGTGGCGCAGACGCTGAACACGGCGTCGGACCGCCTGGCCCCGAAGGAACCGGGCCTGCTGTCCTCGATCTGGCACAAGATCGTCGACGACCCGGGCGACGCCTTGTCGAACGCGTCGGCAGTCCTGGGCTTCGTCGGTGCATTGGTGGCTCTCGCCTGCCCACCGGTCGGACTCGCAATCATGCTTGTCGGGAGCGGACTGTCCCTGGCGGCCCTTGCGACGCACACTGCGGATCCGAAATTCCGGAAGTCCCTGACGGACGGCTTCACGAAGGGCGAGTTCGATGCCGACTTCTGGAAGAGCAGTGTGACCCTGATCGGCGACGCGGCCGGCACGGTGCCGGGCCTCGCGGCCGTCGCCTCCGGGGCCAAGGCCGGCACGGCGGCCGCCCGCGCGGCAATGGCCGCCGCCCCTGAGAGCAGCGCATTGGCGGGGCTCGCCCCGGGCACCACCGCGTTCAGGCAAGCGGCGTGGACCACCGCCGAAGACGTGCGGCAGGTGGAGAGCCCCCTCACGGGATGGGCACTGCGATCATCGACTCAAGCGACCAGGGACCGGGTGGGCGTGGCCGTGGCAGGTGCGGGCGCCGTGACCGCCGGGGTCGACTACGCCCCGGAGAACGAAGCACTCGAACACGGCTCGACGGCCGTTGACGGTGCCCGAGGGGTGCTGGACGATGCTCCCTCAGCCGTCAAGAAGTCGAGCCGCGTCTGGTCGGTACTGACGCCGTGACGCACCGGAGCAACGTCCCGCCGGTCTGGTTTCGCCTGCCTCCCGGCTTTCACGACATCGGCCCGGACGACAGGGCGTCACTGAACTCGTTCGCTGAGGCCCTGAACAGTCCTGCTGCACAGCAGGAACTGGCCCAGCTCATGGATGGGCTTGAGGAGCTCTCAGGGCATGACATCGTGCACACGTCTTTCGGCTTTCACCCCGAGGGGCCGGGCGGCGTCGCCACTTCGCTGTTCTCTCTGACCACCCGGCCTGCCGAGCAGACCAACTCCCGGCTAACCGTGGCACGAACGGCTCTGGCCATCGCACGATCCACCCTGTGGACCAGTTCCGTCCGGAGGTTCATCGACCTGGCGTCGGCGCTCCCGTGCTGCCTGGTCGCCGGGGTCATTTCCGTGCCCGGTGTGGAGCAACGACTCTTTCAAGCCAAAGTCGCGACCGTGCACCCGGACGGGTTTCACTTGCTCATCCTCGACTTGACCAGCACATCCGTCCAGCACGCCGACGCTTACACAGACATCCTCGAAGCGGTCGCCCACACCATCCGCTTTTCCGACCCTGCCGTCAGTGCGCCAACCGCGACCGGGTCCTCACGCATCCTGGAGTTGCTCCAATGAGCCTCGCGCTCACCAAGGTCGCCTGGGACCACCCGCCAACGGCTGTCGGCTACAGGCGGCTGGTCGTCCGCCGCGCCGGATGGGTGCTCAGCCTCGGCGGCCCTCCCCTGATCGCCTTTGCCTGCATCGACGTCATCCCTCACGCCGGGACCGGCTTCGCCCTCATCGCCATGCTCGCGGCACCCCTCCTCCCCTGGGTGGCCATCGCGTACTGTCGGCGTCACCGCGTTGCGGCGATCCTTCAGGCGTACCCGTGGCGGGAGTGGCCGTGCCTGCACCCTCCGCGGGCGACGGGAAGCCCCGCGACCGTCGCCATCCCGTTCCGGGAGGACTTCACCGCCACGTTTCGGATCATCCCGTTTCCCGTCGCACTCGCGGAGTTGGACAACGCTCACCCCGACCGGATCTGGTTCGCCGGGGACCCCCGCTTCGGTGGGGTCGTGTCGCCCGTCGGGGGCCACTACCCCGTGCGGGTCGTACCCCACACGCCGCGTCGCGAGGAGTGCGGCGGTGAGGGGTTCGAGCTCGCGCTGCGGGTGGGGCTGGTGCGGCGCAGCGGCAAGGGTACACGGACCTGATCAGCTGCGGCGCGAGCGCAGGGCGTGGCGTTCGGACTCGGACAAGCCGCCCCAGACGCCGAAGCGTTCGTCATTGGCCAGGGCGTACTCCAGGCACGCCGCCCGCCCCTCGCACGCCCCGCACAGCCGCTTCGCGTCACGCAGCGAAGAGCCGGGCTCGGGGAAGAAGAAGCCCGGCCCCGTCTGGGCGCACAGGGCGAGGTCGTACCAAGCAGTTGCAGTGGTGGTGGTGTTCATCGACATGCCGGTGATACTGACCGCCGCCGATGGACGTCCGATCAACGGGCGATCAACACCCTGTCATCCGCCCGTCGGCGGCAGGCTGGCTATGACCGCGAATCGCGCCCCGAAGGGATCCGCCAGCTTGGCGAAGCGGCCGACTCCCTCCATGGTCACCGGGGTGAGGCGGACCTTGCCGCCCGACTCCTCCGCCTTTGCTGCCGTCGCATCGCAATCGGCCACCTCGAAGTACGGCGTCCAGTAGGGCCGTTCGGCGTCCTCGACCGGGTCCGACGAGATCGGGACCAGACCACCGAAGGAGGCCTGCTCCGTCGCGCCGGCCGGCTTGGCCATCGTGTACGAACCGCCCTCGAACGTCTCGCCGATCTCCCAGCCGAGTACCGCGCGGTAGAACTCGGCCGCCCGGGCGACGTCGCCCGTGTACAGCTCCGTCCAGCACAGGGAGCCCACCTCCGTCACCGCGCCCAGGCCGCTGTTCTTCCTGGGCTGCCATACGCCGAAGCCCACTCCCTCCGGATCGGCGAACATCGCCATCCGGCCGTAGTCCAGGACATCCATCGGCTCGAAGGTCACCGAACCGCCCGCCTTGACCACGGCCGCCGCCGTCGCGTCCACGTCGGAGGTCTGGAAGTACACCTGCCAGGCACACGGGCCCTGGTCCGCCGGGACCGTCATACCGCCCGCGACCGTCTTGTCGCCGAGGTGGAACATCCCGTACCCCCCGACCTCCTCGCCACCAGCCCGGAAGTCCCAGCCGAACAGTCCCGCATAGAACTCCGCGGCGGCGGCGACGTCCGGCGTACCCAGGTCCACCCAGTTCGGGGAGCCGTCCTTGTAGTCCGTGGTGAGCATGGTCCGCACCCTTCCGCTGTCGTGTCCTGTCGTGTCCTGTCCTGTCCGATCCCTGTCCTCCCTCTTCGAGCATGGCACCCGCCACTGACAGTGGCCCCGCGCCCGCTCCACAGAGTGAACGACCGTGCGTTCGGTAAAGTGGGGAGATGGCAGACGGACGCGTGGAACGCGGCAACCAGACGCGACGGACGGTTCTCGACCGGACGATGGGCATCGCCTCCGTGGACGGCCTCGAAGGCATGTCCCTGGGGAAGATCGCCGCGGACCTCGGCCTGAGCAAGAGCGGCGTGTTCGCACTCTTCGGCTCCAAGGAGGACCTTCAGCTCGCGACCGTCCGCGCCGCGGTGGACGTGTTCGTCGAGCAGGTCGTCCGGCCCATGCGCGAGGACCCCGCGGGCCTCGCCAAGGTGTGGCGGGTGTGCGAGCTGTGGCTCGACTACTCCGGGCGCCGCGTCTTCCCCGGCGGGTGCTTCTTCTACGGCGTCTCCGCGGAGTTCGACGCCCGCCCCGGCCCCGTACGCGACGAGATCGCCAAGGTGCGCTCCGACTGGACGCGTTACGTCGAGCGGGTCCTCGAAGAGGCCCGGCTGGCGGGCGGACTCCGGGACGGGTTCGACCCCGCGGACGTTCCCCAGCTCGCCTTCGAGCTGATCGCGCTGATGGAGCTGGCCAACGCGCACTCCGTCCTGCACGAGGACCCGGCGGCGTACGAGCGGGCCGGCCGAGGCATCCTCGACCGGCTTCGGGCGGTGGCGGCCGCTCCGGAGGAGCTCCCGGACCGGCCGCCCGTCTTCAACTCCCCTTCCTGACCCCGCTCCTCGGCCGCATCGAGCTTGCCCGCAGGTCGGTGCGCGTCATCGGGCCACGGGGGCGCGGTCGCGAACTCGACGGCGGCCGTGATGACTTCCGGGTCGGCCAGGATGCGCCGGTGACCGAGGCCGCTCGTCTCGATCAGCCGGGCCTGGGAACCGTAGGCGTCGGCGATCGCGTGGGACTGCGCGGGGGCGGCCACGTCGTCGTCCGCGTCGTGGACGAGGAGGATCGGGGCCGGCAGGTCCGACTGCCGCCGACCGGCGTCGAGGCGCTGCCAGATGCCGGGTTCGGCGGGGAAGGGCCGGCGCTCCACGTGGCCGCGCAGGGCCGCCGGACCGCCCCGCTCAGGCGCAGCCGGGCGCAGAACCCGTCCAGGAGGTAGTCGAAGTCGGCGACGCCTTCCGATGGCGACGACGCGGTCGGCCCGTATGCCGTCGCGCAGCGTGAAGAAGGTGGCGAGCACGCCGAAGGAGTGGGCGACGACCGCCGAGAAGTCCCCCCTGTTCCGCGTGCGGTCGGCGGATGACGGCCCGGTAGTCGAGGATCGTGGAGGCCCGGCGCCGGACTCCCCGTGTCCCGGGGTGTCGAAGGCGATCACCGTACGGCCCTGGGCGCGGAAGGCCTCGACGATGCCGGCGAACCGCGAGGCGCGCGAGGAGCAGCCGTTCACGACCAGGACGGGCCTGCCGCCTCCGCCGTCGCCGTGACCGTCGCCTCCGCCGTCGCCGTGACCGTCGCCTCCGCCGTCGCCGTGACCGTCGCCTCCGCCGCCGCCGTGACCGCCCCAGCGGTCCGTGGTGACGGGTACGCCGCGTACGAGCAGGCGGCCGGTCTCGACCCGAGCCATCAGCTCCGCCTCGTCGGGGCGGAACCGGGCCCAGACATTAGCACGATCGTCCGTGTTGTTTTGATCCCTGATCGCGCCCCTGATGACGCGGACCTACGCTTGTGCCAGCACTTTCCTTGATCCTCGTACGACAGGAACAACAGGAGGGAGGCATGCCGTGAGGTCGACGCACATACGGCTTCGCCGGGCCTGCGTGGCCACCGCCGCCGCGGCCCTGCTCATCGCCCCGGCCGTCGCGGGCCCCGCCCACGGAGCGCCCGCCCAGGGTTCGTTCGCCCCCGCCGCTCCCTCCCCCTCCCCCTCCCCGGACGGCGACACGGAGTTCAAGCAGCTCACTCCGGCCGTCGCGGCGCAGCTGGACGCCGCCATCCTGCAGGTCCTGCGCGAGGCCCATGTGCCGGGCGTCACCGTGGGGCTGTGGGCCCCCGGCAAGGGCAGTTACGTGAGGAACTTCGGGGTCTCGGACAAGGCGACCGGCGCTCCCATGCAGAGCGATTTCCGCATTCGCATCGGCAGCGAGACGAAGACGTTCACCGTGACCGCCCTCCTCCAACTGGTCGACCAGGGCAAGATCGGCCTGGACGACCCCATCGGCAAGTACATCGCCGGAGTTCCGAACGGGGATCGAATCACTCTGCGCCAACTCGCCGGAATGCGCAGCGGACTGTTCAACTACTCCGAGGACAACGACTTCATCAAGGCGTTCGAAGCCAACCCCAACAAGCCTTTCACACCACAGCAGCTGCTCGGCTACTCCTTCGATCACCCCGTGCAGTTCGCACCGGGCGAGAAGTGGGAGTACTCCAACACCAACCTGATCCTGCTCGGCCTGGTGGTCGAGAAGATCACCGGCCGGCCGCTCAACGAGGTCATCGGACGGGACGTCCTGCAGCCGGCCGGTCTGCGCCACACGCTCTTCCCGATCGGGGCCGAGTTCCCCGTACCGCACGCGCAGGGTTACACCGACCAGTCGGCCTCGGGCAAGATCGTGAACGCGACCAACTGGGACCCGACTTGGGCCTGGGCCGCGGGAGCGATCATCTCCGACCTGCAGGACCTGCGCAGTTGGGCACGGACTCTCGCCACCGGCACGCTGCTGACGCCCGCGACCCAGGCCGAGCGGCTGAAGACCACCTCGGTCGGCATTCCCGGCGCCGGTTACGGGCTCGGCATCTTCAACGTCCAGGGCTGGATCGGCCACAACGGCTCACTGCCCGGGTACGAGACGCTGACCGTCTATCTGCCGGAGGCTCAGGCGACCATGGTGGTCCTCCTCAACACCGACGTCCAGCACGACGGCCAGGAGCCCAGCACCCTGTTCGGCGAGGCGATCACCAGCATCGTGAGTCCGGACCACGTGTACCCCGGCCACAAGCCGACCGCCCCGAATCCCGGCTGACGCGCCCGGTTCAGTCCTCTCGCTTCGCCCGGCTCGGCTGGACCCGCTTCGGTTCGCCCGGCATCTTCGGATAGTCCGGCGGGTAGGGCATGTCCCCCAGGCCGTGCTTGTGCTCGTCGCGGGCGGCGAGTTCGAGTACGGCGTCCAGAGTGAAGGCGTGCTCGTCCATCTCGGCGTGCAGGTCGCCCAGTTCGGCGAAGCGGGCCGGCATGGTCACGATGTCGAAGTCGCGCGGCTCCGCGTCGTCCACCTCGTCCCAGCGCAGCGGCGCCGACACCGGGGCGTGCGGGCGGGGGCGGACGGAGTAGGCGGAGGCGATCGTGCGGTCGCGCGCCGTCTGGTTGTAGTCGACGAAGATCCGCTCGCCGCGCTCCTCCTTCCACCAGGCCGTCGTAACCTTGCCCGGCATGCGGCGCTCCAGCTCCCGGCCGAGGGCGATGGCGCACCTGCGGACCTCGGTGAAGGTCCAGCGCGGCGCGATCGGGACGAAGACGTGCAGGCCGCGGCCGCCCGAGGTCTTCGGCCAGCCCCGCAGTCCCAGCTCCTCCAGCAGGGCGCGCAGCTCGTGCGCGGCGGCCACCGCGTGGTGGTAGTCGGTGCCCGGCTGCGGATCGAGGTCGATGCGCAGCTCGTCGGGCCGGTCGGTGTCCTCGCGCCGTACGGGCCAGGGGTGGAAGGTGAGGCAGCCCAGGTTGGCGGCCCACAGCACGGCGGCCGGCTCGGTCGGGCAGATCTCGTCCGCGCTGCGGCCGCTCGGGAAGGCGATGTGGGCGGTCGGGATCCAGTCGGGCAGGTTCTTCGGCGCCCGCTTCTGGAAGAAGGACTCGCCCCCCACCCCGTCCGGGTACCGCTCCAGCGTCGTCGGCCGGTTGCGCAGGGCCCGCGTGATGCCGTCCGCGACCGCCAGGTAGTACTCGGCCACGTCCCGCTTGGTGAGGCCGCGCTCCGGGAAGTAGACCTTGTCCGGGCTGGACAGGCGTACCGTCCGCCCGCCCGCGTCGAGCTCGATCGCATTACCGGCAGCACCCATGTGCGCCACGGTAGGCGGGCCCGGCCGGACCCGCATACCGGGCGGGGCCGGACGTACCACCGCAGAATCGGAGACATGGATCTGCCGGTGATGCCGCCCGTGAAGCCGATGCTCGCCAAGTCCGTGGCCAGGATCCCGCCGGGGATGCAGTACGAGGCCAAGTGGGACGGCTTCCGCGCCATCGTCCACCGCGACGGCGACGAGATCGAGATCGGCAGCCGCACGGGCAAGTCGCTGACCCGGTACTTTCCCGAACTGGTGGCGGCCCTGAGGGAGAACCTGCCCCCGCGCTGCGTCATCGACGGCGAGATCGTGATCGTTCATGGCGGGCGCCTCGACTTCGACCGGCTGACCGAACGGATCCACCCCGCGGCGTCGCGCGTGAAACTGCTCGCCGACACGACACCCGCCAGCTTCGTCGCCTTCGATCTGCTCGCGCTCGGCGACGAGGCGCTCCTAGACACCCCGCTCGCCGACCGCCGCAGCGCCCTCGCCCGGTCCCTCTCCACCGCCCGGCCCCCCGTTCACCTCGCGCCCGCGACCACCGACCCCGCTCTCGCGCAGGAGTGGTTCGAGCGATTCGAGGGCGCCGGCCTCGACGGGGTCATCGCCAAGCCCCTCGATCTCCCTTACCGGCCCGACACGCGCCTCATGTACAAGATCAAGCACGAGCGTACGGCCGACGTCGTCCTCGCGGGTTTCCGTTTCCACAAGAGCGGTCTGATCATCGGATCGCTGCTGCTGGGCCTGTACGACGGCCAGGGCGCCCTCCAGCACGTCGGCGTGTGCGCCGCCTTCCCCATGAAGCGCCGGGCCGAGCTCGTCGAGGAGCTCGAACCGCTGCGCATGCCGGACCCCGGGGGCCACCCGTGGGCCGCCTGGGCCGAGGAGTCCGCCCACGAGAGCGCCCGGCTGCCCGGCGCGACGAGCCGCTGGACCGGGAAGAAGGACCTGTCCTGGGTGCCGCTGCGCCCCGAGCGGGTCATCGAGGTGAAGTACGACCACATGGAGGGCGACCGGTTCCGGCACACCGCCCAGTTCGGCCGCTGGCGGCCCGACCGGGCGCCGGAGAGCTGCACCTACGCCCAGTTGGAGGAAGTGGTCGGCTACGACCTCGCCGAGGTGCTCGGCCCCCCGCCGGCCGGCTGACCGGCCGAGCGGCTGACCGGCCCGCCCGTCCCGGCCCGCCCCTCTCACTACGAGGTCAGCTTCTCCCACTCCGCCCGGTCCGGCCCCACCGCGTTCGGCGCGTACTGCGGCCGCGCGGCCAGCCAGCGCGCCACCCGCTCCCGGACCTCCGGATCCGCGTACGCCCGCTCCGGCGGCTCGGCCAGGTGCCGGACCCTGGCCCGCGCCCGCATCACCTCCGGGTCCTCCAGCGCGCATTCGAACAGCGCGGCCACGTCCCGGGCCGTCCCCGTACGCCCGGCCCGGGTCGCGAACCGCTCCCCGATGGCCTCGTCGGCGACGACCTGGAAGTCGAACCACGGCTTCAGCGTGCGCACCGCCCAGGCGTGGTGGCCCGCGGCGAACGCCTCGGATCCCGGGTCCCGGTGCGCCGTACGGGCCACCCTGCGCGCGGCCCACAGCGCCAGTGAAGTGCCCTGTCCGAGGGTGGGGTTGGTGTGCGTGATCGCGTCCCCGACGGGCACCAGCCCGCTCACCACCGGCCCGCGCTCGTCGGCGAGCGCGCTCCACCGGTTGTCCAGGCTCGCGGTGGCCAGTACCTCCGACAGCGGCTCGGCGCCCAGTGCCAGCCAGGCCGCGCCGGGCGGGAAGGTACGGGCGGCGGCCTCGAAGACGATGGTGTCGCGCAGCGCCGAGCGCGTGGTGTCCGCGGTGTGCACGAACAGCGTCACGGCGAAGAGCCGGTTGTCGGCCGGGAAGACCGCGCATCCGGCGAAGGCGCCGCCCGTCACCGCCCAGGGCCGGCGCGGCCCCTCGTCCATGCCGTCGGGCAGCCGGTACCAGCGGCAGAAGTACGCGAGGCCCGTGCGGTGCCGTTCCACGACCGGTGGGCGGCACCCCGCCGCGGTCAGCCAGCGCTCGACACCTCCGCGCCGGCCGCCCGCGTCCACGACGAGGTCCCCCTCGTAACTCCCTGCCTGCGTGGTCACTCCCGTCACCCGGATCCCGGGTTCCGTGAGCAGCCCGGTGACCGGTTCCCCGTACCGCGCGACGACACCCGGTTCGGCGCGCAGGGCGGTGGCCAGCGCGCTCTCCAGGACGATGCGCCGGGCCTGGAGCATGACGAGGTCCTCGTCGCCGGGGCGCGCGGGCGGCCGTACGTCGAACCAGTCCAGCTCGTGCCGCTCGCGGGCGCCGAGCCGGAGCATCTCCTGGTGGACGTCGGGCAGTTCGTCCCGCAGGACGCTCCGAGCGGCGCCCAGCAGGGCATGCGGCTGCGTCGCCTGCGGTACGGTCGGCCGCCGCCAGCCGAAGAAGTCTCGATCGAGGGCGGTACCCGGGGCGCGCGTGTCGCGCTCGAACAGCTCCGCCGTGTGTCCTTGCCGCGCCGCGAGCAGGGCGGTGGCCGCCCCTCCGACACCTCCGCCGATGACCAGTACATGTGCCATTGCGCCCCCCTGAGCCGCTGAACGGTACGACGATCAGACCGCCCAGAGCCTGCGCGGACGGGACCTGGCCGAAACCCGTACAGGCGTCCGATGCCCGGCGGTTCGGGTCCCGCTCACCACCGGTTCAGCGCCACTCCACCGCACCACGCGCGGTCACCCGGTCACGCGCTCACCGACTCACCCGCTCACGCGGTAGGCCTCGACCGCCCGCCGGGTCTCCTCCTCGATCAGGTCGGCGTTGATGGCAACAGCCGCGCGGACCCCGTACGCGGCCGCGCCCGCCACCTGCTCCGTCGGCGCGGTGACATTGCCCGCCGCCCATACGCCCGGGAGGGCGGTGGCACCGGTCGCCGGGTCGGAATCGACGCAGGTGCCGATGACGTGGCCGTCCCGCTCCAGGGCGGTCACGGGCAGGCCCAGTCCGGTCAGGACGCCGGAGCGGGCCGTGAACCGGGGCGCCACCACGAGCGCCCGGCACCGCCGTTCGCCCCCGTCGGCCAGGGTCACCCCGGCCAGCCGGTCCTCTTCGACGACGAGGCCGGTCACCTCGCCTTCGACGACCTCGACGCCCCGGGCGGCCAGCAGCTCCCGGTCCCCGGCGGGGAGCGGCCAGGTGTGCGACAGCAGGGTGGTCCGCGCGCTCCACTGCCGCCACAGCCCGGCCTGGTGCACGGCGAGGGGGCCGTCGGCCAGCACCGCGATCGGCTGGTCCCGGACCTCCCAGCCGTGGCAGTACGGGCAGTGCAGCACGTCCCGCCCCCAGCGCGCCCGCAGCCCCGGCACGGCGGGGAGCTCGTCCACCAGCCCGGTGGCGACCAGCAGCCGGCGCGCTCGGACGGTCGAGCCGTCCCCGCAGCGGACCAGCAAGCCCCCTTCGGGCAGCCGGTCCGCGGCGACGACCGTGCCCGGCCGGATCTCCCCGCCGTGGCCGGTCACCTCCGCGCGCCCCCTGGCCAGGAGTCCGGCCGGGCTCGCTCCGTCGTGGCCGAGGTACCCGTGCATGTGCGCGGCGGGTGCGTTGCGCGGGCTGCCGGAGTCGATCACCAGTACCGAGCGGCGGGCCCGGGCCAGGGTCAGCGCTCCGGCGAGCCCGGCCGCCCCACCGCCCACGACCACCACGTCGAACGAGTCGTCCTTTGCGTTGTCCATGTCTGCGAGGGTCCGCCCACCGGCCCCGCTTGACAAATGCTCTTGCCGAAGCGGCAAATGGGGTCATGGCCACCGAAGAGCAGGACGAGGAACTCGCGGGCGTGCTGACGGCCGTAGGACCGCGCCTGCGCGCCCTGCGCCAGCAGCGCGGCACCACCCTGGCCCAGCTCAGCGAGGCCACCGGAATCTCGCTCTCCACCCTCTCCCGGCTCGAATCCGGGCAGCGCAGGCCGACACTGGAACTGCTGCTCCCGCTGGCCAGGGCGCACCGGGTGGCGCTCGACGAGCTGGTCGGCGCACCGGAGACCGGGGACCCCCGGGTCCGCCCGCGTCCCTTCGTCCGCCACGGCCACACCTTCGTGCCGCTGACCCGCGACTTCGGCGGCGTGCGCGCCTTCAAGCAGATCATCCCGCCCGTCGAGGGCACGCCGCCGCTGCCGGAGCTCCGTGTCCACGAGGGCTACGAGTGGCTGTACGTGCTGTCCGGGCGCGTCCGTCTGCTGCTGGGCGAGCACGATCTCGTCCTCGGCCCCGGGGAGGCCGCGGAGTTCGACACGCGCACCCCGCACGCCTTCTTCAACCCGGGCCCGCGGGCCGCGGAGTTCCTCAGCCTCTTCGGCCCGCAGGGCGAGCGGATCCACATCCGCGCCAGACCCACCACCTCATCGGAAGGACGTACATGAGCACCACCGGCGAACGCCCCGAACGGGCCGTCCCGCAACCCAACGCCGTCGTCGGCGTCGGCCTCGTCGTGGTCGGCCCGGACGGCCGGGTCCTGCTCGGCCAGGCGCACGACGGCCGCTGGGAGCTGCCCGGCGGCAAGGTCGACCCCGGGGAGGGCTTCGAGCGGGCTGCCGCCCGGGAGCTCGCCGAGGAGACCGACCTGCGGGCGGAACCCGAGGGAATCCGGGTGCTCGCCGTCCAGATCGACGCGAAGTCCGGCATGACCCGGCTGACGGCCGCCGCGGTGACCACGACGGCCGTCGGAGTCCCCGCCGTCACCGAGCCCCACAAGATCGCCCGCTGGGAGTGGTTCGCCCCGGCCGAGATCCCCTCGGACCTCTACGCCCCGTCGGCGGCCGTCCTGCGCACCTGGCGCCCGGACCTCACGTCGCTGCCGCACGTGCCCTCGTACGACTACCCGACCGCCACCGGCGGCGCCCTGTAGCAGCGGCGCCCTACAGAACGGGGGCCGGGCCTGCAGAAGGGGGGCGTCCTGCCGTCCGCTACGGAATGCCGGCGAGCGACTCGCAGTGCGTCGCGACGTCGGCCGTGCCCGCCTCTCCGTCGCAGGTGTCGGCGTCCGGTCCGCCGTCGAGGACGTCGTCGCCGGGTCCTGCCGCGATCGCGTCGCCGCCGGCGCCGCCTCGGAGCTGGTCCCGGCCGCCAGCCGTCCCGACGGTCGCGTCACCGTCGAAGTTGACGTTGTCACCGAAGACGAAGTCACCGCCGCCGCGCCCGACGATCACATCGTTGCCCGCCACGGTCGTGGCGGCGTTCGCGACCGAGCTGTCGCCCACGAGGACCTCGGCGGAGCTGCCCCCGGTGATCCGGTCGTTGCCCGCCCCGAACGCCTGACCGCCGCCGTCCGGGTCGCCGATGTTGTGGTCCCCCAGGGCGAAGAACCCGCCGTCGGCCCCCATGTCCAGCACGTCGTTGCCGCCGTTGCCGTAGGCCGCGGCGACGCCCTCGCTGTCGCCGATCAGGTTGTCGTAGGCACCGGCCCCGCCCCGCAGGATGTCGTTGCCGGCGCCGGTCGCCGATCCCCCGAAGGGCGCGGCCGAGTCCCCGAGGAGGCCGTCGTCGCCGTTGCCGCCCTCCAGCAGGTCGTTCCCGCCGCCCTCGGCGTTGCCGCCGAAGCTGACGCTGTCGCCCGTCATGTGCTCGTCGTCGCCGTCGCCGCCGTACAGGCGGTCGTTCCCGCCGCCCTTGGCGTTGCCGTCGCCGTCGCTCTGCGAGTCGCCGACCATGAAGTCGACGCCGCTACCGCCGTCGAGCAGGTCGTTCCCCCCGCCCTCGGCGTTGCCGCTGCCCGTCAGTGAATCGCCGACCATGTCGTCGTCGCCGTCGCCGCCGGACAGCTCGTCGTTGCCGCCGCGCCTGACGTCACCGCTTTCGACGGCCTCGTCGCCACGCAGGGCGTCATTCCCGGCGCCGCCGTCGATCCGGTCGTCGCCGGCTCCGCCGATGAGCCGGTCGTCACCGCCGAGACCGCAGATGACGTCGTTCCCGCCGTTGCCGTTGATGACGTCGTCGCCCGGCGATCCGACGATGACGTCGTCACCGGGCGTTCCGGTGAGGGCGCCCGCCCCGGTCAGCGTGGCGGGGACGGCGAAACACGTGGTCTGAGCTGCGCCGGCGCCGGCCGGCGGTGGTCCCAGGGTGATCAGCGAAGCCGTGATGATGCCGATCGTGACGAGTCGAGCCATTCAGAGCCTCCGGCTTCCGGGAACTGTCATGACGCAGACATGTCCCGAGAACCGTCGGCGGTCGCCCTTCCCTCGTCCGTCTGCTGCACCAGGTCCGTCGTACGAATGACCTGACACGGCATCCGGACTCCCCTACACCACCGCCTTCGGGGCGAAGTTACCCTCGCGCAGGTCCTCCGCCAGCAGCCGCTTCGCGATCGCGTCCGCCGCCACCCGCAGTTCGGCGCTCCGCGGCCGCCCGCGGTCCTTCTCCAGCTCGTTGCCGAGCCACTGCGCCCATGCCGCCGAGATGACACCGGCCTCCCGCTGCCCGGCGGGGGTGAGCGTGAAGAAGCTGTCCTCACGGCCGAGGAAGCCCTCGTCCACCATCCGGTCGAAGACGGGGAGCAGCACCTCGGGCGGCAGGGAGCGGCGACCGGCGATCAGGCCCAGGCCGGCGTGGCCCACCGTCCGGGTCATCATGTCCACCTGCATCACCGCCCACGCGCCCGCGATGTCCAGCCGGGTGTCGGAGTTCTCGACGATCGCGCGCGCCGTCTTCGGCCCCATGTTCCGTACGAGTTTGCCGACCGCCAGCTCCAGCAGTTTGGCCGAGTCCCCGGAGGCCGTGGCCGGGGAGCCGAAACCGTCGCCCATGTCCGTGGACCCGGCGCGGGCGGTGTCGCGCAGCCGCACCTGCTTGAGGAAGAGCGCCACGACGAAGCCGACCACCGCCACCGGCACGGTCCACAGGAACACCGTGTGCAGGGCTTGCGCGTACGCGTCGATCACCGGGCCCGCGGCCACCGGGTCGAGCCCGTGCACCCCTTGCGGGCTCGACGCGGCCTCGGCGAGGCGCGCCGGATCCTCCCCGGTGAGCCTTGCCGCCTGCGCGACGGCCGCCTTCAGTTCGGGCCCCAGGGTGTTCGCGTAGATCGTTCCGAAGACCGCCGTCCCGAAGGCGCTGCCGAGCGTACGGAAGAAGGTGACCCCGGAGGTCGCCGTGCCGAGGTCCGCGTAGTCGACGGTGTTCTGCACGGCGATCGTCAGCACCTGCATGGACAGGCCGATGCCCGTACCGAGCACGAACATGTACAGCGATTCCAGCCAGGTGTTGGTCCCCGGCTCCATCCGCGACAGCAGGTACAGGCCGACGCCCATGACGGCGTTGCCCACGATCGGAAAGATCCGGTACTTGCCGGTCTTGCTGGTGACGTTGCCGCTGAAGACGGAGGCGAGCAGCAGCCCGAAGACCATGGGCAGGGTCCGGACGCCCGAGACGGTGGCCGAATCCCCGTCCACGTACTGCAGGTAGGTCGGCAGGAACGTGAGCGCGCCGAGCATCGCGAACCCGACGATGAAGCTCAGCACGGAGCACACCGAGAAGACCGGATTTCGGAAGAGCCGCATCGGCAGCATCGGCTGCGCGGCCCGTGTCTCGGCCACACAGAACAGGGCCAGTGCGAGCGCACCGCCCGCGAACAGGCCGATGATCACGGGCGAGGTCCACGCGTACTCGTTCCCGCCCCAGCTGGTGGCCAGGATCAGCGCGCTCGCGCCGATCGCGACGAGGGTGATGCCCAGGTAGTCGATGACCGGCTTGCCCGAGGCCCGCACCGCCGGGATCGTCCGGGCGGCCGCGACTACGACGAGGATCGCGATCGGGACGTTGACGTAGAAGCACCACCGCCAGCTCAGCTGGTCGGTGAAGAACCCGCCGAGCAGCGGGCCGATCACGGTGGCGACGCCGAAGACGGCGCCGATCATGCCCTGGTACTTACCGCGTTCGCGCAGGGGCACCACATCGGCGATCAACGCCATCGCGGTGACCATCAGGCCGCCGGCCCCGACGCCCTGGACGCCGCGCCACACGATCAGGAACGTCATGTTGCTCGACAGGCCGCACAGGAAGGAGCCGCTGATGAAGACGACGGCGGAGATCTGGAAGATCAGCTTTCGGCCGAAGAGGTCACCGAACTTGCCCACCAGTACCGTCGCCACGGTCTCCGTGAGCAGGTAGGAGGTGACCACCCACGACATGTGGTCCCCGCCGCCCAGATCCGCCACGATCGTGGGCAGGGCGGTACCCACGATCGTCTGGTCGAGTGCCGCCAGCAGCACGCCGAGCATGATCGTGCCGAAGATGACGTTGCGCCGCCGCCGGTCGAGCACGGGTGGCGCGGCGGCTACGACGGGGGCAGTGGTCACCTTCGCACTGTCACAGCGCACCCGCCGCACCGCATGCGGCGCTGAGCCGTACGGGGCAACCGCGCGCCGGAAGTCAGCGCAGGTAGGCCAGCCCCGGGTGCTCCGCCGCGTACCCGTCGAGCAGCCGCCGCGCCACCCCCACCGAGTCCACCAGCGGATGCAGGGCGAAGGCCTTCACCGCGGTCGCCCGCGAGCCGCTCGCGGCGGCCGCCAGGATCTCCCGCTCGACGGCCTTGACCGCGGTCACCAGTCCCACCGCGTGCAGCGGCAGCGGTGCGACGCCCACCGGGTGGGCGCCGTTCGCGTCGACCAGGCAGGGCACCTCGATGACCGCGCCGGCGTCGAGGACCGACAGCGTGGGGCCGTTCTGGACGTTGAGGATCAGCGTGGCCCGCTCGTCCCGGGCGATGGCCCGCATCAGCGCGAGCGCGACCTGTTCGTAGCCGCCCGACTCCAGGTCGCTCTCGTCGCGCTCCCCGACGCCCGCCGCCTCGCGGTTCTCGGCCATGTACGTGGCCTCGCGCTCGGCCCGGGTCCGGTCCCAGGCGGCCAGCGCCGCCCCGGCCGGCTGCCCGGGGCGGCCGGCCTCGGCGTAGAACCCGCGCTGCTGGTCGCGCAGGAAGGCCCCGCGCGTCTGCTCGGCCTCCCGGTAGGCACGTACCGTGTCACGGTTGAAGTAGTAGTAGTGCAGGTATTCGTTCGGGATCGCGCCGAGCGAGCGCAGCCACTCGGCCCCGAAGAGGCGCCCCTCCTCGAAGGACTCCAGCGCCTCGGTGTCGGCCAGCAGCCTGGGCAGTTCGTCGCGGCCACCGACGCGCAGCCCGCGCACCCAGCCCAGGTGGTTGAGGCCGACGTAGTCGATCCACGCCTCCTGCGGCCCGGCCCCCAGCAGCCGGGCGATGCGCCGGCCGAGCCCCACGGGCGAGTCGCAGATGCCGATCACCCGCTCGCCGAGCTCCTCTGCCATCGCCTCCGTGACCAGCCCGGCCGGGTTGGTGAAGTTGATGACCCATGCCTCTGGGGCCCTGCGGGCGATCCTGCGCGCGAACTCACGAGCCACCGGCACGGTCCGCAGGCCGTACGCGATCCCGCCCGCGCCCACCGTCTCCTGGCCGAGCACGCCTTCGGCCAGGGCGATCCGCTCGTCGGCCGCCCGCCCTTCCAGCCCGCCGACACGGATGGCGGAGAAGACGAAATCGGCGCCTCGCAGGGCCTCGTCGAGGTCGACGGTGGCCGTGACGGCCGGGGCGTCCGGCACTCCGGCGGCAGCAGCCTGGTCCGCGAGCACCCGGGCCATGGCGGCGAGCCGCCCGGCGTCCTCGTCGTACAGCGTCACGTGGGTCACCCGGCCCTCGGCGTGGTCCGCGAGCAGTGCTCCGTAGACCAGCGGTACCCGGAAACCGCCCCCGCCGAGGATCGTCAGCCGCACGCCCTTACCGCCCTTCGTCCGGTGGAGTCAGGCAACCAGTCTCCCCCGGCCGCTCACTCCCCGAGCGGCGGCACGGCACGCAGTCTGACGGCGCCCTGCTGCCGGCCGGGCCCGCTGCCCGGGACGGGACCCGCGGGCGCGCCCTGCGGGACGGAGAGGATCAGGGTGATCCGGGTCAGCCCCATCGCGTCGAGCATCCGGCTGGTCTCGGCCACCATCCGGCAGCGCACCAGCCCCCACCGCGGGTCGGGGTGGCGTACGGTCCGTACCGCCCCGTCCTGTTCGGCGGCCTCGGCTCCGCGCATGCTCAGCCAGTGCGGCACCCCGTACCGGAAGGCCGCTTCCATGAACGGGTCGCGGGCCACCTCCTGGCGGATGCTGCGCAGTCCCTCGTCCTCCGGGGCCGCGGCGAGCGCGGTGGCGAACTGGGCCAGCAGCGGTACGCACCAAGCCGGTTCGTGGTCCTCCAGCACGCCCGCCGCGTCCGGGTGGAACAGCACGAAGCGCAGGAAGTTGTCGTCCGGCAGTGCCGTCGGGTGCGGTCTGACGGACTGGAAGAGCTGGTCGAAGGCCGAGTTGGTGAGCGCGACGTCCCAGCGGTGGTCCACCAGGAAGCTCGGGTAGGGGACGGATTCCATGAGGGCCGCGTAGTCGCACAGGTAGTCGCGCTGGGCGGGGTCCTGCGGCAGCCGGTTCTCCTCGGCGGCCCGCCACGTGGGCGGCGGGTCGCGGTCGACCATGACGCGGAACAGCCAGAAGCACTGCCGCTCGCTCATTTCCAACGCCTGGGCCAGGGCGAGCAGTTTGCGGTCCGTCCACTCCTTGACCAGGCCGCGTTCCCAGTTTCCGTACGCACGCACGCTGATGCGCAGCCGTGCGGCGACATCCTCCTGGCTCAGCCCCAGCTCCTCGCGACGCTGGCGCAAAATCTCCTTGCGTCGCTCCGACCGCACGGCGCCGCGTGCGGACTCATCGCCCGCCAGGCGCTCCTCACCGGCTCGGGCGAGGCCATCGGACGGGCCCACCGCTGCGAGATGTGGCACCGAGAGCTCCCCCTCCTCACGGTCTGGATCTTCATTTCCGTGTGGCGATCCTGCTACCGACTTCATTCGAGTGTCAACTATTGTGGCAATTCCAGCCTCTTGACAGCTCATTCCCGCCACAGCTGTGGCACGTTCTAGCCCTTCTCGGCCGGAACGGCTAGATTCCAGAAGCCGACCATGTGCCCGGGCGCTGCCCGAACCGACTTCGCGCGATCTAGGAGAACCACTGGTGACAGACGGCTTCCCGGCTCCCGTCGCGGTGGCCCACGCACCCCTGGCCGCCACCGTCACGCGTGTCGCCGAACTCGCGGGCAAGATGGGCCGCGACGTGAACCAGGTCTTCGACCTGCGGCGCCTCTCCGAGGCCTCCGGCGTGCCCACGGACGTGGTCAGGATCCTGCTCGACGGCAGACCCGCCGGCGAACCCGATCTGCAGACCCGCTTCCTCCAGCGCCTCGACCTGCTCCGGCGCACACGGGTCAAACCCAACGGCCGCCGCTACACGCAGCAGGAGATCGCGGACGGCGCGGGCATGTCCCGGCAGCAGGCAGGCGCCCTGATCAACGGCGACCGCCGCCCCACCATGGAGCATTGCGACGCGATCCAGCGCTTCTTCGGGGTGCACGCCGGATTCCTCACCGCCCACGACGCCGACGCCCTCACCGACGCGCTCCAGCGGACCGAGCAGCAGCTGCTCCAGGACTTCGCGGGCCGAGCGCGGGAAGCCGTACCGGCCGCGGCCGCTTCGGCCGGGGATCCGCTGGCAAGACTCCTCCAGAACCACGGCGTACGGGGCATCGCCTGGCGGGCCGCCCAACTGCCCAGCGACAAGCACCGGGACAAGGTGACCGAATGGCTGGACATGCTTCTCGAGAGCGTGAAACCGAATGAATCCTGACCCAGTCGAAAGTCTGGGTCTGATCCTTGAATCCTGATCCGGATCCACGCCGACGGGGAGAACGGTGAGCATAGGCAGAGAGCAGCGGCGGTTGTGCGGGGAGCTGGTGGCCGGGATCCGGCTGACCGCCCCCGTGGAGCCCGTGGACCTCTACGCCGCCCTCTGCGAGGGCATGAGCAGGCACCGGGGCCGCCGGGTGGACTTCCGGATGGCCTCGTTCCCGCCGGGGACGGCCAGCGGCCTGTGGCTCGACATGGCGGACCGCGATCTCGTGGTCATCGAGGAGCGCACCGCACCCGATCACCAGCTGGTCATCCTGGGCCACGAGTTGTGGCACATGAAAGCCGGTCACTGCAGCCACCACGTCGACGGCGCCGCAGTCGCCGCCCGGCTGCTGTCCGACGAGGCCGACATCGGCGAGACGGTCCGCCGGGTCGCCGCGCGCACACGTGCCGACGTACGGGAGGAGACCGAGGCCGAGACCTTCGGCTTACTGCTGGGCAGCCGGTGCCGGACCTGGCTCGCCGGGTCGGCGAGCCACCGCGCCCCGGCACAGCGCGACCATTTGGCGGGCCGGATCGAGGCCGCGCTGGGCTACCGGGGGCACAGGAACGATCGTTGAACGGCCAGGACTACTACATACCGGCAGCGGCGATGGCGGTCTCCCTCGCCTTCAAGCTGCCGGCCCTGCGCAACAACTGGCGGGATCCACTGCTCCGCTCGGTCTGCGCGCTGCTGATGCTGGCCGGATCCGTCTTCGCCTTCGCCGCCCCGCCCACCATCGCGGCGGTCAACCGATGGACCGGGGTGCCGAACGTCTCGGCACCGCTGGTGTACTGCCTGATCACCGCGTTCAGCGCCTCCTGCCTGGTCCTGGTGGTCAATTGGCGGGGTGGCCCGCCGGAGGAGACCCGCCGCGTCTCGCAGCGCTGGATCCTCGGCTACAGCGTCGTGGTCGTGGCCCTGATCGTGCTCTTCGCCCTGGGTGACGCCCCCGTCGAGCGCCTTCGCGACCTGGACACCTACTACGCGAACACGCCGTACATCCGCGAGATGATCGCCCTCTACCTCGTGGCGCACAACGTGGCCGCGGTGGTGATGGTGGCCATGTGCTGGCGCTGGTCGCTCCAGGTGCGCGGCTGGCTGCGGGTCGGCCTGATGATCATCGTCGCGGGCTACATGTTCAACCTCAGCTACGACGCCACCAAGATGTCCGCCGTAGTCGCCCGCTGGACCGGCCACGACCTGGACTTCCTCAGCACGCTCGTCGCGCCGCCGCTGGCCTCCGTGGGAGCGCTGATCAGCGCGATCGGCTTCGTCCTCCCCCTCGTCTGCCAGCGACTGTCGGACAACTGGGAGACCTGGACGACGTACCGGAAGCTCGGCTCGCTCTGGCAGGAGGTGCAGATCGCCGCGCCCCCCGGCACCCCGTCCGTACACATGGCCTGGTGGTCCGCCGCCGAACTGCGGGTGATCCAGCGCGAGTCGGACATCCACGACGGATTCCTGCACCTCGGCCCGTACTTCGACCGGAGCCTGCGCGACGGCGCCTACGAGCGCGCCGTCGCGGAGGGGGCCGACGAGCCCGCCGCCCGCGCGGTCGCCGACGCCGCCATGGTCGCGGCCGCCGTGCGGGCCCGCTCGGCGGACCCCGAGGGCAAGGTCATCGGCGAGGGCGAGGAGACCGTGCTCGACACCGCCGACGGGCCGCGCGACCTGCTGCGGATCTCCCACGCCCTGCGGCATTCGCCGGTGGTGCGGGCGGTCCGGGAGCGGGCCGCGCTGTCCGGATCCGGACCGGTGTCCGGGTCCGGGTTCGGCTCCGGGTTCGGCTCCGCGTAGTCCTAGCGGGCCGCGGCCACCGCCGTCGTCGTCGGGAAGAGGTCCTGGAAGGGCCCCGCGGAGTCGTTGCCTGCCCGCCCGAAGGGCGCGTCGAAGCTCCAGACCATGAACAGCAGGAACACGATCAGCGCGCTGAACAGCCCGGCCAGCAGCAGCTCCCGCCCGGACCGGCGGATCTGCAGCGTGAAGATCAGTCCGACCGTGACCACCCCGCCGACGAGCAGGCCGAACCACACCACGCTCGGCAGGGTGGACTCGGAACTCTGCGTCCGCGAGTGGCGGGCGTCGTCGGCGGCGGCGATGTGGTCCAGCAGCGGCTGGTAGGCCTGCGCCTGCAGCTCGTTCGCCGGGCTCTGGTGGGTGACGTCGCTGCGCAGCTTGCCGAGCAGTTGGGCGCCCTCGGCCGACGCGCCCTCCCCGGAGGTCAGCAGTGGCCAGTCGACCGCGACCGTGTGGGAGACGTACGCGTTCACCTCGCCGCGGATCCGGTCACGGACGGCCGTGGGGTAGACGTCGGCGCGCTGGGTGACCTCGTACAGCGCCTGGGCCTCCCGGCGCACGCTGTCCTCGGCGGCGCCGCGCGCCTCCCAGACTCCGGCGATGGCCAGGCCCAGCACGATCGCGTAGACCACGCCCACCATCATCGTCATGTACTCGATGACGTCGGGGGTTTCGCTGGTGTCCTCGTCATCGGCGACCCGGCGGTGCCGGATCGCGGTGATGGCGAGGACGAGGGCGCAGACGAGCGCCATGGCGATGGCCAGGACCAGCCATTCGGACACGAGGATTCTCCCCTTGTGGATCGTCGGGTGGATCAGCGAGTGGGTCAGCGGGCGGATGCGCGGGCGGATGTGCGGCGGCGGTCAGCCGCGGCTCTTGGAGCGCGGGCGCAGGGCGGCGGCGGCGAGTACGGCCGGGGTGGTGACCACGACCATGAGCATCACGGTGGACATCCCGCCCGGACCGCGCCGCTCCAGGACCGCCGAGCGGTACGGGCGCACGTGGAAGGCGCTCACGGGCGCGGCCGCGGCCCTGAGCCGGGGCGGGGCGGGTGCGTCCGCCGGATCCGGACCGCTCAGGGGCCCGGCAGCCGGTGCGGGCTCCGGCGGCTCCGTCCCCACGGCCCCGGCCTCCGCGGCGGGTCCCGCCGGGCTCGGGGGCTCCGGCCGCTCCGGCGGCCGCGCCCGCTCCGGCGGGTCGGCGGCAGGCGGGTCGGCGGCAGGGGCGGCGGCAGGCGGGGCGGCAGCAGGCGGGTCGGCGGGCGAGGCGGCGGCGGGCGGCTCGGGGGGCCGCCCCGGGTGGTGCACGGTGGGCCGGTCGGCCCCGGGTACCCCCGGCCGTACCGAGGGCGGCCGGAACACGGGCCGTCCCGGCTGCCCTCCCGGCACGCACACGTCGGCCCGGGCACCGCGGCCGTCGCCGTCAGCCGCGACCGCCACGTGGCCGTGCAGCGGGCAGAGCGCCGCCACCAGGCCCGCCCCGGCGAGGTACTGCCATGCGGTCACCGCGTGTCCTCCCGATTCCGCAGCACACATGAGGGTTACGGCTGAAGAAACGATCAGAGCCCGGCTTCGACACGCGGCAGACAGGTCAAGATCCATGATCGAGGGGTGACTTCAAGCCACCGGGCGCCCGGGCCGCCGCGCGGGCCCGACCGAGCAGGGCGCCGCGCACCACCGGGTCCGCACCCGCGCTCCGGCGCGTCACGACGCGCATACGACAATCGGAGCGGAGGATGAGCCCGTGGACACGGACGTCATCAACGTCGGCGCCGGGCCGACCGCTCTCGACACCCGCCGCCCCGGCACGGCGGTCCCGGCATGAGCACCGCGCCCGCGGAGCTGTCGCGGGGCGTGCGCCGGATCACCCTGGACGCCGCCGGCACTCCCCTGTCCGCGCTGCTCAGTGAAGCGTCCGAGGGCCCGCCGCGGGCCACGGTGGTCGCGGTGCACGGGGCGGGCATGAACTCCGGCTATTTCGACGGCCAGGCCCATCCCGACCTCTCCTTACTCACCCTCGGGGCCCGGCTCGGATACACGGTCCTGGCCGTCGACCGGCCCGGCTACGGACGGTCCGCGGCCGAGCTGCCCGAAGGGCAGTCCATCACCGAGCAGGCGGCCACCCTCGCCGCCGCGGTGCGCGACTTCGCCGCCCGGCAGCAGACCGGGGCGGGCCTGTTCCTCCTCGCCCACTCGTTCGGCGGCAAGGTCGGGTTGCTCACCGCCGCCGACCAGGCCTGGCCCGACCTGCTCGGCCTGGAGATCTCCGGCTGCGGCCACCGCTACGCGCCCGACGCCTTCACCGGCGAGGGCGCGTCCCGGGGCGGCCGGCGCAGCTGGGGGCCGCTGCGGCTCTACCCGCCGAACACCTTCGCCACCTGCGGCTCGATCGTCGGCCCCGTGCCGGCCCGGGAGCAGGCGGACATCGCCCGCTGGCCCGAGGTCTTCCGCGACGCCGCGGGCCGCGTCAGCGTGCCCGTACGGTTCACCTTCGCCGAGCACGAGCCGTGGTGGCGGTACGACCGGGACACGCTCGCCGAGCTGAGATCGCGGCTCACCGCCGCCCCGAGCGTGAACGTCGACCGGCAGCCGGGGGCGGGCCACAACATCAGCCTGGGCCACGCCGCCCGCTCCTACCACCTGCGCTGCTTCGGCTTCTTCGAGGACTGCCTGGTGCGGCCGACCGTCACCTACCGCTGAACGCGGGCGCCGGCTCCGGGCCGCCCCTGCGACCGGAGGTCCCCTCAGCTGCCCGTCAGCTGATCGAGAGGGCCGGGCCGGTGACCATGAGGCCCAGGTCGTGGCCCGCGTAGGCGAAGAACGCGAACATCACCAGGGCCGCGCCGCCGAGGGCCGTGTCCTTCAGGAACTGCGTCTGCTCCATCATCCGCGCCTGCGGGTCGCTCTCCTTCCAGAACCGGTGCATCAGCACGGCCGCCGAGAAGGAGAAGGCCGCCAGCGCCAGGGCCCCGAGGTCGGCCCACAGCCCGACCGCCACGCTCACCCCGCCCGCCAGCATCACCACACCGCTGGCGACCGTGGCCGCGACGGGCATCGGCACCCCGCGGGAAGCGGTGTACCCGGCCATCTGCCGGGTCTTGGTCAGGTGCCCCGTCGCGGAGGCGAGGAAGAGGGCGACGAACAGCAGGCGGCCGATCAGTACAAGGACGTCCATCACGACCTCCTTGGGGCATCGCGCGTACCGAGTCGAGGAGGGGCGAACACGCCCCCTCTGACATCGTTCACCCGTTCGGCCCAGTTCGCCACGCCGCCACCCCCGTGCCCTGGGCGTCATGGTGTGAAGCGATCGTCCTAGGCTGGGGCGTGTGTCTGCCTCCACCACCCTTCACAGCCCGGCCGACGAGGCCCCGGTCGCCGTCTGGGCGGTGATGCGGCGGCCCCTGCGGTTCCTCGGCTCGTGGTGGCCCTGGCGGTGCTGGGGGTACCTGGCGGCCGGGTTCACCCTCGGATACGCCGTACTGGTCGCGCTCGTGCTCCTCGTCGGGCTGGGCGTGGTGCTGGCCGTGGCCGGGATCGGGCTGCTGCTCCTGCTCTGCGCCGCCTCCGGCGCGGTACCGCTCGGGGTGCTGGAGCGATGGCGGCTGCGGTGGGTCGATCCGGTGCCGGTCGGCGATCCGCACACCTCCCTCGCCGGGGCGGGCCCGGCGGCCTGGCTGCGGACACGGCTGAAGGAGCGGGCCACCCGGCGGGAGTTCGGGTACGCCGTCCTGCTCGGGCCGGTCTTCGGGGCGGCGGGGTTCGGGGTGGTCGCGCTGCTCGCGTTCTCCCTGACCCTGGTCGCGAGCCCGGTCGTCGTCTGGGCCCTCGCCCCGGAGCCGGTGATGCTGATCCCCGGCAGGGCCGTCTCCGGCCCGCTGGAGGCCCTGGGCGGCACGGCTGCGGGACTGGTCGGGCTGGTGGTGGCGGCGTACGCGGGAGCCCTGCTCACCGGGGCGCAGGTGAAGACCGTCCGTCTGCTGCTCGGGCCGCGCGAGGAGGACACCCGGGTACTGGAACTCACCCGGTCCCGGGTGCGCCTGGTCGACGCCTTCGAAGCCGAACGCAGGCGCATCGAGCGGGATCTGCACGACGGGGCGCAGCAGCAGCTGGTCGCGCTCAGCATGACCCTGGGCCTCGCCGAACTGGAACTGCGCGGACTTCCCGAGGCCGCGGGCGCCGCCGCGCTGGTGGCGCGGGGCCGCGGCGAGGCCAAGGTGGCGCTGGAGCAACTGCGCGACCTCGTACGGGGCATCCACCCGCAGGTGCTCACCGACCACGGGCTGGCGGCCGCCGTGGCCGAGGTGGCGCTGCGGCATCCCGTACCGGTGACCGTGGACCTCGACGTACCGCGGCTGGCCGACTCCGTGGAGATCACGGCGTACTTCACCGTCACGGAGGCGCTGGCCAACGCCGCGAAGCACAGTGGCGCCTCGTGCGTGGCCGTCGCCGGTAGGGTCGAGAACGACCGGCTCACTCTCTCCGTCACCGACGACGGCCGCGGCGGGGCCGATCCCGGCGCGGGAGCGGGCCTGGCGGGTCTCGCGGACAGGGTGGCGATGTTGAAGGGCAGGCTGGTGGTGTCCAGTCCGGTGGGCGGGCCGACCGAACTCCGCGTGGAGGTCCCGTGCTCCGGCTGATCCTCGCCGAGGACTCCGTCCTGCTGCGCGCGGGGCTGGCGGAACTGCTCACCCGCGGCGGCCACCAGGTCCTCGCCGCCGTCGGCGACGCGGAGGAACTCGTGCGGGCCGTGGCGGCAGAGCGGCCGGACGCCGTGGTCACCGATGTACGGATGCCGCCGGGATTTCGTGACGAGGGGCTGCGGGCCGCGCTCGAACTCCGTTCCCGTGACGCCTCGTTGCCCGTGCTCGTGCTCTCGCAGTACGTGGCCACGGCGTACGCGACCCAGCTGTTCACCGGTGCCTCGGCGGCCGGGCTCGGCTATCTGCTCAAGGACCGGGTGGGCGAGGTCGCCGAGTTCCTCGACGCCCTCCGGCGCGTCGCCGAGGGGCAGACGGTCATCGACCCCGAGGTGGTGCGGGTCCTGCTCGGCAGCCGGTCGCAGGACCACCCGCTGGCCCGCCTCACCCCGCGCGAGCGGGAGGTGCTGACCCTGATGGCGGAGGGCCTCAACAACCAGGCCCTGGCGGGCCGACTCTTCATCTCCGAGGCCGCCGTGGTCAAGCACGCCTCCAGCATCTTCATGAAGCTCGACCTGGACGCCACCGAGGGCAACCGCCGGGTCCTGGCGGTCCTGGCCCATCTGCGCGGGGCGGAGACCGGCTAGCGCCTGGGCGTCACCACCGTCCGCGCCGGGCGGGAGCCGGCCACGACGCGGGAGGCCGCCGGGGTCCGGGCGTGACCGCGGGGCTCCACCGAGCGGGCCCAGACGGTCAGCAGCACCGGTAGCGCCAGGTAGCCGAAGCGGCCCGCCGGGGCCAGCAGGAAGGCCGTCGTGAGGCCGATCGCGAGGCGGTCGGCCGCCGCCACCACCGTGCGCGGCGGCCGGACCAGCAGCGACACGGCCACCGCGAGGCCTCCCAGCAACAGCAGACTCACCGTCAGGTACCAGCCCCACTCGCCCAGTTCGGCCAGCAGGTGGCCGGGCAGCGGGCTGCTCGCCGGCGTCGGGACCTCCGCGCGCCCGGTGGGGAAGGCGAACACCTGCCGCCACAGCTCGCCCGGCTGGAGCAGCGCGCTCGGCAGGACCAGCAGGGCCGTCCCGCCGGCCGCGACCAGCCCGCAGCGCACGGCCGCCCGCCGCCCCCGGCAGGCCGCGAGCAGGGTCACCGCCACCGCCACCGCGGGCAGCGCCGTCCACTTCAGGGCGCACGCCCCGGCGAGGGCCGCTCCCGTCAGGACCGGCCGCCCGGCTCCGGCGGCCGCGAGGGCCAGGCAGCACAGCCCGGCCAGCGGCAGGTCCACCCCGCTCACCGCGAGCGCCAGCGCCACCACCGGCGAAACCACCAGTACGGGAAGCAGCGCCGTCCTCGGCGCGCCGAGCAGCCGCCGCCCGGCCCACAGGCCGCCGAACAGGGCCGCAGCGCACCAGATCCGGGCGTCGCCCAGCAGCCGGGCGGCCCAGCCGTCTCCGCCGCCGAGCAGGGCGCGCGGGATGCCGAGCAGCGCCATGCCCGGCAGGTACGGGGTGTACTCCTCGACCCGCGCGGGCTGGTCGACGTAGAGCCGGCCGGACTCCAGCAGGAGCCGCCCGGACCGTTCGACGACCGTCACCTCCGACTGTCCCTGCCCGGTCAGGACCAGCCACAGGAGCGGTACGGCGACGGCGCCGAGCAGGGCGGCGGTGAGCGCCGCGCGGCGGTGGCCGAGGGCGGAGGCTCCGGCGGCGCCGAGGTACCCGGCGGCCGCGCACCAGCCCCACAGCCGGTGCGGCCCCAGCGAGGACAGGAGCGGGAAGGACAGCGCCCAGGCGGCCGCGAGGAGCCAGCCCGCGGTCCACCGGGCGGTACGGGAAAGGGTCATGGGTCCATTCCAGCCGCGCGGCCCCGTCGGGTCTGCACGCCCAGGTGGACACTTCGCGGTGGGGTTTTCCCTACCACCCCGCAGGCACGCGAAAGGGGCGCGACCCTCAACGGGTCGCGCCCCTCACGCAGTCGTCATGCCGAGCCTCACGCCTCCGGCGAACCGCCGAACCGCTCGCGGTAGGACTCCAGGTCCTCCTCGGTGACCCGCGCGAACAGCACGGGCGGCACGGTGAACGGGGTGCCGGCCGCGACCGCGTCCAGGGACTTGGCCTGCTCCGGGGTGATCCACGTCGCCGTGTCGTCGGCGAGGTCGAAGGCGGAACGCATGGCGCGCGCCGAGGCCGGGATGAACGGCTCGGAGACCACCGAGTAGAGGTGGATGAGGTTCATCGCGGTGCGCAGGGTGAGCGCCGCGCCCTCCAGGTCGGTCTTGACCTCCAGCCAGGGGGCCTTCTCGTCGAGGTACGCGTTTCCGGCCGACCACAGGGCGCGCAGCGCGGCCGCGGCCTTGCGGTACTGGAGCGCCTCCATGTGGCCCTCGTACTCGGCCAGCAGCTCGGCGATCTGCTCGCCCAGCTTCGCCTCGACCTCGCCGGCGGGGCTGCCGGCGGGGACCTCGTCGCCGAACTTCTTGCGGGAGAAGGTCAGTACGCGGTTGACGAAGTTGCCGAGGGTGCCGCCGAGGTCCTTGTTGACCGTGGCGGCGAAGTGCTCCCACGTGAAGGACGAGTCGTCGGACTCGGGCGCGTTCGCGATGAGGAAGTAGCGCCAGAAGTCGGCCGGGAGGATCTCCAGCGCCTGGTCGGTGAAGACGCCGCGCTTCTGCGAGGTGGAGAACTTGCCGCCGTAGTACGTCAGCCAGTTGAAGGCCTTGACGTAGTCGACCTTCTTCCACGGCTCGCGGGTGGCCAGCTCGGTGGCGGGGAACATCACCGTGTGGAACGGGACGTTGTCCTTGGCCATGAACTGGGTGTAGCGGACGTCCTCGGCCTCGTACCACCACGACTTGTAGTCGCGGTTCGCCGGGTCCAGGTCCGACCACTCCTTCGTCGAGCCGATGTACTCGATCGGCGCGTCGAACCAGACGTAGAAGACCTTGCCCTCGGCGGCGAGCTCCGGCCAGGTGTCGGCCGGGACCGGGACGCCCCAGTCGAGGTCACGGGTGATGGCGCGGTCGTGCAGGCCCTCGGTCAGCCACTTGCGGGCGATGGAGGACGCCAGCTGCGGCCACTCCGCCTCGTGCTGCGCGACCCAGGCCTCGACCTCGTGCTGGAGCTTGGACTGCAGCAGGAAGAGGTGCTTGGTCTCGCGGACCTCCAGCTCGGTGGAGCCGGAGATGGCCGAGCGGGGCTCGATCAGGTCCGTGGGGTCCAGGACGCGGGTGCAGTTCTCGCACTGGTCGCCGCGGGCCTTGTCGTAGCCGCAGTGCGGGCAGGTGCCCTCGACGTAGCGGTCCGGCAGGAAGCGGCCGTCGACCGGCGAGTAGACCTGCCGGATCGCCCGCTCCTCGATGAAGCCGTTCTCCTGGAGCCTGCGCGCGAAGTGCTGGGTGATCTCGCGGTTCTGCGCGGAGGAGCTGCGGCCGAAGTAGTCGAAGGACAGCTCGAAGCCGTCGTAGACCGCCTTCTGGGCGTCGTGGGCCTGCGCGCAGAACTCGGCGACCGAGATGCCGGCCTCCTTGGCGGCGAGCTCGGCGGGGGTGCCGTGCTCGTCGGTGGCGCAGATGTAGAGGACGTCGTGGCCGCGCTGGCGGAGGTACCGGGAGTACACATCCGCCGGAAGCATCGACCCGACCATGTTGCCCAGGTGCTTGATCCCGTTGATGTACGGAAGCGCGCTGGTGATCAGGTGTCGAGCCATCCTCGGATGCTCCATTTCATATGTGCGGTACCACGTGACGTGACGGACTGTGAATGAGGTTCATCGTATCGAACCGCCGAAAGGCCACGCGCCGCATTTGTTCATGGGTGGGAGTAACACAAAAGCGAGGGCAGTGACCTCTCCGTCACGGCCCTCGCGATCGGGCCCATGCTACAGCCGGTCGGCCGCGCACCCGACCGTCGGCCCGGCTGCACCGGCGGCAGTCATATGCATACGTGCCGGCTGGACCGCCGCGCGGTCGACATCGATCACGAGCCGATCATCACCGACGTAATGTTCCCAGGTTTCTTCTATGCGCCCTCCGGATGCGCCCTCACTTGCTTTCCTGTACACCGCACACAGGGGATGGGGTGGAGCGGTGAGCGATGGCGGACCGGAGGAGTCCGGAGGGGCCGTTGGGCTGCCGAGCCGGCGTCGGCAGCCGACACCGATGAGCCAGTGGAACGCGACGGCACGCCTTTCTTACTGGGCCTTCCACGCCAATCGGCGACCCGCGTACATGCGCTTCGCGTACCTGCAGCTCGGTTCCGACGCGGCGGCCGAGCAGGCCGTCGACACCACCTTCGACTCGATCATGGGCGAGTGGCTCCGGATGCTCCACATGGACCGTCTGGACGCCTACGCGTGGACCGTGCTCAAGCAATGCCTGGCCGACCGGCGGCTGCGGCCGCGCCACCCCTGGCAGCGGCAGCCCCGGCCGATGGACATCAGCGCCTTCGAAGCCGCCCTCAAGGACGCCCACGCGGACCGGTACGAGGTGCTGACCGACACCATCCGCTTCTACTCCGCCGTGGCCCGGCTCGCCGAGCGGCAGCGCGACGCCGTACTGCTGCGGTACGGGCTCCAGTGCTCCCCCGGCGAGGCCGCCTCCGTGATGGGTGTCGACGAGGCCACGGTCCGCTCGTACCTCGGCCAGGCCAACCGGCGTCTCGCCCGGCTCCTCGACGCCTCCGTCGACTCACCCGGATGCACCGAATCCGCAGAGTCCGCCGAGTCCGCCGAGTCCGCCGGATCAGACGAATCAGCCGAGTCATGAGGCACCGCGAACGGAAGCAGCCGCAGGACGGCGGCGGAGCCCCCCGCGCCCTGGCCGAGTTCCTCGCCCGGGCGAGCGTCCGCGACCGCTACCCGCACTACGACCTGGGCGCGGCCGAGGCCCGGCTGCTGCGCGCCGCCCCGCCCGCGCCGGCCTCCGGCCACCGCGCCCGGCGCCGGTCCGTGTCCGGCTGGAGCGACCCAGCACGGGACTGCCCGCTCGACGCCGAACGCGCCCGCCGCGACCTCAAGGCCGCCTGCCTGGCCTCCGTGTGCGCCCCGAAGGCCGAGGCGCAGCTCGTCTCCTTCCGCGCCTCCCGGCACACCGACCTGGCCGGCGCGGTCGTCTTCGGCTGTCTGCTGTACCTGGCCGGGCTGCGCGAAGGCGCCCGGTTCTGGTGGCAGTTCGCCGCGGGCTGGACCGGTCCGGGGACCGCCCATGCCGCGTACTGCCTCTTCCTCGACCACTCCCGCCGCGGTGAGTACCACGACGCCCGGCACTGGGCGCGCGAACTGGGCCGCCGCGGCTTCCGGCCCGGCGGCCGGCGGGATCTGCGGGAGGTGCGGCTGTGCGCGCAGGCGGCCGTCCTGCGGTACGTCGACCAGCTCGACGATCCCGACCTGGGCCCGGTGCCGCTGCCCAGGCCCGGGCTGCCCGGGATACTGGCCGCGTTCCAGCCGTCGGCGGCCGCGGTCAGCGGCGCCGCGGCCGCCGCAGCAGCAACGCCGGCGGCCGTTCCCGTACCGCGCCTCGCACCCGGCCCGCTGCGCCACCCGGCGCTGACGGCGGCGGCCCGCGGGACCGTCGTCCAGGCCGGGACCGGCCGGGCCCTGTCGGAGGCCCGGCGCGCGCTGGCCGTCGTACAGGTCCTGGAGCGGCATCCCCTGGGGGTGCGGGCCGCCCAGCTCGCCCGGGAGTCGGGGCTCGCCGAGGAGGAACTCGGTCCCCTGCTGTCGATGCTGTGCGAGGAGGAGTACGCGTGCCGCCCCGGCACGGGGGTGTACGCGCGCGGACCGGCCCTGGACCGGCTCGCGGCCCCCGGCGGCAGCGGCCTGGCGGGCCAGCTCCAGCGCACGCTGGCACTGGCCCGGGACAGCGCGGGCGCGGCTGTGTACCTGAGCCGGTACGCGGAGGGCGAGGTCCGGATCACGCAGATGGCGGACGGTCCCGGGACCCCGCCGGTACGGGAGTGGGTGGACTTCCGGGCCGCCGCGCACGCCAGCGCCGTCGGCAAGTGCCTGCTGACCCAGCTCGACCACGACCGCCGGGCCGACCACGTGGCCCGGCACCGGCCCGCGCGGCTGACGCCGCGGACCATCACCGACAGCCGGGCCCTGTTCACCGCGCTGGACGCGTTGGCCCCGGGCGCGCCCGTCTTCGACCTGCTGGAGTACTCGCCGGGGGTCGTCTGCTCGGCGGTCCCGATCGCCACCGGCGACGCCGCCGGGAGCCTCGCGCTCTCCCTGCCCGCGGTCCATGCCCATCGCCTGCACTCGGCCACCGAGGCCTTGCGCCGCAAGGCCGTTCCGGTGCTGCTCGCCCTGCTCCTGACGGGTGCCATCCCCCCGGACGCGCCGGCTGCCCCGACCGCGTCCGGGCCCGGGGCGTCCGCCGCCGCCGAGCCCCCGTACCCCTCTCCGTCCGCGCGGCCGGAGCGGGAGCAGCAGCGCGCGCCCCAGCCGACTCGGGCCCCCCTCACCCCGGAGACCCTGCGTCACCTCCGACGCCTGTTCCGCACCCCGCTCACCGACACCACGGCCTCGGCCGGCGGCCCCCACCTGGTCAGCGACACCACGTCCGCGGCGGCTTACCTCTTCGACGCCCTCCCGGACACCGGCCAACCGTCCCTGTCCCTCCCACACACCTTCACCCAGGTCGCCCCGGGCACGCTGACCACCCCGAGGGGCCTGGTGGTGCTGCGTACGTGAGGCGGCCGGGCCGGGGCGCCCGGCCCCGTGATCAAGACCCGCCGGGGACGAAGGAGTCCAGGGCCGCGTCGAAGTGGCTCCTGGCCTCGGCGAGCCGGCTGACGGGAGCGGACACCCAGACGTCGTACAGGAGGCCGTTCTCGTCCCAGCAGAGGTCGAAGGTGTGCCGGGCGCCTTCGGCACGGGTGAAGCCGTCCCAGGTGAACTCCCACAGCGCGGCGGGCAGTCCGTTGTGCGTCGTCGGGACGACCGAGTTGTCGCGGAATCCGGGGTTGGTCGCCGGGCCGTCGCCGTCCGAGAGCCGCATCGCGTCGAGCGGGCCGCCGGGCGCCGACGGCTTCACCTTGATGCCGATCCGGATCGCCCCGTCCCCGGAGACGTAGAAGACCCGCTGGTCGTCGGTGGCGCGCTGGAAGCCCTTCGGGACGGCGAGGGCGAAGCCCTGCACGTCGGTGACGGTCCGGTACCCGGGGGGCACGGGCTTGGCGGACGCGGCGCTCGCGGGCGCGGGCGCGGGCGTCGCCGCCGGGGACTGCGCGACGGCCTTGTCGGTGCCGGGTGAGGCGGTGGCGGGTGAGGCGGTGGCGGGTGAGGCAGGGGCTGGTGCGGCGGTGGTGGCGGGGACGCTCCGCGCAGGCTCCTGGGCCCGGCCGTCCGTGCGGTCGCCGAGCAGGGATGCCGCGGTCACTCCGCCCGCGACGGTCGCCACGAGGGCCGCGAGCAGTCCGAGGCGGACGGCCGGCCGGAACTTCCCGGCCGGTCCCGGCGCGCGGTCGCCGGGCCGGCCGACGCGCTCGGTCGGCGAGTAGCCGGGCGGGTTGGGAGTGGTCGGAGCCTCGGTGGCGGTCCCCGCCGTCGGGTTCGGGCCGGGGCGCCGGCCGATGAGCGGGACGGCGCCGGTGGTCACGTACGCCGACAGCAGCCGCTCGGCCTCCGCCGCCCCCAGCCGCCGCTCCGGGTCGCGTTCCAGCAGGCCCTGGATCAGCGGCAGGAGCGGCCCCGCCTGAGCCGGCGGCCGGATCTCGGCGTACACCACGGCGTGCAGGACACCGCCGAGCGAATCGCGGTGGAAGGGCGACTCGCCGGTCAACGCGGCACACAGCAGCACGCCGAGGGACCACAGGTCGGATGCGGGGCCGGCGGCGGCGCCCTGCATGCGCTCGGGCGAGGTGTACTCGGGTGAGCCGATGAAGGCCCCGGTCTCACTGATGGTGGTGGAGCCGGCGAGGCGGGCGATGCCGAAGTCGGTGAGCACCACCCGGCCGGTTCCCGCTTCCATGAGCACGTTGGCCGGCTTGATGTCCCGGTGGAGCACTCCGCGGGCGTGTGCCGCGCTCAGGGCGCCGAGCAGGGCGAGCCCCGTGCGGGCGGTCTCGCCGTGGTCCAGCGGACCGTCGGCGGCGAGCCGGTCGGCGAGCGAGCCGCCTTCGACGAGTTCCATGACGATGTACGGGTGCCCGTCCTGCTCCACGACGTCGTGGACCACGACGACGTGCGGGTGCTTGATCTGCGCCACCGTACGCGCCTCACGCAGGGCGCCCGCGGACTGCGTACCGTCCCCCACGTGGAGTTCCTTGACGGCGACGGAGCGTCCGAGCAGTTCGTCGGAGGCCCGCCAGACGGTGCCCATGCCGCCCCTGCCCAGCCGCTTCTCAAGCCGGTAACGCCCGACGATCGCGGTGCTGTTGCGTGGTTCGTCCTGCGACACGTTGCTCCCCCTGGCCCGTTCCAAGGCCATGATGCCGCAGATGCGCGGATCCGGCCCGGGCCGTTCCGCCGGGAGGCCCGGCGCGCTCGCGCGGGAACGGCCCGGGGTGCAACGCAAACGGCGAGGGCCGTGACTCCTGGAGTCACGGCCCTCGCCGATCTGTGTCCGAGGGGGGACTTGAACCCCCACGCCCGATAAAGGGCACTAGCACCTCAAGCTAGCGCGTCTGCCATTCCGCCACCCGGACTAGGTGGTCGGCCCCGGTTTCCCGCGGCGACATGGACAACAATAGCAAAGGATCGGCGGGGCTCCGACCACTTATCCGACCGGCCGCCGCCCGCCACGCCGTGCTGACCTGCACGCATGCACCGACGGCCGCAGCGAGACGAAGCGTCTCGCTGCGGCCGTCGGGTACGTCACCGCGTACGTCACGGGCGCGCCGCCGGGGTCACGGGCAGCGGATGACCTGGCCCGCGTAGGAGAGGTTGCCGCCGAAGCCGAAGAGCAGGACGGGCGCGCCGGTCGGGATCTCGCCGCGCTGCACCAGCTTGGACAGGGCCATCGGGATGCTGGCGGCCGAGGTGTTGCCGGAGTCGACGACATCGCGGGCGACGACCGCGTTGACGGCGCCGATCTTGGCGGCGAGCGGCTCGATGATCCGCAGGTTCGCCTGGTGCAGTACGACCCCGGCCAGCTCCTCGGGGAGGACCCCGGCCTTCTCGCACACCTTGCGGGCGAGCGGCGGGAGCTGGCTGGTGGTCCAGCGGTACACGGACTGGCCCTCCTGCGCGAAGACCGGCGGCGAGCCCTCGATCCGGACGGCGTTGCCCATCTCGGGGACCGAACCCCACAGCACCGGCCCGATGCCCGCCTCCGCGCTGGCCTCGACCACGGCCGCGCCCGCGCCGTCGCCGGTGAGCACGCAGGTGGTGCGGTCGCTCCAGTCGGTGATCTCGGCCATCTTGTCGGCGCCGATGACCAGGGCTCGGGTGGCGGAGCCGGCCCGGATCGCGTGGTCCGCGGTAGCCAGGGCGTGCGTGAAGCCCGAGCAGACGACGTTGAGGTCCATCACGGCGGGGCTGCCGCCCATGCCCAGCTTGGCGGCCACGCGGGCGGCCATGTTGGGCGAGCGGTCGATCGCGGTGGAGGTGGCGACCAGGACGAGGTCGATGTCGTCCGGGGTCAGGCCGGCGCCGGCCAGGGCCTTGCCCGCGGCGTGGAAGGCCAGCTCGTCGACCGGTTCGTCCGGCCCCGCGATGTGGCGCGTCTTGATGCCGACCCGGGACCGGATCCACTCGTCCGTGGTGTCGACCATGGCCGCGAGGTCCTCGTTGGTGAGCACTCTCGCGGGCTGGTAGTGCCCTAGCGCCACCACGCGTGAACCGGTCATGGGCGGGGTCCCCCTTTGTACGGAAGTGCAGGATCACCCAGCTTTGCCTGCTACTGATGGGTACATGTGCGTGTAACCCGACAGGATTCCGGCACCGGAATTTGGAGATTCCCGAGGATCCACCTGCCGGGGACGCTGCGGGAAGCGGAACCGCGACAATGAAGATTGTCGGATGCAGCCGGATTCGGACGGATGCACGGCAAGAACTGAAGGGGTGGGTTGATCACCATGGGACGGGTCACCGAGCGCCGTCGCGTCGTCCGGATCCGGAACGGCGTGGCCGGGGTCCGTCCGGACACGCTGGTCGCCGAGGAGCCGCTGGAGATACGGCTGAACGGCAAGCCGCTGGCGATCACGATGCGGACCCCGGGCGACGACTTCGCCCTGGCGGTGGGCTTCCTGGTGAGTGAGGGCGTGCTCGCCTCCGCGGCGGACGTCCAGGCCGTCACCTACTGCGAGGGCGCCACGGAAGACGGGTCGAACACCTACAACGTGGTCAACGTGCAGCTGGCCGCCGGGGTGCCGGTGCCGGACATCACACTGGAGCGGAACGTCTACACCACCTCCTCCTGCGGCCTGTGCGGCAAGGCCAGCCTGGACGCGGTCCGTACGGCGACCCGCTTCCCGGGGACGGCCGCCGACCCGGTACGGATCTCCGCGGATCTCCTCGGTGAGCTGCCGGACCGGCTGCGCGCGGCCCAGAAGGTCTTCGACCGCACGGGCGGGCTGCACGCGGCCGGGCTGTTCACGGCCCAGGGCGAGCTGGTCGACCTGCGGGAGGACGTGGGCCGGCACAACGCGGTGGACAAGATCGTCGGGCGGGCGCTCCAGGCAGGCCGACTCCCGCTGGCCGGAGCGGTCCTGCTGGTGTCCGGCCGGGCCTCCTTCGAGCTGGCCCAGAAGGCCGTGATGGCGGGCGTGCCGGTGCTGGCGGCGGTCTCGGCGCCGTCCTCGCTCGCGGTGGACCTGGCCCTGGACTCGGGACTGACCCTGGTCGGCTTCCTGCGGGGCCCGAACATGAACATCTACGCGGGCGAGGAACGGATCACCCGCTGAGACCTGGTGCCGGTTCCGCCGGTGGCTACCGGGCGGTGATGGCGGTCACACTCGCGTGATGTCACATCCACCGCTCCGACACGGTCCTCCTTGTACGTGAAGCGAGAGACAGTGAGGAGCGTGTTCGCATGAAGAAGCTGATCGTGTGCACATCGGTATCCCACGGCAATTCCCGGAAGGTCGCCGATGTCATGGGCCGGGTACTGGGAGCGCGCGTGGTTTCCGCGGGGGAGGCCGACGCGGTGACGCTCGCCGGCTGCGACCTCGTGGGCTTCGGCTCGGGGGTCTTCTACGGCAAGCTCCACCCTGACCTGCTGCGCTTCGTGCGCTCGCTTCCACGGGGCGGATACGGGCGAGCGTTCGTCTTCGCCACGAGCGGTCTACCCGAGGTACCCCTGCGCCCCTTCGCCGGGCCTCTGATCCAACTCCTCCAGGAGAAGGGCTTCGTGGTGACCGACAGCTTCTCCTGCCGCGGCTTCGACACCTGGGGGCCCTTCAGGCTCGCCGGCGGTATCAACAAGCGGCGGCCCAACGCCACCGATCTGCAAACCGCGTGTGAGTTCGCCCAGCGGCTGTGCGCCCCCGGCGGCGCGGTGTCCTGACCTCGTCGCCCGAAAACCCGCACGGGTCGCCTCTTCCACTAGCGGGCCCGGCGGCCGCGGCGGGTGGAGTTCGGGGCCCGCTTGGGCTCGGGCGGCTCTATGCGGTGGAGGTCCAGGGTGGGCGGGACCGGGGTGGAGCCCGGGCCGCCGGATTCGGCCCAGGCGATGATCTCGTCGGTCGCGGTGTCGTCCAGGGCCCACCCGAACCAGGCGGCGCGGGCGCCGCGGCGGCGGGCCTCGGTGGTGGGCTGGACCACGATGACGTTGGCCTGGGCGCAGGGGCCGAGGCACTCGCTCGTACGGACGGCCAGGCGGCCCCCGGAGGCCTCGGCGGCCTCGCGCAGCCGGGCGAGCTGGCCGGCGTGGTCGGAGCCGGGGTTCTTGCGGGGGTCGCCGCAGCAGCAGCCGCGGCAGACCACCAGGGTGCAGGGGCGTTCGGTGTGGGCGGCGAGCGGGCGTATCCAGGTCACCGCCGAACGTTACCGGGCCCGTGCGCAGGGGTGTTGGACCGTCGGCGAGACCTCCGCCACACGGCCGACGGGGAGTTCGCCGTGTCCGGCCGGCTCCGTCCGTGCGGCGCGGCGGCGGGCGAGGACCGCGCAGACCATGAGCTGCATCTGGTGGAACAGCATGAGCGGGAGCACCGCGAGACCGGCCTGGGCCCCGAACAGCACGCTGGCCATGGGGAGTCCGGCGGCGAGGCTCTTCTTCGACCCGGCGAACTGGATGGCGATGCGGTCCGCGCGGCCGAAGCCGAGGCGCCTCGCCCCGTACCAGCTGACGAGGAGCATCACGGCGAGCAGTACGGCCTCCACCGCCAGCAGGGCGCCGAGGCGCGGGACGCTCACCTGGTGCCAGATGCCGGCGGCCATGCCCGCACTGAAGGCGGCGTAGACGACGAGCAGGATCGCGCCGCGGTCGACGCGGCCGAGCACCTGCTTGTTGCGCACGAGGAAGCCGCCGACCCAGCGGCGCAGGAGCTGTCCGAGGAGGAAGGGCAGCAGCAGTTGGAGAACGATCTTGAGGAGGGAGTCGAGGGAGAAGCCGCCCGCGCTGCTCCCGAGCAGGGCCGCGGCGAGCAGCGGGGTGAGGACGATGCCCGCGAGGCTGGAGAAGGAGCCCGCGCAGATCGCGGCCGGGACGTTGCCGCGGGCGATCGAGGTGAAGGCGATGGAGGACTGGATGGTCGAGGGGACCAGACAGAGGAAGAGCAGGCCGCTGTAGAGCGGGGGCGTGAGAAGGGTGGGGACGAACCCTCGGGCGGCGAGGCCGAGGAGGGGGAAGAGGAGGAAGGTGCAGACGAGCACGGTGAGGTGCAGCCGCCAGTGGCGCAGGCCGTCGAGGGCCTCGCGGGTGGAGAGCCTGGCTCCGTAGAGGAAGAAGAGCAGGGCCACAGCCGCGGTGGCGGCCCCGTCGGCGACGGTGGCGGCCTGGCCGCGGGCGGGGAGCAGGGCGGCGAGGCCGACGGTGCCGAGGAGGGCCAGTACGTACGGGTCGACGGGCAGCTCGGCGGGGAGGTGCGGGCGGCGCTTGTGCAGGGTGCTCACCCGTTCATGGTCGGCGGTGGGTCGTGATCGGGAAACCCGCACACCGCACTCACTGTCATCACGTATCCCGATGAGCGCGGCTAGCATGGGCGGTATGTACGACCCTGTCCAGCTGCGTACGTTCCTCACGGTGGCCCAGACGCTGAGCTTCACCCAGGCCGCCGGGCGGCTCGGCGTACGGCAGTCCACCGTCAGCCAGCACGTGCGGCGGCTGGAGGAGGCGACCGGGCGGCCTCTGTTCGTCCGGGACACGCACAGCGTTGAGCTGACGGAGGACGGCGAGGCGATGCTGGGTTTCGCGCGCACGATCCTGGAGGCGCACGAACGGGCGGCGGCCTTCTTCACGGGGACCCGGCTGCGGGGGCGGCTGCGCTTCGGGGCTTCGGAGGACTTCGTACTGACGCGGCTGCCGGAGATTCTGGAGGGGTTCCGGCACGAGCATCCCGAGGTGGACCTGGAACTGTCGGTGGAGCTCTCGGGGACGCTGCACGAACGGCTGGACGCGGGACGCCTGGACCTGGTGCTGGCGAAGCGGCGGGGGCCGGGGGACGAACGGGGGCGCCTGGTGTGGCGGGACCGGATGGTGTGGATCGGGGCGGAGGGACTGCGGGTGGACCCGGAGCGACCGGTTCCGCTGATCGTCTTCCCGCCGCCGGGGATCACCAGGGCGCGGGCGCTGGAGGTGCTGGAGCGTGACGGCCGGGCCTGGCGGATCGCCTGTACGAGCGGCAGCCTGAGCGGTCTGATCGCGGCGGCCCGGGCCGGGCTGGGCGTGATGGCGCACACCCGTGGGCTGATCCCGCCGGGCCTGGTCCGGGTCGGCGGGCTGCCGGAGCTCGGACCGGTCGAGTTCGCCCTCCTGCGCGGGGCCCGGGCCTCCGCGCCCGCCGAAGCCCTGGCCTCGGCCGTCCTCTCGGGCGCGGACCGCCTCAGCCGCACGGCCTGACCGCGGGCCCGGCCTACGAGAAGGTCGCTGAGGAGGTCTTGTGGAGGTATCCGCGGGCTGATCAACTGCCCTGCGACGTGGGGTAGCGTCGCCGCGCCGCACGGAGAGGAGCGGGACCCTTGCGCGAGATCACCGTCCCACCCGTCGTCACCGACGCGCCCGTCGGCGGCCTGGCCGACGTCGTCTTCCGGCATGCGCGCGAGGAGCCGGACCGGGTGGTGCTCGGCCGCAAGACGGACGGGGTCTGGCGGGACGTGACCTCCGCCGAACTGGCCGCCGAGGTGCTCGCGCTCGCCAAGGGCCTGCTGGCCCAGGGCGTACGGTTCGGCGACCGGGTCGCCGTCATGTCCCGTACCCGGTACGAGTGGACCCTCTTCGACTTCGCCCTGTGGGCGATCGGCGCCCAGCCGGTCCCCGTCTACCCGACCTCCTCCGCCGAGCAGGTGCACTGGATCCTGGCCGACTCCGCCTGCACGGCCTGCGTCGTCGAGAACGAGGACCAGGCCATGACGGTGGGTTCGGTCATCGACCGGCTTCCCCTCCTGCGGCTTCTGTGGCAGCTCGACGCGGGGGCCTTGGACGGCCTCGTCGCCGACGGCCGCGGGGTCGCCGAGGACGTCGTGCACCGCCACCGCGGCGCCGTGACCCCGGATTCGGTCGCCACCGTCATCTACACCTCGGGCACCACCGGCCGCCCCAAGGGCTGCGTCCTCACCCACGGCAATTTCATGTTCGAGGCCGACACCATGGCGAGCCGCTGGGAGTCCGTCTTCCAGGCCGGCCCCGGCGAGCAGCCGTCGACCCTGCTGTTCCTGCCACTGGCGCACGTCTTCGGGCGGATGGTGGAGGTGGCCGCCGTCCGCGCCCGGGTCAAGCTCGGGCACCAGCCCGTACTGGCGGCGGCCGAGCTGCTGCCGGACCTGGCCGCGTTCCGGCCGACCTTCGTGCTCGGGGTCCCGTACGTCTTCGAGAAGGTCTTCGCGGCCGCGCGCCGCAAGGCCGAGGCGGAGGGGCGTACGGGCGCCTTCGACCGGGCGGTGGAGACGGCCGTACGGTACGCGGAGGCGCGCGAGGAGAAGGCCTTCGGCACCGGCCCCGGCCCCTCGGCCGGGCTGCGGATGGAGCACCAGCTCTTCGAGAAGCTCGTGTACGGCAAGGTCCGCGAGGCGATGGGCGGCCGGGTGCGGCACGCCATGTCGGGCGGGTCCGCGATGTCGCGCCGCCTCGGGCTGTTCTTCGACGGCGCCGGGATCACGATCTTCGAGGGGTACGGCCTGACCGAGTCGTCCGCGGCGGCCACCGCGAATCCGCCGGGGGCGACGAAGTACGGCACGGTGGGCCCGCCCATCCCCGGCGGCACGGTGCACATCGCGGAGGACGGGGAGGTCTGGCTGCACGGCGGTCACGTCTTCGCCGGGTACCTCAACGACCCGCCCGCCACGGACGCGGTCCTGCGCGGCGGGTGGCTGGCGACCGGGGACCTGGGGCGGCTGGACGAGGACGGCTACCTCACCATCACCGGCCGCAAGAAGGAGATCCTGGTGACCTCCAACGGCAAGAGCGTCCAGCCGACCGCGCTGGAGGAGCGGGTCCGCTCGCATCCGCTGGTGTCGCAGTGCGTGCTGGTGGGCAACGACCGGCCGTACATCGCGGCCCTGATCACCCTGGACACTGAGGGGATCGCCCACTGGCTGTCGATGCGCGGCCTGGCGCAGCGGCCGGCCGCGGAGCTGGTGCACGACGCGGACCTGACGGCGGAGGTCCGCCGGGCGGTGGTGGCCGCCAACACCCTGGTCTCGCAGGCGGAGGCGATCCGCACCTTCCGGGTGCTCGGCGAGCAGTTCACGGAGGAGCGGGGGCTGCTGACTCCTTCCCTGAAACTCAAGCGCCGGGCGATCGAGAAGGCGTACGCGACGGAGGTCGCGGCCCTCTACCAGTCGTGAGCGCGCCCCTTCCCACCCCATCTGACGGTTCGTCATTTCACTCTTGCCGTTGATATTGACGATCCGTCAGGTCACGCACAGAATGCGGGGATTCCGACCGGAGGGGATCTCCAGATGTTGCGACCGATCCGCACCCTGGCCGTCGCGGCGGCGGCCCTCGCGCTCGTCTCCGCCTGCAACTCCGCCTCCACGAACGGCAGCGGCAAGGGCGGGGCGAAAGACGCGCCCGGGAGCCGCCGCGGGCTGACCGCCGACTCGGTCAAGGTCGGCGGCATCGTGTCGATGACCAGCGCGAGCGGTTACAGCAAGAAGGACACCGACCTCGGCGCCAAGGCCCGGTACCTGAGAGCCAACGCCGAGGGAGGCGTGGGCGGCCGCAAGATCGACTACCTCGGCGCGGAGGACGACGGCCAGGACCCCGCGAAGAACATGGCGGCCGCCCGCAAACTCGTCCAGCAGGACAAGGTCTTCGCGGTCGCCCCGATGAGCTCGGTGACCTTCTCGGGCTCCGACTTCCTGGAGCAGGAGAAGGTCCCCACCTTCGGCTGGGGCACGCTGCCCTCCTTCTGCGGGCCCAAGTACATCTACGGCTTCAACGGCTGCCTGGTCCCCACCCCCGGAGGCACCCTCAACCAGACCTGGCCCGAGGGCATCGCCGCGGTCCTCGGCGGCGCCCGGGGCAAGTCCGTCGCGGTCATCGCGAACGACAGCGACGCCGGGAAGTTCGGCATCCGGACCTTCCAGCAGGGCTTCACCAGCGCCGGTTTCACGGTGTCCTACGCCAAGGCCTCCGTGCCCGCCACCGCCGTGCCGAGCGACTGGTCCGCGTACGTGAAGGAGATCCTGGAGAGCAACGGCGGCAAGGCGCCGGACGCCGTGGTCTCCGTCATGCAGACCCCCAACAACATCGGGCTGTTCACGGCGCTCAAGCGCAGCGGCTACAAGGGGCTGCTCTCCGACCCCACCGACTACGACCCCGGGCTGCTCGCGAAGGACGCCACCAAGCAGGCGCTCGACGGGGTGTACGTGCTGCTGCAGTTCGAGCCCTTCGAGTCGGACAGCCCGAAGATGGCCCAGTTCAAGGCCGACATCAAGGCCGCGTCGGGAGGCCAGGAAGTACCGCTCAGCATGCACGTGATGACGGGGTACATGGCGGCCGACCTGTTCGTGTCCATCGCGCAGAAGGCGGGCAAGGACATGACGGTCGAGTCCTTCCAGCAGGCCGCCCAGACCTTCTCCGACACCGGCACGCTCGTCGGCGACCGGGCGGAGCCCAAGGGGCAGAAGGACAGCTTCGGCTGCGGGGCGCTCGTCCAGCTGAAGAGCGGCACGTACGAGGTCGCCGTCCCGTTCAAGTGCTACGAACCCGTCCCCTTCACCTAGGGATCGGGGGACGGGATGGGAGATCTGCTGGTCTTCGTGCTGAGCGGGCTGGTCTCCGGCGCTCTGTACGCACTGCTCGCCACCGGGCTGGTGCTGTCGTACTCGGCGTCCGGGCTGTTCAACTTCGCGCACGGGGCCACCGCCTACCTGTGCGCGCTCGCCTTCTACGAGCTGCACTCGGGCCTGGGCTGGCCGGCCGTTCCCGCGGCGCTGCTGGTGGTGTGCGTACTGGCGCCCGGCCTCGGCTGGGGTCTGGACCGGCTGATGTTCCGGCGGCTCGCGCGGGTCGGCGAGACGGCGCAGATCGTGGCGACGATCGGGCTGCTCGTGGCCCTGCCGGCCGCCGGGCTGTGGGCCGTGGAGCTGCTGGCGGACGCGGGCGCGCCGGTGAAACCCGCCGAGAACCAGTTCGGGCTGCCGGGCGCCGGGCCGAGCCCGGCCAAGTCCTGGCAGCTCGCGCAGGGCGTCGGCATCGACTCCGACCAGCTGATCACCTGGGTGGCGACGGCGGTGGTGGCGGTGGCCCTGTGGGTACTGATGCGGCACACCCGGCTGGGGCTGCGGCTGCGGGCGGCCGTCGACAACCGCTCGCTGACCGAGCTGCGCGGGATCAGCGCGGACCGGCTGTCGTCGGTGGCCTGGATGATCGCGTCGGCGCTGGCCGGGCTGGCGGGGGTGCTGGCGACCCCGCTGCTGGGGCTGTCCGCGCACGACTTCACGCTGTTCCTGTTCGTCTCGGCGACGGCGGCGGTCATCGGACGGTTCGCGTCCGTGCCGCTCGCCTTCGCGGGCGGGCTGGGGCTCGGCGTACTGCAGAACCTCGTGGCCGGGTACGCGTCGTTCGCCGAGGGCATCACGGGGTTCCGCACGGCGGTGCCCTTCCTGATCCTGTTCGGGGGGCTGCTGGTACTGACCCGGCGGGCGCGGACGGCGGGTGTCGCGGCCGTGGACGAACCTCCGGTGGACCATCTGGCCGGGGCCTCCTGGGGGCGGCGGTGGGGGGTGTGGGCAGGCGGCGCCGGGCTGTTGTGCGTGGCGTTCTACACCGTGACCACCCCTTTCTGGAGCGGGCTGCTGGCCCAGGGGCTGGCCGTCGCGCTGGTGTTCATGTCCTTCACCGTGGTGACCGGGCTGGGGGCGATGGTCTCGCTGGCCCAGGGCACGTTCGTGACCGGGGCCGCGCTGGTGGCCGGCCTGCTGATGAGCCGGGGCTGGCCGTTCGTGGCGGCACTGGCAGTGGGTACGTGCGCCGCCGCCCTGCTGGGGGCGCTGGTCGCGCTGCCGGCGCTGCGGCTCGGCGGGCGGTCCCTGGCCCTGGCCACGCTGGCGCTGGCGTTCCTCGCCGACCAGGTGCTGTTCCAGCTGCGGTGGCTGCGCAACGGGGACTCGGGATGGCCGGTCCCGCGGCCGGTGTTCGGGCCGGTGGACCTGTCCGACGACCGGGCGCTGGGGGTGGCCCTGGTGGTCCTGGTCGCCGTGGTGGCCGCCGGGCTGAGCGCGCTGCGCAGCTCCCCGTCGGGGCGGGCGATGCTGGCCGTACGGTCGGCCCCGGCGGCCGCGATGGCCTCCGGCGTGTCCGTACTGCGCACGAAGCTGGTCCTGTTCGCGCTGTCGGCGGGGCTGGCCGGGTTCGGCGGCGTGATGTACGCGTCGTTCAACACCCGGATCACGGCGACGGACTTCACGGCGATGGCGGGGCTGGTGTGGCTGGCGGTCGTGGTGGCGGCGGGTGTCCGGCGGCCGCAGTACGCGGTGGTGGCCGGGCTGGTGTTCGCGGTCGCCCCGCGGCTGCTGTCGGACTACGTGACGTCGTCGGCGCATCTGCCGGTGATCCTGTTCGGCCTTGCGGGGCTGGCCCTGGCCAACGATCCGGACGGGTACTGCGCGGCCGTACCGGTGCGGCTCGCCCGGCGCCGGGCCCGGGCCGGGGACCCTGCGGGGCTTTCCCCCACCCCGCCCCCTCCCCAAACTGTGGGCTCCGCCCCCAGCCCCGCGCCCGACGCTGCGCACCCGGTGCGCTCAAACGCCGCGCGGGCTGGAAATGCCGCGCAGCGGCATTCATCAGCCTCGCCGGCGTTTGAGGCGCGGGGTCTGGGGCGGAGCCCCGGGAAGCGGCGAAAGGGCGGGGTGGGGGCGAGCCCCGCAGGGCCCGCCCCGGCCACGCGGCCCGCGTCCGTGCCCGCGCTGGAGCTGTGTTCCGTGACCGCCGGGTACGACGGGGGGCTCGTGCTCCACGGGGTCGATCTCGCCGTGCGGCGGGGGGAAATCCTCGCGGTACTGGGCCCGAACGGGGCCGGGAAGAGCACCGCCTGCCGGGTGGCCGCCGGGCTGCTGCCCGTCACCGACGGCGAGGTACGCGTGCACGGGCGGGACGCCACGCGGGACGGCGCCGTGCGGCGCTCCCGGGCCGGGGTGCTGCTCGCCCCCGAGGGGCGCGGGATCTTCCCGTCGCTCACCATCGAGGAGAACCTGGCCCTGTACCTGGGGGAGGCCGACGCCCGGGCCGCCGTCTACGACCGGTTCCCGCGGCTCGGCGAGCGGCGCGGGGTGGCCGCCGGAGCCCTGTCCGGCGGCGAGCAGCAGATGCTGGCCCTGGCGCCGCTGCTGCAGCGGCCCCCGCAGGTGCTGATCGCCGACGAGCCCTCGCTCGGGCTGGCCCCGCGCGTGGTGGAGGAGGTGTACGCGCTGCTCGCCGAGCTCCGCGACGCCGGGACCGCGCTCCTGCTGGTGGAGGAGAAGGCGGCCGAGGTCCTCGGGATCGCGGACACCGTCGCCTACCTCTCCCAGGGCCGGGTCTCCTGGTGCGGCCCGCGGGCCGAGGTGGAGGCGGACCGGCTCACCGAGGCCTATCTGGGGATGGCGACATGAGCGGCGACGGATACGTGCTCCGGGCGAGCGGCGTCAGCGTGCGGTTCGGCGGTGTCAGGGCGCTGACCGGGGTGGATCTCGGGACCCGGGCGGGCGAGGTGTGCGGGCTGATCGGGCCGAACGGGGCCGGGAAGACCACGCTGTTCGACGTCCTGTCCGGGATCCGGCGGCCGGACCGGGGGCGGATGCTGCTGGACGGGGTGGACATCACCCGCCGCTCCCCCGTCTGGCGGGCGCGGCACGGGATGCGCCGGACCTTCCAGCGCCGGCAACTGTTCGGCCAGCTCAGCGTGGCCGACAACGTGCTGGTGGCGCAGGAGTGGCGGGGCGGCGGGGGCGGCTTCGCCGCCGATCTCGTCGCCTTCCCGGCCCGGCGGGCCCGGGAGCGGGCCCGCCGGGAGCGGGGCGAGCGGGTACTGGCCGACTGCGGGATCGGGACGCTCGGGGCCTCGTACGCCGGCGGGCTGCCGGTCGGGCAGGCCCGGATGGTGGAACTGGCGCGTGCGGTGGCCGATCCGCCGCGGGTGTTGCTGCTGGACGAACCGGCGTCCGGCATGTCGGCCCCCGAGCGCGAGCAGCTCGCGGCGGTCGTGCGGCGGCTGGCACGGGAGGAGGGCTGCGCGGTGCTGCTGGTCGAGCACGACGTGGGCTTCGTGATGGAGCTGTGCGCACGGGTGGTCGTACTGGACCTCGGGACGGTCCTCGCCGAGGGCACGGCGGCCGAGGTACGGGCGAACCCGCTCGTACGGGAGGCCTATCTCGGGACCTCTCCGGGCGCGGCGTGAATCATGCGCGGGAGGCGGGAATACGTCGTACGAGGGGCCGGTTGTGGCCCCTCGTACGACGCGCTACCGCCGACCCGAGGGAACGATCCAGACGTGAGCCAGGTCCCCACCATCCCCACCGTCAAGCTCAACAACGGCACGCTCATGCCCCAGCTCGGATTCGGGGTCTGGCAGGTGCCGGACGCGGAGGCGGAGCGGATCGTCGGGGCCGCGCTGGAGGCGGGCTACCGCAGCGTCGACACGGCGGCCGTCTACGGCAACGAGGCCGGCACCGGCAAGGCGGTCGCCGCCTCCGGGGTGGCGCGCGAGGAACTGTTCGTCACCACCAAGCTGTGGAACGGTCCGTCGCGCGAGTGGGGCCGCGGCGAGGTGCTGCGCGCCTTCGACGACTCGCTCGGCAAGCTGGGTCTCGACTACGTCGACCTGTACCTGATCCACTGGCCGCGCCCGATGCGCGACGACTTCGTCTCCATCTGGAAGACGTTCGAGGAGATCGCCGCGAGCGGCCGGGCCAAGGCGGTCGGCGTGTCGAACTTCCGCCCGGCGGACCTGGAGCGGCTCGCGGCGGCGAGCCCGCTGGTCCCGGCGGTGAACCAGATCGAGCTGCACCCGCTGTTCCCGCAGGCCGAGCTGCGCGCGCTGCACGCCGAGCGCGGGATCGCCACGGAGGCTTGGTCCCCGCTGGGCCAGGGCAAGGAGCTGCTGACGCTCCCGGCGGTGGCCGAGATCGCCGCCAAGCACGGTCGCAGCACCGCGCAGGTGGTGCTGCGCTGGCACCTGCAGCACGGGAACATCGTGATCCCGAAGTCCGCGACCCCGGCGCGCATCCGGGAGAACGCGGACGTCTTCGGATTCGAGCTGGACGCCGCCGACATCGCCGCGCTGGACGCGCTGGGCTCGGGCCCGGCGGGCCGCCGGATCGGTCCGGACCCGGCCGTCTTCGACGTCTGAGGGATCGGGAGAGAGCCGAGAGAGCTACGAGAGCCGGGAGAAACGTACGCGTGAACGTCCCCGACGGGGTCTATCGGATCCGCAACGTCGACAGTGGGCTGGTGCTGCAGCTGGAGGGCGCCTCCCGGGTGCGGGTCGGCCCCGACGGGCCGCCCGCGCCGGTGGCCGCCCGCCGGTGGCGGATCTCGCCGGTCCACAGCGGCGGCGGGATCTTCCATGTGGTGAGCGAGGACAACGACCGGCGCCTCGACGTCGCGAACGCTTCGACGGACAGCGGCGCCAGGGTGCAGGTGTGGCGGGCCAACGCCTTCGGCGCGCAGGAGTGGATCGTCGAGGAGCACCTCGACGATCCCGGCGTGGTGTCTCTGGTCGCGTGCATCAGCGGCCTGCTGCTGGAGACCGACACCGAGGGGCGGACCCGGCAGGGCGAGGACACCGACTCCCCCGCCCAGTGGTGGCGCCTGGAGCCGGTCTGACCGGCCGCGGACGGCCGACGACGTGAAAGCCCCGCCGGATGCGGGGCTTTCGCGCGTCACAGATGCGTCACGAACCACACGGGGCATCAGCAGCCCCGCGAACATGGGCCGATGCGCACACACCGGAGCATCACCCTGCTGGCCTTCGCGGGCACGCTCGCCCTCACGGGATGCCAGGAGGTCACGCCACCCTCCCCCGGCGGGCCCGCCGCATCCGGCAAGGGCACTCCCGCACCCTCCACGGCTCCGGGCAGCTCCGGCGCCAAGAAGGCGCCCCTCCCCGTCCTCGTGGGCAAGGGGCTCCAGACCGCACAGGACGAGGCCCAGGCCGCGGGGTTCCGTTCGCTGAAGTCCCATGACGCACTGGGCCGCGGGCGCCTCCAGGCCATGGACCGGAACTGGAAGGTCTGCTCGCAGACACCGGCGGGCGGAGCCGCCGCCTCCACGGACACGACCATCGACTTCGGCGCCGTGAAGCTGGAGGAGAGCTGCCCCGCCCAGGACGCCAGTGCTCCGCCGGAGGCCGGCGGCAGCATGCCGGACTTCGCCGGGAAGTCGCTCAAGGTCGTCCGCGGCGCTCTGCCCTCCAACGCCTCCATCTCCGTGAAGGACGCCGCCCAGGGCCGCATGGTGCTCCAGGAATCGAACTGGAAGGTGTGCACGCAGAGCCCTGCGGCCGGTACCCCGCTGACGGGTCAGCCCGTCTCGTTCACCGCGGTGAAGTTCGAGGAGAACTGCCCGTGACCTGAGGTCAAGACCTCAGTCGTCAGGCACGCACGAAGCTGCGGACGCGGTACGTCGGTTCCGCGCGGGGGGCGTCCGGGCCCGGCAGCAGTTCCAGGCGGGAGGCCAGTTCCTGCGGGGTGATGCCGCGCGGGCTGACCCGTGAGGCGTACCGGCCCGCCAGCAGGTCCGCGGCGCAGCCACGCGGGGTGCGGCCCTGGCCGTGGCCGGTGAAGCGGGTCTCGGCGGCCGGCCGCAGGCCCGCGCCCGCCGCGTACGCCGCGACCTGGTCCGAGGAGTCCGCGGGGCGGTCCGTCAGATGCGGAGCGAGCACGGCGTCGATGTCGCTGCCGACGTCGTGCGCGGCGTCCTTGTCGACGGTGGTGACGAACACCCCGCCGGGCCGCAGCACCCGCCCCGCCTCGGCGACGACGGCTTCGACCGCGCCCGGCTCCCTCAGCAGGTGCAGCAGCCACACCGCGCTCACCGCGTCCAGCGAACCGGGCCGCACCGGCAGCCGGGTGGCGGAGGCGAGGACGGCGGGGACGCCGCGGCGGGCCGCCATCGCGGCCATCCCCTGCGAGGTGTCCGCGCCCAGGACGCGCAGGCCGGGGCGGGTCAGCCGGGTCGTGACGATGCCCGTGCCGCAGCCGAGGTCGAGGAGGGTGCGGGCGTGCGCCGGGAGCAGGCCGAGGACCGCCGCGGCGGCGGCCCCGGCGCGCGGGGTGCCGCCGCGGGTGGAGTCGTAGGCCTCGGCCTCCGCGTCGTAGTCGAGCAGGGTGCGCGGTATCGGCATCAGTTCGCGCCGTGCGCCGGGGCGAGGGATTCGACGCGTTCGGCGAGTACGAAGTCGTTCTCCGTCACCACGCCGCCCGCGTCGTGGCTGTTCACCGACAGGCGCACGGTGTTGTAGCCGAGGGTCAGGTCGGAGTGGTGGTTCAACTCCTCCTGGACGCTGGCGATGTGGGCGACGAGGGCGCTGGCCGCGAAGTGCGAGCCCAGCCGGTAGGTGCGGGAAATGCGGTCGTCCTCGAAGGCCCAGCCGGGGAGTTCCCGCAACCGGTCCTCGATCTCCTTCTGTGACAGCGGCTCACTCGGCATGCACCGGCTCCTTTTCCGCGCGGATTTCCCCCGTGACGTGGAGTCAAGGTTCCCACAGTGCGCGCCGGGGCGAACCTTTCGCGCCATAGTGCGCTCGGGTACTTTCCGCGCCTTCCGCACCCGCCCGGCCCCCCATATGCTCCTGCGCCGGACGCGACCGTTACCAGCGGTAACAAGGGAACGAAGGGCGGCATCGCCATGGCGAGCACAGGCGGTTCCAGGCGTACGTTCATCGCGGGCGCGGGCGCGGCGGCCACCGCCGGCGCCCTGTCGATATCCGGGGCCCTGGCGGCCCCCGCGGCGGCAGCGGCCGCCGCGACCCCGCCGGACGGCAGACGCGTCGCCGTCCTCGGAGGCGGGGTGGCCGGGCTGACCGCGGCCCACGAACTCGCCGAGCGCGGCTACGCCGTCACGGTGTACGAGCGCCGGGCGCTCGGCGGCAAGGCCCGCAGCATGGACGTACCCGGCAGCGCCCGCGGCACGCGCCGGCCACTGCCCGCCGAGCACGGCTTCCGCTTCATCCCCGGCATCTACCACAACCTGCCCGACACCATGCGGCGCATCCCCTTTCCCGGGAACGCGAACGGAGTGTGGGACAACCTCGTCGCCCCGCGCGAGATGATGTTCGCCCGGGCGGGCGGCCGCGAGGACCTGCGCGGGCCCATCCCCTGGCCGGAGCACTCCCCCGCCGAGCTGACGCCCGACGAGCTCCGGCGCGCCCTCAGCGGGATCCTGCAGTCGCTGGTCCGGCTCCCGCCGCACGAGACCGCGTACTTCGTAAACCGCGTACTCGTCTTCCTCACCAGCTGCGACGAACGGCGCAACGAGGTCTGGGAGCACACCCCCTGGTGGGACTTCGTGCGCGCGGCGCAGATGTCGAACGAGTACCAGCGGATCCTGGCCATCGGCGTGACCCGCAACATCGTGGCCACCAAGGCCGAGGAAGCCTCCACCCGAACGGTCGGCACCCTCGGCGAGGCCTTCGTCTTCAACCTGCTCGGCCGCGGCGCGGACGGCCCGCCGGACCGGATCCTCAACCTGCCCACCAACGAAGCGTGGATCGACCCATGGGAAGCGCATCTGCGCTCCCTCGGCGTGGAGTTCAGGATCGGCTGGACCGTGCGGGAGGTGCAGTACGGGAACGGCCGGGTGAGCGGGGTCGCCGCATCGGACCCGTCCGGCGCGCGGCAGACCGTCACCGCCGACCACTACGTCTGCGCCCTGCCCGTCGAGCACGCCCGGCGCACCTGGAGCCCGGCGCTGCGGGCAGCGGATCCGATGCTGGGGCGCTGCGACAGGCTGGAGACCGACTGGATGACCGGGATCCAGTTCTACCTCACCGAGCGGGCCCCGCTGGTCCACGGCCACCTCAACTGCATCGACTCGCCCTGGTCGCTGACGGCCATCCAGCAGGCCGAGCACTGGCCGTCCCGGGACTTCCCCGCCGACTACGGCGACGGCGCCGCCGTCGACTGCCTGTCGGTGGACGTCTCGGAGTGGGACAAACCCGGGATCCTGTACGGGAAGACGGCCAAGCAATGCACCCGCGAGGAGGTGGCGCGCGAGGTGTGGGCGCAGCTGAAGGCCTCCCTCAACGACACCGGGAAGATCCTGCTGCGCGACTCCGCGCTGCACTCCTGGTTCCTGGACCCGGGCGTGGACGGGCTCGGCACCCCGAACCCCACCAACCAGGACGAGCTGCTGATCCACCCGACCGGCACCTTCCACAACCGGCCGAGCGCGGGCACCCGCATCCCCAACTTCTTCCTCAGCGGGGACTACGTGGCGGTCGACATCGACCTGGCCACGATGGAGGGCGCGAACGCCTCGGCTCGGGCCGCCGTCAACTCCCTGCTGGACCGGGACGGTTCGAAGGCCGCCCGGTGCGTGATCCAGCCGCTGTACCGGGCGCCGGAGGTCGCGTCCGCCAAGCGCCACGACCTGTGGCGTTACCGTCTTGGACTGCGGAACGTCTTCGACCTGGGGTGACCCGTCTCGACTACCGTCGTGCGCATGACCACCACGACGCCCACGGTCGGCGCCCTGCTCCGTACATGGCGGAGACGGCGCGGCATCAGCCAGCTGGAGCTGGCGGGCCGCGCCGATTCCTCGTCCCGGCACATCAGCTTCATCGAGAACGGGCGGGCCCGGCCGAGCGAGGAGATGGTGCTGCGACTCGCCGACCGCCTCGACGTGCCGGTGCGGGAGCGCAACGCCCTGCTGCTGGCGGCGGGTTACGCACCCCACTACGCGCAGACCGCTCTGGACGACCCCTCGATGGAGACGCTGCGCGAGGGCATTTCGCGGCTGCTCACGGGATACGAGCCCTACCCCGCGCTGGTCGTGGACGCCACGTACAACGTCATCGCCGTCAACCGGGGCATCATGATGCTGCTGGACGGATTGCCGGAGCACCTGCTGACCCCGCCGCTGAACGCCATGCGGATCACCTTGCACCCCGAAGGCCTGGCCTCGAAGATCCACAACCTCAAGGAGTGGCGCGGGCACCTGCTGGCCCAGATGGAGCGCCAGATCGCGCTGGCCCGGTCCGGGCCGCTCCGTGCGCTGTACGAGGAGGTGTCCGGCTACCCGGTGGCCGCGCGCCCCGGCGACAGCGAACCGGACGAGCCCGTCCCGTACATCGCGCTTCCCCTGGTCATCGAGCACGACGGCCACCTGCTGTCCTTCGTGTCGTCCATCGCGACCTTCAACACGCCGATGGACGTGACCGTCGCCGAGCTGGCCATCGAGACCATGCTCCCGGCCGACCCGGCGACGGTGAAGTACCTGCGCTCACTCGGCTCCCTCGGCGACTGAACGCAGGGCCAGCTGCTGCAGCACGGCGAACGAAGCCACCGTGACGGCCTGCATCGCGATCCACACCAGACCGGCGGTGGTGGGCGTGAACCAGACGGCCAGGGACACCAGGCTCAGGGCGGCCCAGGCGTAGTTCGCCTCGACGACGAACTTCACGGGGAAGACCGGCGGCCGGCGGCGCGAGGCGAGCCAGCCGACCCCGGCGCCGAAGACGGTCAGGAAGACGCCCAGTTCCAGCAGCAGGCCCTGGCCGACCCCGAGCAACCGTCCCAGCGGGGCGGAGAAGGCGACGTACGCGAGCCCGTTGCCGGTGGTGACCACCGAGTCGAGGGCGAGGAAGCGGCGCAGTGCGGTCTGCGGCACGGTGGTCCGGGCGATGCTGCCGAGCAGGGTCGCGGACATGGGAAATCAGCCTCCATCGAGGTCGAACGGCCTGGTGGGACACGGGTTCCGGCGCCGAGTGCGCGGCTCCGGAACCCGCTGAACCCCACTGTGCCCGCGCCCTTCCGGGGGGTCGATTACCTCGGAAGTCATGCCCAACCTTCTTTGAGCTGTACGGCAGGAAACGTTGGGTTTCCCCTGGTTCGGCAGGGGGCTGCCGGATAGGCTTCACCGAGCCCAGCCCCTCGAACGTCTTGTCGACTTACGGAGAATCAGCCGGTGCGAGCCGCTCCCCGACCCGATCTCGCCGCGCTCTGGCGGCGCGTGGAGGAGCTGTCGGAGCGGAGCGGGCAGGACCCCGCGTACGTACTGGCCGCCCAGCGGCTGAGCCATCTCTCCGGTGTCGAACCGGCCCGCATTCCCTCGGTGGTTGCGGGCACGGCCGCCGAGGAACCCCTCGAACAGCGCGTCCACCGCCGCTTCCTGCGACTGCGGGCCACCCGCCGCGACAAGCACGGCCGGGAGTGGCCGCTCGCCGCCATCGCCGACGACTTCGACGCCCCCGGCGCCTCCCTGGGCCCCCTCAACGCGGGCACCGGACTTCCCCGGCTCGGCCACGCGGCCGGTGTGCAGCGCTTCTTCGGGGTCCACGCCGGCTTCCTGCTGGCCGACAGCAAGAGCTCGGTGGAGCGGGCCCTCGCCCTCACCCCGGACGGCCGGGGCGACCTGGAGCACCTCTCCTACCTCACCGGCATCACCCCCGAGGCCATCCGGCTCACCCTCGACGGCAGGCCGCCCCGGCTCCCGCTGAAGGAGCAGGTGCGCCAGCGGTTCGAGCACCTGCGCCGCACCCGGCTCCGGGAGGACGGGCAGCCCCACTCCCTCTCCGCCATCGCCAGGTCCTTCGACGCGTCGGGCCAGTCGCTGACCCGCCTCGCCCAGGGCGAGGGCCTGCCGAACCTCGCCGCGGCCGCCGGCATCCAGCGCTTCTACGGAGTGGAGGGCGGCTTCCTGCTGGCCGACGACACCGAGGCGCTCGCCACCGCCCTCACCGCGATCGAGCGCGAACTGGAGTGCGCGGAGCGACAGCAGGAGAACCCGATGCTGGCCGTGATGCGGGCGCACGACGTACGGAGCATCGTCACGCGGGCCGGCCGGCTCTCCCCGCGGGGCTGGAAGTCGCTCGCCGACCACCTGGACGACCTGCTCGCCCGGGAAGGGCAGCTCGGCCGTCCGGCCACGGGCGCCGGCCGCGACAGCGGGGACGCGGCCGCCGGGGGCCACACCGCCGAGGGGGGAGCCGTATGAGGACGACACGGGCGATGCGCGAGCTCGCCGGCGAGCTGCTCGCGGACGCGCGCCTTTCGGCGCCGGCCGAGGCCACCGGGATCATCGGGGCCCTGTGCGCCGCCTACGCCCGCCGCCGCGGCGGGCGGAAAGTCGACTTCCGCTTCGCCTCCTTCCCGCCCGACACGGCCAGCGGGTTATGGCTGGAAATGGACGACCGCGACCTGCTCGTCATCGAGGAGCGGACCCGCCCCGAGCACCAGCTCGTCATCGCCTGCCACGAGCTGTGGCACGTGGACGAGGGCACCTGCGACAGCCACGGGCCGGGCATGGCGGTGGCCGCGCGGCTCACCGGACGCCACGGCGATCTCGCCGGGCTGCTGCGCTCCGAAACCGGGCTGAGCACCGTGATCCGCCAGGCCGCCGCCCGGGCCGACCACGAGGATCCGGCGGAGATCCGCGCCGAGATCTTCGGCCTGCACCTCGGCAAGCTCCTCAAGCCGTACCTGCCACCACCCCGGGAAGAACAGTTCCCCGAGGCGATCGAGCGCATCCAGACCTCGCTCGGCTGGGGGCGCCCCGCGTCACTCCGGTGACCCGCGCCCAGCCAGCCCCGCACCCTCGCGCCGATGCCCTCGGCACGGCCCCGACAGAGAGCACGACACGATGACCCAGTCTTCCCCGCCCCGCCACGCCGTCGTCATCGGCGGCAGCCTGTCCGGCCTGCTCGCGGCCGCCGTCCTCGCCGAGTACACGACGGTCACCGTCATCGACGCGGACCCGCTGCCCGAGGGCCCGGCGCCGCGGCGCGGACTGCCACAGGCCAGGCACACCCACCTCCTGTGGTCGGGCGGCGCCCGTGCCATCGAGCGGATCCTGCCCGGCATCACCGACGACTGGACGGCCGCGGGCGCCATCCGCCGCAGCCTGCCCACCGACCTGGTCACCAAGACCGCCCAGGGCTGGATCCCGCGCGTCGGGGAGAAGCAGTTCAACATCTCGTGCAGCCGCGACCTCCTCGACTCGGTGATCCGTGCCCGGGTGACCGGGCTGAAGGGGATCTCCACACTCCAGCGGAGCCGGGTCCGGGCCCTGGAGGGCACGGCGGCCCGGGTCACCGGCGTCCTGGTCGACACTCCGGAGGAAGAGGGCCGGCTGCTGACCGCCGACCTCGTGATCGACGCGAGCGGTCGTGGCTCGCGCGCCCGGACCTGGCTCCAGGCACTGGGCGTCACCGGCATACGGCAGGCCGAGGTCGACTCCGGCCTCGTCTACGCGACGAGGATCTTCGAAGCCCCGGCCGGAGCCCACGAGATGGGCTTCCCCATCGTCAACGTGCAGTCCGACCCCCGGGTGCCCGTCCCCGGCCGGACGGCCACGATCGTGCCCATCGAGAACGGACAGTGGCAGGCCACCCTCTCCGGGACCCGCGGCGGCCAGCCGACCGGCGACCCGGACCGGTTCATCCCGTTCGCCAAGGACATCAGGGACCCGATCGTCGGCGAGCTCCTCGAAGGGAAGAAGCCCCTGACGGACGTCGCCGTCACCCAGGGCACCGCCAACCGCAGGATCTACTTCGAAAGGGCCGAACTGCCCGACGGCTTCATCGCCGTCGGCGACTCCGTCGCCACCTTCAACCCGCTGTACGGGCAGGGCATGACGGTCGCCGCCCAGGGGCTGCTGGCCTTGCGCGCCCTGATCCGCCGCAAGGGGCTCGCCCACCCCGGCTTCGGCCGCGAGGCGCAGCGCGCGATCGCCCCCCTGGTGAGCACCGCCTGGGAGCTCGCCACCTCGCAGGACATCCTGTACCCGGGGGCCACCGGGATGAAGCCGCGGGCCGGAACGGGTGCGCTCAACGCGTACGTGAACCGGCTCATGACGGGCGCCACCACCGACGAGGCACTCACCGCCGCCCTGTTCAAGGTGCTCACCATGAGCAGCGCGCCCACCCACTGGCTCCAGCCGTCGGTGGTCTGGCACGTGCTGCGCGCCTCGGACCGGGGCGCCCTGACCGCACCGCCGCTCACGGCGGCCGAGCGGGCCGTCGCCGGGCTCGGCCCGGCCGGCCCTGCGGCCCCGGTCGGCACGGACCCGGCGGAACCGGCGGACAGGGCCGCCCCGGCGGAACCGGCAGACCGTGTCGGCACGGACCCGGCGGACCCCGTCGGCCCGGCCGATCCCGTCGGACAGGCCCGGTGAGCAGCGGACTCCTGCTCTACCTGCCGGGATCCGTGATGTTCCTGGCCCTGCTGATCAAGCTGCCGGCGCTGCGCCGGGACTGGGACCAGCCCCTGAACCGGGCCGCGTGCACACTGCTCGCCGTGGGCGCCCCGCTCACGTTCCTGGCGTCGCCGTCGACGATCTCCACGGTCAACCGGCTCACCGGCGTGGTCAACTTCTCCGCGCCGCTGGTGTTCGGCCTGATCACCGTCTTCTCGGGGACGTGCGTGGTGCTGGTCCTGCAGTGGCGCGGCGGCCCGCCCGCGATCGTGCGGCGGGCAACCCGGCTGACGGTGGCCGTCTTCGGCGCCGTGACCGTGGCGATCGTCGTGCTGTTCGTGATCGGCGACGCGCCGGTGGAGCGGGTCCGGGACCTGGACACGTACTACGCCACGACGCCGTGGATCCGCGAGATGATCGTCTGCTTCCTGCTGGCCCACACCGTCGGGACCTCGGCGCTGACCGTGCTGTGCGGGAAGTGGATGTGGCGCGCGGACCGTTCGCTGCGCCCGCTGCGCACCGGGCTGGCGCTGATCGTGTGCGGCGGGCTGCTGGACCTGGCCTACCTCGCCGCGAAGTGGGCCTCGGTGGCGGCCCGCTGGGCCGGCCGGGACTGGGTGGCCTCCGCGGACGTGGCGCTGACGCTGGTCTCCGGGGCGGCCCTGCTGATCGGTGCGGGGTTCATCGTGCCGCTGGCCGGCGGGTCGGCGGCCTGGCGGGACTTCACCCAGTACCGGCGGTTGTATCCGCTGTGGAAGGCACTGCGGGGAGCCGCGAGGGTACGGACCGTGCCGCTGGCCTGGTGGTCGCCGGTCGGGATCCGCCTCATCCACCGTGAGTCCTTCATCGACGACGCCATCCTGGCCCTCGCCTCCCGGTTCGATCCCGCCGTGCGCGGCCGGGCGTACGAGGCGGCGCGCGGGCAGGGCATGAGCGAGACCCGGGCCGCCGTGGTCGCGGACGCGGCCGTGCTCGCCGTGGCCTGCCGGCGCGGGGCCGCCGGTACGGAGGGCGAGCACCCGGCCCCGTACCGCTTGGGCGGCAGCCCGCTGGGCGCCCTGGCCCGGGAGCTGCGCACCTCCCCCATCGTCGCCGCGGCTCGCGAGGCCGCCACCGAGACGACCCGGGCCCGGCCCTGATCCGTCAGACACCCCCTGGCCCCGGCAGCACGGCGCCCCGGGCCCGAGGGCCCGGGGCGTTCGTCAGACAGCGCGGCTGCGGCTCAGAGCGATGCGAGGTCCAGCCCGGCCTGCGCGGCGGCGGCCTGGACGGTCTGCTCCAGCAGGACGGCGATGGTCATCGGGCCGACCCCGCCCGGTACCGGGGTGATCAGGGAGGCGCGGGCGGCGGCCGACTCGAAGTGGACGTCGCCGACGTTGCCCTCGTTGTACCCGGCGTCCAGGACCACGGCGCCCGGCTTGATGTCCTCGCCCCGGATGAATTCGGCCTTGCCGACGGCGGCGACCAGCACGTCCGCCTGGCGCACGATCGAGGGGAGGTCCTGGGTGCGGGAGTGGCAGTAGGTGACGGTGGCGTTCTGCTCCAGCAGCAGCATCCCGGCCGGCTTGCCCAGGATCGCGCTGCGGCCGACGACCACGGCGTGCTTCCCGGTGAGGTCCACGTCGTAGGCGGCGAGGAGGCGCATGATGCCGCCGGGGGTGCAGGAGACGAAGCCCGGCAGCCCGAAGCCCATGGCGGCGAAGGAGTGCATGGTGACGCCGTCCACGTCCTTGCCGGGCGCGATGGCCTCGAAGGCGGCGCGCTCGTCGATGTGGTGCGGGACGGGGTGCTGGAGCAGGATGCCGCTGATCTCGGGGTCCTCGGAGAGCGCGGTGAGGGTGGCCACCAGCTCCTCGGTGGTGGTCTCGGCCGGCAGCTCCACGTGGCGGGAGGTGATCCCGGCCTTGGCGCAACGGTTCTGCTTCATGCGTACGTAGGTGACGGAGGCGGGGTCCTCACCGACCAGCACGGTCGCGAGACAGGGCGCGGTACCGGTGCGCTCGGTGATCTTCGCCGCGTAGGCGGCGGTCTGCTCCGAGATGCGGCGGGCGAGGGCCGTGCCGTCCATCAGCTGGGCAGAGGCAGTGGCAGTCTGGGCAGTCGTCACGGGGTCTCCTGAACGTCGCTGCGGATCGCGGTTCGCCCAGGCGCGCGGCAGCCGGCATACGGACGTACGCCGGGCCGCTCCCCGGTGGTGATCCACCCGAACGCCAGTCACGGCCCGCCGTCCACTGTAGTCGACATATTCGGTGGATCACCGGGCCCCGGCCTGGGACGATCCAGACATGACGCGTACATTCGACCATCTCGTCGCCGAGGCCGAATCCGTTTCCGTGGACGGCTGGGACTTCTCCTGGCTCGACGGCCGCGCCACCGAGCAGCGCCCCTCCTGGGGCTACCAGCGGCTGCTGGCGGAGCGCCTGGCCCGCGTCCGGTCCGCCCTCGACATCCAGACCGGCGGCGGGGAGTTCCTCGCCGGAGCCGGCCCCCTGCCCCCGCTGATGGCGGCCACCGAATCCTGGCCCCCCAACATCGCGAAGGCGACCCGGCTGCTGCACCCGCTCGGCGCGGTGGTGGTCGCCGACACGGACGAGCCGCCGCTGCCCTTCGGCGACGAGGCCTTCGAGCTGGTCACGAGCCGGCACCCGGTGACGATCTGGTGGGACGAGATCGCGCGGGTCCTGCGGCCCGGCGGCACGTACCTGTCCCAGCAGGTCGGTCCGGCGAGCGTCTTCGAGCTGGTCGAGTACTTCCTCGGGCCCCAGCCGCAGGAGGTCCGGCGCGGCCGGCACCCCGACGACGCCGTGACGGACGCCACCAAGGCCGGCCTCGAAGTCGTCGATCTGCGCTCCGAGAGACTGCGTACGGAGTTCCACGACATCGGAGCCGTGATCTACTTTCTACGGAAGGTGATCTGGATGGTGCCCGGCTTCACGGTCGGGCAGTACCGGGACCGGTTGCGCGAGCTGCACGAACAGATCGAACGCGAGGGCCCGTTCGTCGCGCACACCGCCCGTTTCCTCATCGAAGCCCGCAGAACGGGGTGACGGAGAGGGCGGACGGATCCCCGCCGAATCGGTTGCGCGGCCACAGCGTGGCGCAGGTCACTCAATTCAGCGCGTAACGAATCGACTCGGGCATGCGATGAACCGACAGGCGTCCTCGCGCGGCCCCGGAATACAGACCCCCCTCGGGTCTGTTTCCCGAGTTCGCGCGATGATGTCCCGCTCACCCCTTATCTGTTCGCAACGAGAGGCTCCTTGTGTCGCTCAGCCCGTCCCGTACGTTCCCTCCGGAGATCGCCGAATCGGAGGCCCTCGTCGCGCTCGTAGAGCGCGGCCGCGAGCAGGGTCACATCAACGGTGACGACGTGCGCCAGGCCTTCGAGGCCGGCCGCATCCCGGTGGACCAGTGGAAGCGGGTCCTGCGCAGCCTGAACCAGGTCCTGGACGAGGAGGGTGTCGCCCTCCACGTCAGCGCGGCCCCCGCCACCAAGGCTGCCGCCAAGAAGCCCCGTAAGGCAGCCGCCGCCCCGGCCCGCACGGTGGCCAAGAAGGCGGCCACCCCGCCGCGCCCCATCGGCGCGCGCAAGACTTCCGCCACCAGCACGGCCGCCAGCGCGGCCACGGCCACCGCCGCGGCGATATCCGCTCCGTCGGCGCCCGCCACCGAGGACGAGGCGACGGCCGGGGCCGCCGCCGAGCCGAAGAAGCGGACGGTCAAGAAGACCGCGACCGCCGCGAAGAAGACCGCCACCAAGAAGACGGCGGCGAAGAAGACCAGCGCCAAGGACGCCGACGAGGGCGAGACCCCCGCGGTGGAGGGCGAGGACTGGGCAGCCGAGGACCTCGTCGACGAGGCCGAGGAAGAGGCCCCCAAGGCCGGCGGCACCCAGGGCTTCGTCCTGTCCGACGACGACGAGGACGACGCTCCGGCGCAGACGGTCATGGTGGCCGGCGCCACCGCCGACCCCGTCAAGGACTACCTCAAGCTCATCGGCAAGGTGCCGCTCCTCAACGCCGAGCAGGAGGTCGAGCTCGCCAAGCGCATCGAGGCGGGCCTCTTCTCCGAGTACAAGCTCGAAGAGGAGGAGGACCACAAGCCCGCCTTCAAGCGCGAGCTGGAGATCCTGGTCGAGGACGGCCGCCGCGCGAAGAACCACCTGCTGGAGGCCAACCTCCGCCTCGTGGTCTCCCTCGCCAAGCGCTACACCGGCCGCGGCATGCTCTTCCTGGACCTGATCCAGGAGGGCAACGTCGGCCTGATCCGCGCCGTGGAGAAGTTCGACTACACCAAGGGCTTCAAGTTCTCCACGTATGCGACCTGGTGGATCCGGCAGGCGATCACGCGTGCCATGGCCGACCAGTCGCGCACCATCCGCATCCCCGTGCACATGGTCGAGATCATCAACAAGCTCGCCCGCGTGCAGCGCCAGATGCTCCAGGACCTGGGCCGCGAGCCCACCCCGGAGGAGCTGGGCAAGGAACTCGACATGACCCCCGAGAAGGTCATCGAGGTCCAGAAGTACGGCCGCGAGCCGATCTCCCTGCACACCCCGCTGGGTGAGGAGGGCGACAGCGAGTTCGGCGACCTCATCGAGGACTCCGAGGCGGTCGTGCCGGCCGACGCGGTCTCCTTCACCTTCCTCCAGGAGCAGCTCCAGTCCATCCTGGGCACGCTCTCCGAGCGCGAGGCGGGCGTGGTCTCCATGCGCTACGGCCTCAACGACGGCCAGCCCAAGACGCTGGACGAGATCGGCCGCGTGTACGGGGTCACCCGTGAGCGCATCCGCCAGATCGAGTCCAAGACCATGTCGAAGCTGCGCCACCCGTCGCGTTCGCAGGTGCTGCGCGACTACCTCGACTAGGCCCGCGGGTCTCAGGCCAGTCGGAAGACGGGCCCCTTGGGTGTGAACGGCAGGGAGGCACCCTGCGGAACCAGATAGGCGTGCTCGCGCCGGATCCGCAGGGTGTCGCACCACCCGTCCGTGATCACCAGCACCGGGGCCCCGGGCGGGAAGTCCTCCGCCCGCTGCAGCAGGTCGATGCCCGGCTGCAGCACGGTCCCGCCCCGGCCGCGTACCCGGACACGTCCGGCGATCTCGGTGGGGGGCAGATAGCCCGCGTCGTACGGCGCCGCGTCGCAGAACACGACGCGTGCCGCCGGCACGTCGCGGGCTTCCGCGTACGAGGCGATCGCGCCCAGTGCCTTGCCGAGCAGGGCGGCGTTCATCGACCCCGAGGTGTCGAGCACCACACCGAAGGTGCAGCGAGCCACCTCCTCGGGCGGGAAGTACCGGCCCGCGCGCGGGATGTCCGGGGTGGAGGCCTGGCGGCGGGCCGGGCGCGCGTAGGTCCGTACGGGCACGGGTCGCGGCACGTACTCGTCGAACCAGCGGGCCAGCTTTGCGTCCCAGGGCACGGGAGGATGGGCCAGCGCCCGGATCTCCTGGATCAGTCCGGCGGGCAGCAGCCCCCGCTGCCCCGCCTCGTGCAGGTCGAAGCCCTGGACGAGGCCGCGCCGGTAGAAGTCGTCCAGGTCCGTGTACGGACAGCTCCCCGGGTGGGGCAGCGGCTCGCCCAGGATGTCCCCGAGGCCTTTGCCGCGCAGGGTCGCGAGGCGGCGCATCCGGCGCAGGTCGGTGGCGATCCGGTCGTAGACCTCCTCCACGGACAGGTCCCGGAGCTCGGGGTCGTGGAGCAGTCCCGCGGGCATCTCGCCGACGCCCATCTCCACGAGCCAGCCGTTGACCACGTAGTCGGCTGCCACGTTGTGCAGGTACGGGTCGCGGGCGCCGCGGCGCTCGCCGTGGCGCAGGGCGGCGTGGAGCATCTCGTGGGCCAGGATGAACCGCCATTCGCCGTCGGTGAAGGTGCGCAGCGGATTGACGTAGATCTCGCCGGCGCTCGCGCTGACCGCAGCGATGGCGATGCCCTGGGATCGGGCCAGCTCGGCATCGGCGACGATCTTCAGGCCGGCGGCGAGGCCGCCGAGCAGCGGGTACGAGGAGACGAACCAGTTCAGGGCCCGGTCCCAGGGCCTCTGGGGGGTCCTCTCGCCGGTGACCCGGTCGCGGCGGCCGCCGGCCACGTCCATCGCGGCGGAGACGCTGCGGGTCAGGGCGTGCGCGAAGGCGGTCTCCCAGTCGGGGGCGGTGGTGTTCCACCGGCGCCAGGTGACCAGGACCTGGTCGGGGTGGTCCCCGGCGGTGCCGCACTGCTCGTAGGCGGCCGGGATGCCGTCGCGGCGCCAGCGGGCGGCGAGCAGTTCCTCGTCCCCGCCGGGGTATTCGGCGGGGAGGTGGTCGGGGGCCCGGCCCGCCGGGACGGTGAGCAGGAAACGGTTGACCACAGCGCAGCGGGCCGCGAGGTCGAAGCGGTCGGGCTGCGGGCGGTCCTCGTCCTTGCTCGCGGGGACGTGGCCGAAGCCGAGGTGGAGCAGGGCGTGGGCGAGGGTCCAGGCCCAGTCCCGGGGGTCGGCGCGCCGGGTCGGGTGGACGTGGACGGTGCCGTTGGAGTCCACCGCGGCCAGTCCCCCGGCCGGGGTCGCCGCGCACTTGGCCTGGCGGCAGATGACGGCGTCGACGGCGGCGAGGGCCGGGTTCCGCTTGACCAGGGCGAGGCCCTCGGCGAAGGCCTCGGTGGCGGGATCGGGCTTGGCGTCCTTGCCGCGCGAGGTCCGGCTCACCGGCGGGCCTCGACCAGGCGGGGCATGTCGCGGGCGGCCTCGACCAGGAACCAGGCGGGCAGCACGGGCAGGCCGTCGGCGTCGTCGGCGATGACGGTCTGGGCGACCTCGACGGAGATCTCGGCGAGCTGGACCAGGAGCGATTTGGCGCGGTAGGCGGTCTGCCGGGCGGCGGGCGAGACGTGTTCGCGCTGCGCGGGGAGTTCTTTGACCAGACGGCCCCGGAAGGCCTCGGCCAGGTAGTACAGCAGGTCCCGGTCCTCCACGCGGCGCGGCCAGCCCGCGTCGCCCTTCATGATCGCCTCGATGCCGAAGGTGTGGCGGACGATCTTGGCGTAGCCGCAGAAGGAGACGGCGTGCGCGGGGGTGAGGGTGCCGTGCGCCACGACCTTCAGCGTCTGCTCGTCCAGGCCGGTCCCGAAGGAGTGCAGGGCGTCGGAGAGCATGTGCCAGGAGCGGGGGGTGGAGAACGCCTCCTCGGTCTTGGGCGGCTGCGACCACAGGTGGTCGGGGCGGTCGGTGAGGTAGTCCGTGACCCAGGGGTGGATGCCGTTCTCGCCGGCCCAGACCAGCCAGTCCTGTGCGGACGCCTGGAGGTGGACGTGGGTGAGGCGGTTGACGAGGGCGGAGGCGATGGGCCGGGCCAGCGCGTTGTCCGTGGCGCGGTTGCCCGCGCCGATGACGATGGAGCCCGCGGGGAGCTCGTAGGAGCCGATCCGGCGGTCCAGGATCAGCGAGTAGAAGGCCTTCTGGACGTCCGGGGACGCGGCGTTGAGCTCGTCGAGGAAGAGGCAGTACGGCTCGTCGCGCGCGATGGCCTCGGGCGGGCAGAAGACGGAGCGGCCGCCTTGGATCTGCGGTACGCCGATCAGGTCCTCGGGGGCGAGCTGCGTGCCGAGGAGGCTGACGCACTCCAGGCCGAGGGAGTCGGCGAACTTCCGTACGAGCGAGGACTTGCCGATTCCGGGCGCCCCCCAGAGGAACACGGGCCGCACGGTGGCGAGGCCGAGGAGCAGTTCGGGGATCTGGGCGGGAGTGACGGTGACGGCAGCCTGCACGGGTGGCGGTCCTCATGATCGGGGCGTGGGGGGGGGGGGGGGGGGGGGGGGCCCCCCCCCCCCCCCCCCCGCCGGGGCGGGGGGGGGGGGCGGGCGCCCGGGCGGGGGGGGGCGCGGGGGGGGGCGGTGGGGGGGGGGGGGGGGCGGGGGCGGCGGGGGGGGGGGGGGGGGCGGGGGGGGGGGGGGGGGGGGGCGCGCCGCCCGGCCCCCCCCCCCCCCCCGCCCCGGAGCACCCGGTTTTCCCCGGTACCCGCGAGTCAGCTCGCGGAGTGCTCCAGCAGGTGCTTCAGCTTCTCCTCGCCCCGGGGCATCTCCTTGCGGAGCATGGGCTTGACCACGAGGGGGACCAGGGCCCTGCCCATGCCGTGGCCCTCGAAGTCGACGGACAGGGTCACGCGTGAACGCGTCCCGCCGTCGAGGGGTTCGATACGGCCCCGTACGTCCGGCCGGACCGGCCCGTCGACGCCGTGGATGTGCCAGCTCCGCGGCGGGTCGAGTTCCGTGAACTCCATGGTCGTCGGGATCCTGCGCTTGCCGATCTGCCGGGTGACGAGGACCTGCGAGCCGACATGGACGGGGAGGTCGCCCATCGGTACGGCGGACACGGCGCTGCCCTGCCACTCCGGCAGGTGCGTGGGGTCCGTCACGTACGAGTAGACGTCCTCGGGGCTGCGGTCGATGTCGATGGTGTTGCTGATCGCGGACATGGCGACCCCTTAGAGCCCCCCTGGCTGTCCTCTCCCTCCAAATTACCCCGCGGGGGAAGCGGTGACCCGTCGCCTCCGGGCGGACATCACCGCGTAGACGAGGACGCCCGCGAACAGGAACATCACGCCCTGGTAGACGGCGGCGTAGCCGGAGCCCGCCACCAGCCACATCGAGAAGCCGAAGGCCAGGCAGGCGAGCGAGGCGTCACGGACCAGGCGGCCCCGGTGGACGCTCTCGGACCGGCCCGAGAGCAGGAAGTAGAGCTGCGCGGCGGTGGAGAGCAGGTACGGGACGGTCGCGGTGAAGGTGGTGACCAGGACCAGGATCTCGAAGACGCCCTTCGAGCCCGCCGTGTAGTTGTAGACGGTCAGCGCCGAGGCGAGGACGGCCGTGACGACCACGCCGACCACCGGGACACCGCGCTTCTTCGTCTCGAAGGCCTTCGGGAAGAGGCCGTCCTTGGCGGCGGCGTACGGGGTCTGCGCGCTGAGCAGGGTCCAGCCGTTGAGGGCGCCCGCCATCGAGATCACCGCCGCGCAGGCGACGACGGTGCCGCCCCAGGTGCCGCCGGCCCCTCCGTCTGCGGAGAACATGGCGTTGACGGCGTCGGTGAAGGGGGCCTGGGAGGAGACCAGGCTGTCGTGGGCGACCAGGCCGAAGACGGAGAGGGTGCCCAGCAGGTAGACGGTGGCCGCGCCGATGGTGCCCAGGATGGTGGCCCGGCCGACGTTGCGCGCCGGGTCGCGGACCTCGCCGGCGCTGACGGCGGCGGATTCGACGCCCAGGTAGCTGAAGAGCAGGATCGCCGCGGAGGCGGAGACGGCGCCGACCGCGCTCTGGTCGGTGGCCCGGAAGGGGCCGAGGTTGGCCGGATCGAAGAAGAGGAGGCCGCCCACGGAGACGAGCAGCAGCGGGGCGAACTTCAGGACGGTGGAGACGAGTTGGACGGCGCCGACGTACCGGGTGCCGGCCAGGTTGGCGAGCGCCGGCAGCCACTGCACGGCGAGGGCGGCCAGGCACATGGACCACTTGTGCGCGCCGACGGCCGGGAAGAGCACGCAGAGGTAGCCGACGGCCGCCACCGCGAGGGCCGCGTTGGAGACCCAGGTGGTGATCCAGTAGCTCCACGCGGCGAGGAATCCGGCGAAGTCGCCGAACGCGGCGCGGGCGTAGACGTACGGGCCGCCGGTCTGCGGGTGCCGCCGGGCGAGGCGGCCGAAGACGAGGGCGAGGGCGACCGCGCCGAGGGTGAGCACGGCGAACGCGACGAGGCTGATGGTGCCGAAGGGGGCCACCGAGGCGGGGAGGAGGAAGATCCCGCCGCCGATGATGTTGCCCATGACCAGGCAGGTGGCGACGGGGAGGCCGAAGCGCCCGGTGTCCTCCCGGCCGGGCGCGGGGGGCTCGGGGACGGTTGCGGCCTCGGCCGGCGGTACTGCGGTGCTGGTCACGGTGGTGCGCCTCGGGGTGTCTCACATGGTGGGCAGGTCAACACATGGTTGACCACCGCACATGCGGTACCAAATCAGTGGGTTTCGTCCTGCGTGCGCGTAGCCGCGGAAGGAAAGATTCCGCCGGGGGCGCCCTCCGGCCGGGAATCCTCCACCGGCACAGCGGCGGGCGGAGCCACCTGCGGGGCCACCTGCGGGGTCACCGGCAGCTGCGGCCCGTCCGCCTCCCGCAGCCAGCGGCGCAGTACGCCGTGCACCGCCTCGGCGCCCACCAGCTCACCGCCCGGATCCGACAGTTCCGTCGGCCACATCAGGAACGGGTGCCCCTGCTCCCCGCCCAGGCCGCCGTGCGAGCCGATCTGCTCCTCGAAGGCGTGTACCGCGCCCGTCTGCGGGTCGTACGCCGAGTTCACCATCACGTCGGCCACGTGCGGGAAGGTGTCGGTCCGGCGCACGGCCCCGGCCGCCGCGGGGCCGAAGGGAGCCAGCAGCTCCTCCGCCTCCCCCGGCACGTCGAGGCGCGCCACCATCCCGCCCCGGCCCAGCACCACGCCGTCCACCAGCAGGAAGCCCACGCCGGGGTGGTTCGCCAGGGTGGGCAGCAGGGCGGGGTACGCGCGCTCGACGCGTTCGCGCGAGGCCCGGCCCGGGACGTCCGGGAAGGAGATCAGCCCGAGATTGCCCGAGGCCAGCACCACCGGGTCGGGGCCCGGCCCCGGGGAGGCCTCCGCGTCCTCCTCCACCGGCCGGTGCAGGGCCGCCAGGACGGCCGCCCGCGCCTCGGCCCCGCTGCGGGTGCCGCCCGCCCGGCGGGAGACCGGCAGCCCGCAGCCCGCCCGGACCAGGTCCCCCAGCGTCAGCCCGTACCGGCTGAGGAAGGTCTCCCCCGGGCTCTGGCCGTGATCGGAGAGCAGCACGATCCGGTACGCGCGCGGCGCGTGCTCGGCGACCCGGGCCAGCAGCGCGAGGCTCCGGTCCAGGCGCTGCAGCACCCGGTCGGTGTCCGGGCCGTGCGGGCCGGAGTGGTGCGCGACCTCGTCGTAGGCGACCAGGTCGGCGTAGATCGCGGCCCGCCCGGCGAGCATGTCGCCGATCACCGCCGCGACGACCACGTCCCGTTCGACCACGGTCGCGAAGGCCCGGATCAGCGGGTACAGCCCGCCGCGCGCCACGCGCGGCCGGTCCCCGCGGATCCGCGCGCGCAGCGACTGGCCGATCTCCCGGCCGGCCTCGGCGACGAAGGACAGGGCCGTGCGGACGGCGTTGGCCGGATCGGAGAAGTAGGCGAAGTACCCGGCTCGGGAGCGGTTCGCCCGCCCGCGGCGGGCGGAGACCGAGAGCACGAGCGCCAGTTGGTCCGCGCCGCCGCTGAACAGGTTGCCCCGGCTGGCCCCGTCGAGCGTGAGCAGCCCGCCGTCCGCGGTCCGCACCATCGCCCGCCGCTGGAGCTCGGCGGCGCTGGTGGGCCGGTTGCAGACCATCACCTCGCCGGTGTCCTTCTCGTACCAGCGGAACGCGGGCACGTCGAAGTTGGAGCCGTGCAGGATGCCGAGCTGGCTGGCGCCGGTCTGGCTCGACCAGTCGGTGCGCCAGGACGCGATGCGGTGGCTGCCGTCCAGCCAGTCGGCGACGGTCGGCATCAGGCCGCTGCCCGCGGCCCGGCGCAGCACCTCGTACCCGACCCCGTCGAGCTGGAGGAAGACCAGCCCGGGCGCGGTCCCGTCGGCCCCGGGCGCGCCCGTCCCCCGCTGTCGGCGGCGGCGCCGGTCGGCGAGGCGGTAGAGCCGCCGCCGGTACGCCTCGTCGTCGCGCACGGCGAGCGCCGTCGAGGTCGCCGAGGCCACGGCGGACATCACGGCGGCCACGACCACCGCGGTCTCGGGGGCCACCTCGCCCCCGGCGGGGATCAGGCTGAGGGCTATGAGCAGCAGCGAGCCGTTCAGGAAGAAGACGAGCAGGCCGAGTACCAGGGCGGGCACCAGCAGCAGGGCCCGTACCAGCACGGGCCAGACGAGCGCGCTCAGCAGCCCGAAGGCCCCGGCGCCCAGGGCGGCGGTCAGCCCGATCCGCGTGATGCTGTCGTCGTCGCCCGACCGGAGCCGGAAGTCCGGCAGGATCCCGGCCAGCACGAGCATCGTCAGCGTGGACACCGCCCAGACGAGGATCACCCGCACCAGGGCGCCACCCGCGGTCCGCCACCGTCCTCGCACCACGCCCCACCTTCCGCGCGCCCCGTCCCGCCTTCCAGGCTCGCACAGCCCGGCTCACCGGGCCGGGTGACACGGACGGCGCACAGGGGCGGCGCACGGGGCGGAGGAGGCGCCGCTCAGGTGCCGTCGTAGCCGGCGGTCGGCATGGAGAGGCGGCGGTGCACCTCGGCCTTCATCGCGGAGGTGTACGGGGGTTCTCGGTGTCCGGCGGTCTCCAGGCGCACCCCTCGCCGCTCGCACTCGGCGCTGAACTCCTCGACGGAGCGCAGCGCGCGGGCCAGCACGCGGTGGTTGGCGGCGACGAACAGGTCGACCTGCCCGGCGTCGATGTCGGACCAGAGTCCGCAGTGGTCGGCGCGCAGCCCGTAGACGAGCAGTTGCCTGGTCACGACGTACCCGTGGTCGGCGGCCCAGCGCGCGCACACGGCGTGCTGGCTCCGGGTGTCCACGGCGAAGGGGTCGGCGTCGAGTTCTTCGAGCGGGGCCAGGCTGGCGATCGCGGCCACGCGCAGCTCTTCCATGCCGCCCGACCCTACTCCGATCGGCGGCCGGGGAGGAGAGGGCTGCGGCGTTCCGGTTCCGGGCGGATCCACGGGGCAGCCTCTAGGCTCGGTGAGGGGACGGGACGGGCGTGGGAGGGAGGGCCGGATGCCGGTGGAGATCACCTGGTGGGGGCATGCCACGTGCACGGTCGAGGACTCCGGGGTCCGGCTGCTGACGGATCCGCTGTTCGCCCGGCGGCTCGCCCATCTGAGGCGGCGGCGCGGGCCCGAGCCCCCGCCCGAGGCGGCGCGGGCCGACGTGGTGCTGGTGTCACACCTGCACGCCGACCACCTGCACCTGCCCTCGCTGCAGCGGCTGGCGCCCGGCACCCGGCTGCTGGTGCCGCGGGGTGCGCGCCGGGCGGTGCCGGGGCTGGCGCGGATCGCCGGACTGCGCGGGCTGGCGGTGACGGAGGTGCTGCCGGGGGACGAGGTCCCGGTGCGGGGCGGCGTACGGGTACGGGCGGTCAGCGCCCTGCACGACGGGCGGCGGCTGCCGTTCGGGCCGCACCTCGCGCCGGCCCTCGGGTACGTGGTCGAGGGTGCGGCCCGTACCTACTTCGCCGGGGACACCGGGCTGTTCGACACGATGGCCCGGGAGGTCGGCCCGGTGGACGTGGCCCTGCTTCCCGTGGGCGGCTGGGGCCCGTACCTGGGCCCGGGGCACCTGGACGCGGGGCGGGCGGCGCGGGCGCTGGCCGAGCTGGCCCCGGCGGCAGCGGTCCCGGTGCACTACGGGACGTACTGGCCGATCGGGATGGACGCCGTGCGTCCGCACGAGTTCCACGCGCCGGGCGAGGAGTTCGAGCGCCGCGCGGAGCGGCTCGCGCCGAAGGTGACCGTACGGGTGCCGGCCCACGGGGAGCGGGTGCGGCTGCCGTGACCTGGCGCGACATCACGGCGGCGGCCGGACAGGTGCCGCCGGAGACCACCCAGCAGGCGGTGGGTTACCCGGCGTTGTTCGTACTGGTGGCGCTCGGCGCGCTGGTTCCGGTGATCCCGACGGGGGCGCTGGTGAGCTCGGCCGCGGTGGTGGCGTTCCATCACGACTCGCTGCCGTACGGGGTGTTGCTGGTGTTCGCGGTGTCGGCACTGGCGGCGTTCACCGGGGACGTCACCCTGTACTGGCTCGGGCAGCGCGGCGTGCGCTCACGGGGCGGCTCGCGCTGGCTGGAGGCGCTGCGCGGACGCGCCACGCCCGACCGGTTGGAGCGGGCGCGGACGGGCCTGGACGAACACGGGGTGCTGGTCCTGGTGCTGTCCCGGCTGGTTCCGGCGGGGCGGATCCCGGTGATGCTGGCCTGCCTGCTGGCGCGGCTGCCCCTGCGCCGCTTCGCGCGCGGCGACGCCCCGGCCTGCCTCGCCTGGGCGGCGGCGTACAGCCTGATCGGCATCCTGGGCGGCTCGCTCTTCTCGGAGCCGTGGAAGGGCGTGGCCCTCGCGGTGGCCCTGACCCTGCTGATCAGCGCGGTGCCGCCGGGGTGGCGCCGGCTCCGTGGACGGGCCCGGCAGGAGGGCTAGACCTCAAGTGCGGTTCGGGTCCTAGGGTCGTGTCCATCGGACGGTCCTGAGCAACGGACGGTCCCGGCCGGCGAACGGAGCTGACACGCCATGAAGTACACGCACGACGACGCAGAACTGGTCCGGCAGCCCATCGGCTACTGGAGCTGGGCTGCCTACGAGGCGGTCGTGGGCCGGACCCGGGACGCGCTCGCGCGGCTGGGCACCACCCAGCCCCGGTGGTGGATCCTCAACCAGGTCGCCGCGGCCGCCGGGTAGCCGAAGGACCGGGACGAGGTGACCCGGACCCTGAAGGGTTACCTCGCCGTGGGCGAGGAGGCGGTGGCCGAGGAGATCGACACGACCGTCGCCCGGGGGTGGGTCACGCAGGACGCCGGGGGGAACCTCGCGATGACCGCTGAGGGCCGGGAGTTCCTCGACCGGGCCGCGGACCTGCAGCGGGAGTTGTGGGACGAGCGGCACGCGGGCATCTCCGACGAGGAGTACCTGACCACCCTGAAGGTCCTCCAGCGGTTCATCCACAACACCGGTGGCCGGGCCTGGCACCACTAGTCACGGCGGGGGCACGGCCTGGCCGAGCGTGCGGGAGGCTCCGATCGGAAGGTCCCAGAGGTGTTCGCGGGGCAGGCCCGCGCGGGCCCACGCGGCCCGGGCACGGTGCAGGGGTTCCATGACCGGCTCGGCGGATAGGACGAAGGTGGCCCAGTGCATGGGGGCCATCCGCCGGGCGCCGAGGTCGAGGCAGGCCCGCACGGCCTCCTCCGGGTCGGCGTGGACGTCACCCAGCCACCAGCGCGGGGCGTAGGCGCCGATGGGCAGGAGCGCGAGGTCGATGCCGGGGTGGCGGCGGCCGATCTCCGCGAACCAGTGGCCGTAGCCGGTGTCGCCCGCGAAGTAGAGCTCCTTCGGCGCCGGGCTCAGGGTGTCGGTCAGGATCCAGCCGCCCCACAGGGACCGGCAGGTGTCGATCAGCGAGCGCTTCGACCAGTGGTGGGCCGGTACGAACTCGAAGCGCACCCCGCCCAGTTCGGCCGACTCCCACCAGTCGAGCTCGGTGACTCGGTTGAAGCCACGGCGGCGGAACCAGCCGGCCAGGCCCGCCGGGACGAAGAGGGCGGTGCCGCGCGGCAGCCGCTTGAGGGTGGGCGCGTCCAGGTGGTCGTAGTGGTTGTGGCTGATGACCACGGCGTCCACCGGCGGCAGGTCCTCCCAGCGCACCCCGACGGGTGTCATACGGGAGGGGGTGCCGAGGATCCGCCGGGACCAGACGGGATCGGTGAGCACGGTCAGCCCGCCGGTCCGCAACACCCAGCTGGCGTGTCCGGCCCAGGTGACGCAGACCGTGCCGGGCTCCGCCGCGGGCAGCGGGGCCGGCTCGCACGGCAGGTCGGGGATGCCTCGCAGCCCTTCGGGGCCCGGCCGGAAGGCGCCCTCACGGGCGAGCCGGGCGAAGGCGCGGACACCGGGGAGCGGGGTGGTGAGCCGGTCGGCGAAAGAACGGGGCCAGCGGCGGTGTTCGCCGAGCGGGCGCGGGGTGCCGGGGAGCGGCGGCGGGGCGACGGCCCGCCGGGCGGCGTCCTGCCGCACCGCGCCCGCGCCCGTGGATGCCGGGACGTCCGTCCTGTCGCTCATCAGGAGTCTCCGTTCACCGGGCCGGGCATCAGACCAGGCCGCCCAGGACTGATCCGAGCAGGTCCAGGGAGCTGCGCACGTGCGGCAGAGCGAGCGGGTCGCGGGCGGTGAGCGCGGCCAGCCGCTCCTGCGGGGTGGCGCCCAGCAGCGGCCCGGTCGACAGCCTCACCCGCAGCGCGACCGGTTCGTCCGCGAACCGCTGCCCGCCGGGGGTGGGCGCGCCGAGCCGCCCGCCGAGCCAGTCCTCCAGCTCCATGGCGTCGCCGACCCCGTGCCGGGCGAGTCCGGCGCGCAGCGGGGTCAGGTCGGCGTAGAGGTGCCGGCCGGCCTGCGGGGGCCGGGCCAGCGCGCCGACGGCCAGCAGCTCCCGGTGCGCGGCGGCAGCGACCGCTCCGTGCAGGGCGGCGGCCGCGCGGGCCCGCCCGGCGACCGCGTCGGGTTCGTCGAGCGCGTGCGCCGCGGCCCCGGCAACGGGGCCGGCGACCAGCGCGCCGGTGGCGGTGAGGACGTCGAGGGTACGAGCGCGCAGCCAGGTGCCCCTGCTGGTGCCGGGGAACCGGACCACGGCCGCGGGCCAGCCGGCGGGCAGCAGCGCTCCGGACAGGTCGACGAGGACGGCCGCCTGGTCCGGGAGCATCTCGGCGGGGCTCAGGACCAGGGTGTCGTGCGGCCGGTGGACGGTGTCGCGCCAGCTCTCGTCGCTGACGACGAAGAGCCCGGCGGTTTCGGCGGCCTCGCACGCCTCGCGCAGGATCTCGGGCGGCGGCACGGTCGCGGTCGGGTCGTCGGCGACCGACAGCAGGAGCACGCGCGGGTCGCCCCCCTCGGCGCGCACCCGCCGTACGGTCTCCAGCAGGGCGTAGGGGTCCGGGATGCCCCCGCACTCGGCGGGCGTCGGCACGTGGTAGGCCCGCCGTCCCAGCAGCCGGACCTGTGGGGTCCACCAGGCGGGACAGGGCCGGGGCAGCATCACGTCGCCCCCGTAGGCGCCGATCAGCGCGAGCAGCAGCGCCGGGGCCCCCGGGCCCGCGGCCACGTTCTCCGGGGCGGTCGGCAGCCCGCGCCGCCCCCAGTACCGGCAGGCTGCCTCGCGGACGGCGTCCCCGCCACCGGCGGGCTCGGGGGCGGAGCGCCCGGCGGCCGCGGCGAGGACGGAGAGGAGTTCGGGCAGCACGGGCAGGCCCGGCTGGGGCGCTGGAGGCCCGTACCGCACCGGACCACGGCCTTCCGCCGTCGTGCGCTGCATCCCCTCCACCGTTGCCGCCTTCCGCGCGCGTCCCGCTCAGCTCCGCCGATCCTGACCTTTATACGATTATTTGCTGCTGTATGCCCGCTCTATGCCCCCTGCGACCGCCGCCGGCCGAAGCCGGTCAGCCCTGCCTCCCCAGCAGCGCCAGCAGCCTGGTCTGCGCGTCCGCTCCCGCCGGAACCTCCAGCGGAGCGGCGTACATCCCGCTCGCCGCGAGCCCGTCCGCGTACGGCATGACCTCCTTGATGGAGAACTCGACGAGGCCGTCCGGCAGCCGGTCGTCGGCTCCGATGCCCCGGGCGAGGTCCCAGGTGTGCACGACGCAGTCGGCGGTCAGCTCCGAGCAGTACGCGGAGCCGAGCGCGGGTCCGTAGGAGAGCTTGACGGTCCGGTCGAGCGCCCCGGGCTCGGCGAAGGCGTCGTGCGCGGCGGAGGCCGCCCGGTCCCAGGCTGCGACCGGGTCGTCGCCCAGCACGTCACCCGAGAACATGTCGCCCATCTCCTCGACCGTGCGGCCCTCGGTGACCAGCGGCGGGATCCAGAGCTGCTCCCCGGTGACGTGGTTGACCAGATCCCGCACGCTCCACTCCGTGCACGGAGTCGGCGCGCCCCACTGGTCGTCCCCGATGGCGCGCAGACGCTCGCCGAAGAGCCGAAGCGCCTCGGCGTGCCGTTCGAGCAGCGTTTCCGGCATGGCTCTCACCGTCCCGTGGCACGAGGTCCGCCCCCTCGGGCCCCACTCTCCTCGCCCCCGCATCACCCTGCCACCGCCGGGCCCAATCCCCTTGCCGCGCAAGGGTTGTGTCCACATGTAGAAACGCATATCTCACATCACGAACTGATCGTCTACGGTGAGGACAACGCTTCGACGAGGAGGGGTCAGGCCATGAACGCCCACCAGGAGACCGCCGTCTACACGCACGGCCACCACGAGTCGGTGCTGCGCTCGCACCGCTGGCGCACGGCCCGGAACTCTGCCGCGTACCTGATCGGCGAACTGCGGCCGGGGATGTCGGTGCTGGACGTGGGCTGCGGCCCGGGCACGATCACCGCCGACCTGGCGGAGCTGGTGGCGCCGGGCGGCCGGGTGACCGCCGTCGACGCGTCGGCGGACGTGATCGCGCAGGCCCGGGCGCACGTTGCGGAGCGGGGGTTGAGCGGGGTGGAGTTCGCCACGGCGGACGTCCACGCGCTGGACTTCCCGGACGACTCCTTCGACGTGGTCCACGCCCACCAGGTGCTGCAGCACGTCGGCGACCCGGTACGGGCGCTGCGCGAGATGCGGCGGGTGTGCCGGCCGGGCGGGATCGTGGCCGCGCGGGACGCCGACTACGCGGCGATGACCTGGTACCCGGCCACGCCGGGGCTGGACGAGTGGCTGGACCTGTACCGCCGGGTCGCCCGCGCCAACGGCGGCGAACCGGACGCGGGCCGCCGCCTGCGGGCGTGGGCGCGGGAGGCGGGCTTCTCGGACGTGGCGTCCTCGGCGACGGCCTGGTGCTTCGCCGCCCCGGAGGAGATCACCTGGTGGTCGTCGCTGTGGGCGGACCGCACGACGGCCTCCTCGTACGCGGACATCGCCGTCCGCGGCGGCCACGCCGCCGCCGCGGACCTGGCCGCCGCCGCCGAGGCCTGGCACGCCTGGGGCGCGTCCCCGGACGCCTGGTTCTCGGTCCTGAACGGCGAGATCCTCTGCCGGGCCTGACGTTCGGGCGTCACCCCACCGGCGGCCGCATCCGGAAGTCGTAGCGCGCGGGCAGCGGCCGGTCGGTGAGGGCCGACCAGACCTCGCCCAGGATCTCCTCGCCCTCCCGGAGGTCCGGAATCTCGAAGCCGTCCTCGAAGACCCGCCGGGCCGCGGCCACATGGCCCTCCGCCGCCAGCAGCCTGGCGGCGAGGAGCCGGAAGCGGCCGTGCTCGCGCAGCGCGGGCCGCAGCCGGTCCCAGACCCGCCGGGCCCCGGGCAGGCGCCCCGCGGCCAGCAGGGCCGCCATCGCCTCCTGTCCCAGTGCGGACTCCGCGGCCGTCCACGGCTCACTGCCCCGGCTCTCCCCGGCGAGGTCGTCGAAGGCCTCCGCGTACCCGTCGGCCGCCCTCGCCGGGTCGCCGGCCAGCGCGTCCGCCACCGCCAGGCAGCGCAGCAGCGGCCACCGCGACGGGGCCAGTGCCAGCCCGCGCTCCCAGCTCCGTACCGCCTGGGCCACGTCACCGGCATGCCATTGGGCCACGCCCAGGTGGTACTCGGTCAGCGGCTGCGCCGGGGCCGTCTCCAGCATGTCCCGCCAGTGCGCGGCGACCAGGCTCGGCCCCGGCGGAGCCAGCCGGCGCGGGGCCGGGAAGACCCCCGTGCGCCACAGCTCCAGCCACGGCTGCTGGTCCTCGCCGAGCGTGTCCTCCCCGAAGGGGGTGCCCGGCAGCTTGAAACCGCCGCACAGCACCTCCAGCGCGCCCCACCCCGAGCCCGTCGCCAGCCGCTCCCCCGGCTCGCTGTCGGCGCGGCCGCGCCACGCCTCGTAGGCCGCGTCCACCCGCTCCCGGGGCAGTACGGAGTCCAGTGCGTGCTGCGCCGAGCCGCGGGCCGCCGCCCAGTCGGCCCCGTGGACCGCCGCGGGCTCCGCGGCCAGCGGCCCGTACGCCTCCAGCCAGCTGAACTCCGCCCCGCCCTCCAGCCGAACGTGCTCCAGCTGGGTCCTGGCCAGCCCGGCCTGGATCTCCGCGTAGCCGCCCGTGCCGGGCTCGGTCAGCCACTCCTGCCAGCGGCGGCCGCCGCCGCCCGCGCCCCACACGAACAGCTTGCGCCCGCACAGCCGCCCGGTGGAGGTCTGTACGAGCCCCCGGCCGTCGGCGTCCAGGGAGGCGATCCAGGGCCGGGCCCCGTCCTGGACCTCGTAGAAGAAGTCGGCCGGATACTCGCTGCGGAGCGGGTACGTGCGGTCCGCGCCCTCCCACTCGGGGAGCGGGACGCGGCGCAGCGAGCGCTCGTAGCCGAAGTTCCAGGCCGCGTCGGCGGGGGCGAGGACGCGGGTGCCCGCGTCCTCGGGGACGGCGATGTTGGACCACCAGTACACGGGCGCGGGGCGCTCGTGCGGATTGCGCACGCGCACGCCGACGTAGAGGAACTCCGAGTCCTCCGGCAGCCACAGGTCCACCTGGAAGGGCAGGTCGCGCAGCCGCTCCCACTCCCACAGCCTGACCATGACACCGCCGTCCGGGGCCGGGACGAGAGCGGCGTGCAGCGGGGCGCAAGAGAGCGTGGTGTGTCCGGTGGCGCCGGTGTTCCACTCGATGCCGCCGGAGAACCAGGCCCCGTTGAGGGCGAAGTTGGCGGGCTGGAACACCGGGTTGCAGTAGAGCAGTTCACGCCCGGTGGGCAGGTGCACGAGCGAGTGGACGCGCCCGCCCAGGCCCGGGAGGACGGTCACCCGCAGGTGTTCGTTCTCGATGACGATCGACTCGAACTCCCGCTCCGGGCGCTCCCGTCGGTAGCCGTCCCGGATCCGGACGGGCAGCAGCGAACGCAGCGGCTCGTACCCGATCTGCCGCGCCATGTCGCGCGGCAGCCCGTCGCGCGAGCGCTCGTCCAGCACGTGCACCCCGTCGGGAGCGCGCAGGGCGGGCAGCGGGTTCTCGGGGCCCAACGGGGCTGCGGGAAGGGTCAGTACGGCGCGGCGGACGGTGGTGGCCATGAGGAAATGGAACACGCCACGGCGGCCGGTGCACAGGGGTTCCGCGGATCACCACCGGTCAGGATTACGCAAAGGCCCGTTCGACGTCGACGTCCTGCGCGCGGGCCGTGCGTGGAATTGCGCGCGCTCTGCGCGACGGCCTACGCGAAGGCGCCCGCGACCAGGTCGGCCAGCAGCGCGCCCGCGCGGCCGTCCGGGTCCAGGTCCGGGTCGTAGATCGTGACGTTGATCCCGACACAGCGCGGGGAGCTCACCAACACACCGAGGAGTTCGGCGAGTTCACCGGGGAGCAGGCCGCCGGGGTCGGGGCTGTCCACGGCCGGCATGACAGTCGGGTCCAGCACGTCGGCGTCCAGGTGCACCCAGAAGCCGTCGGTCACCGGCGGGTGCAGCCCGTCCAGCGCCGCCCGGGCCACCGGCCCGGCGCCGCGCTCGCGGATCTCCCAGACGGTGGCGGTACGGATCCCGGCCGCGCGCAGCTCCGGGAGGTCGGCGTCCCCGTTCCGGATCCCGAAGAGCCGCACGTCCTCGTCCCGCAGGTACGGCGACCGGCCCTCCAGGTCGGCGAGGGCGGCCTGCCCGCGCCCGGTGGCGAGGGCGAGCTCCTCCCCGCCCGCGGCACCGACCGGCCCGTTCACGGCCTCGTTGCCGGGGTGGCGGAAGTCGGCGGAGCCGTCGATCGCTGCCAGTCCGTACCGGCCCAGCCTGCGCATCGCGAGCGAGGCCCCGAGCTGGATGGAGCAGTCCCCGCCGAGCACGACGGGGAACTCCCCTTCCCGCAGGTGCCGTTCGATCCGGTCCGCGAGGAGGAGGGTGTACGCGGCGAGGGCGTCGGCGTGGAACACCCCGTCGCCCTCCTTCCAGTCGCCGCGGTCGTACCTCGGCGGGACCACCACCCCGCCCTCGCGTGCGCCGAGCCGGGCCAACAGGCCCTGTTCGCGCAGGGCCCCGGCCAGCTTGTAGACGCCGGGTACGGTGCCGGGGGCGGGCGGACGCAGGCCGAGGTTGGACGGGGCATCGAGGAGCACGAGGGATCGCATGGACCCATCCTGCCTCGGTACCGGACCGGAAGGCCTCCTACGGCAGCGGCATTCCGGCGGTCACGGCCCACCTCTCGTGGTCGCGCCAGGCGCCGTCGACGTGGAGGAAGTCCGGGGAGAGCCCCTCCAGCCGGAATCCGGCGCCGCGGACCAGCGCGATCGAGGCCGTGTTGCCGGGCTGGATGTTGGCCTCCAGGCGGTGCAGGCCGAGGCCCTGCCCGGCCGGGGCGAAGGCGTGCGCGAGGACGAGGCGCAGGGCCTCGTGGAACAGCCCGCGGCCGGCGGCGTGCGCGAAGGCTCCGTAACCGAGGGCCCCGCACCGGAAGGCACCGTGCACGATGTTGTTGATGTTGACGAACCCGGCGATGGCTCCGGTCCCCCGTTCGCAGACGAGGAACCCGGCGCGGCCTTCGCCGTCGGTCAGCCGGGCCGCGTAGGGCCCGTACTCCTCGATGGTGGCGGGCGGGAACAGCCACGGCCGGTGCAGCTCGCGGCTCTCGCGCACGCGCGCGGTGAACTCGGGCCCGTCGGCGGGCCGGAAGGGCCGCAGGCCCACCCGGTCGCCTTCTCGGAGGTACGGGGAAATACTCATCGCGCCAGGCTAGGCCGTGTGGCAGGATCCCCCGGTGATCATGATCCGGGACACCGAAGAACTCCTGCTCGCCGCGGCGCGCAACAACGCCGAATGGTGCGACGCCGTCGTGCGCGGCCACGGCTCGGCCGGCACGTTCGCGCCGGGCGTCTGGACGAGTGCGCGCCGGACCCCGCCGCTCTACCCCGACGCCGTGTCCCTCGCCCCGGGCGCCTCGGCGGCCGGGCTGGTCGACGCGATCGACACCGACGGCCCCGGCTGCTCGGTGAAGGACAGCTTCGCCGACCTGGACCTGGCCGCGCACGGCTTCGAGGTGCTCTTCGAGGCCCGGTGGATCCACCGTCCGGCCGGGGCCCCGACGGCCGCGGGCTCGCGGCTGGAGTGGTCCGAGGTGACCACCGCCGACGAACTGGAGGCCTGGGAGGCCGCCTGGGACGGCGAGGAGTGCACCGGGCTGTTCCACCCGGCCCTGCTGGGCGAGGACGTCGCCTTCCTGGCGGGCCGCGCGGACGGCCGGATCGTGGCGGGAGCCGTCGCGAACCGGGGCGGCGACGCGGTGGTGGGCCTGTCCAACCTCTTCGCACACGACGACGCCGACACCGACGCCGCCTGGACGGGCGCCCTCACCGCGGTCACCGCCCGCTGGCCGGACCTGCCGGTCGTCGGCTACGAGACGGGCGACGACCTCGACGCCGCCGTACGCGCCGGCTTCTCCCCGCTCGGCCCGCTCCGCGTCTGGCTGCACACCGCCTGACTCAGAGCCACAGTTCCAACCGGGGAACGTCGGTGCGCTCGATGCCGAAGACCTGGGCGTACAGCGAAAGTTCGGCCTCCAGCGCGCGGATCATCGTGTCCGCACGCCGGAAACCGTGCCCCTCGCCCTCGAAGGTCACGTACGCGTGCGGCACCTGCCGCCCCTGCATGGCGGCGAGGAACCGCTCCGCCTGGGCCGGCGGGCAGATCGGGTCGTCCAGCCCCTGGAGCAGGGCGAACGGGGCCGTGATCCGGTCGGCGCGAGCCACTGGCGAGCGCTCGCGGCACCGTACGGCGAGGGTCTGCGGCGGTCCGGCCAGAGTGTCGATGTAGCGGGACTCCAGGTCGTGGGTCTCCTCGGCGAAGCCGAGCAGGTCCAGCACCGGGTAGATGATCGCCGCGCAGGCGTACAGGTCGGTCGCGGCCAGCGAGGCCGCCGCCGTCCAGCCGCCCGCGCTGGCGCCGCGGATGGCGAGCCTGACCGGGTCGGCGGTGCCCTCGGCGGCCAGCGCCCGCGCCACCGCCGCGCAGTCCTCGACGTCGACGACGCCCCACTGCTCGCGCAGCCGCTCCCGGTAGGCGCGGCCGTAGCCGGTGGAGCCGCCGTAGTTCACCTCGACCACGCCGATGCCGCGCGAGGTGAAGTAGGCGATGTGCAGGTCGAGTACGGGCGGGACGTGGTCGGTGGGTCCGCCGTGCGCCCACACCACGTACGGGGGCAGTTCGTCGGCCGGGGCGCGCACCGCGGGGTGGTGCGGCGGGTATACGTGCGCGTGGATCTCCCGGTCGTCGGGCCCGAGGAAGGTCCGGCTCTGCGGCTCCGGGTAGTAGGCCGGGTCGACCCGGTCCACCCCGTGAGCGCCGATCACCCGGGCGTGCCCGGTGGCCGTGTCCAGCTCCACCACCTCGTACGCGCTGCGCGGGCTCGCGGCGACCCCGTAGACGCGGGTGCCGCTGACGGCGAGGGCCGGCTGCCAGGCCGTCCACGGGCCGGCCGCGTCCACCAGGTCCCCGCTCTCGGGGTCGAGGATGCCGAGCACCGAGGAGCCCTGCCCGTGCAGGACGGCGACGAGCCTGTCGGGGAGCGGGGCGAGCCAGCAGAGCCCGGGCTTCCACAGCGGGCCGCCGAACTCCTCTTCACGGTGGCACAGGTTGACCGCCCAGCCCGTCCCCGGGTCCACGCGGTACGGGTTCCACCAGCCGCCTCGGTCGCTCACCGCGAGGAGGGACCCGTCGGCCGTCCACTCGACCTGGGCGATGGCCTCGTCGGGTCCGCCGAGCACGGTCCGGGGCCCGGACAGGGTCCCGTCCGCGGTGACCTCGGCGAGCCGCAGCTCGGTGCCGTCCCAGGGCATCCGCGGATGGTCCCACACCAGCCAGGCCGCGCTGCGCCCGTCGGGGGACAGCCGCGGCCCGGTGCTGAACCGGTACCGGTCGTCCGTCAGCTCCCGCACCGCCGACCGGTCTTCCGCCGCCGACCCGTCCAGCGGTACGGCGGCCAGCACCCGGCGCACGTCGGTCGGGGCGGGGCCGGTGAACTCCTCCAGCACGCACCAGACTTCGGCGCCGCGCAGCACCGGGTCGGCCCAGCGCAGCCCGCCGCCGACACCGGACAGGGGGGTGAGGGGCCGCGGTCCGCCGTCGGGCGCGTCCGGCTCGTAGGCGTAGAGCCGCTGGTCGGCGAAGTGGACGAAGACGAGCAGCGGCCCGTCCTCGGCCCGTTCGGTTCCGGCCCAGGGGCGGCCGCCGTACTCGGTGAGCCGGCTGCGCACGTTCCACGGCGCGGGCAGCGCCGTGACCGTGGGTCCGCCGTCCGCGGGCCGGCGCACCAGGGCACGGCGGCCGCCCTCCTGCGGCCGGGGCTCGGTCCACCACACCTCGGGGCCGACCGTGCCCACGTACTCGGGCCGGCCGTCGAGCGAGGCGGCGAGCTCCGCGTCGATGGGAGAGGGCCAGCTCCCGTAGGGCCGGGTCGGCACGACCTCCATCACAGGGTCCCCTTCACAGCGTCCGCAGCGCGTGGTCGAGGACGCGGACCCCGAAGTGCAGGGCGTCGACGGGGACCCGCTCGTCCACACCGTGGAAGAGGGACCAGTAGTCGAAGCCGGGCGGCAGCTTCAGCGGGGAGAAGCCGTAGCCGGTGATGCCGAGACGGGAGAACTGCTTGGCGTCGGTGCCGCCCGCCATGCAGAACGGCACGACGTGCGCGTCCGGGTCGAACCGCTCGACGGACTCGCGCAGGATCCCGTAGGTCCGCCCGTCCACCGGGGCTTCGAGCGGCACCTCGCGGTGGTGGAACTCCCAGCGGACGTCCGGGCCGGTGAGCGCGTCGAGGGTGGCGATGAACTCTGCCTCGCCGCCCGGCACCATCCGGCCGTCCACGTAGGCGGTGGCCTGGCCGGGGATCACGTTGAGCTTGTAACCGGCGCTGAGCATCGTCGGATTGGCGCTGTTGCGTACGGTCGCCTCCAGCAGGGTGGCGGCCGGGCCGATCCGCCCGAGGACCTGGTCGAGGTCGAAGCCGGGGGCTCGGGGGTCGACCGACAGGCCCTGCAGGGACGCGAGTTCGGTGATGCAGGCGACGACGGTGTCGGTGAGGCGGACCGGCCACTCGTACTCGCCGATCCGGGCCACGGCCGCGGCGAGGCGGCTCACGGCGTTGGCCCTGTTCGGCTTGGAGCCGTGCCCGGCGGTGCCGTGGGCCGTCAGTTTCAGCCAGGCGGTGCCGCGTTCACCTGCCGCGATCGGGTAGAGGGCGGGCTGTCCGGGGCCGGGGTGCACGGTGAAGGCGCCGGACTCGCTGATGCCCTCCGTACAGCCCTCGAAGAGGTGCGGATGGTGGTCGGCGAGGAAGCCGGAGCCGTCGACGGCGCTGTCCTCCTCGTCGGCGGTGAAGGCGATCACGATGTCCCGGCGCGGCTTCACCCCGGCCCGCGCCCAGGCCCGTACGACGGCCAGCACCATCGCGTCCATGTTCTTCATGTCGACCGCGCCGCGGCCCCAGACCACTCCGCCCTGGACCTCCCCCGAGAAGGGGTCCACGCTCCAGTCGGCGGCCTCGGCCGGGACCACGTCGAGATGGCCGTGGACCAGGAGTGCATCGGCGCCGCTCTCGGTGCCCTCGATCCGGGCCACGACGTTGGTGCGGCCGGGAGTGCGCTCCAGGAGGACCGGCTCCAGTCCGGCCGCGGCGAGCCGCTCGGCGGCGTACTCGGCGGCGGGGCGCTCACGGCAGTCGCCGCCGCCCCGGTTGGTGGTGTCGATGCGGATCAAGCCGGAGGTGAACTCGACCACTTCGTCGAGGGCGGCCTCGTCGACGACGTCGTCCGGGGCGCGGTCCTGCACCTGCGCCGGGACCTGGGTGGTAACTGCGGGCATGTCAGCCATACTGCTCCTCCACGGCTGCCGAGACGACCGTCGTGACCGCCTTGAAGGTCCGGATCCCCTCGTACATCGTCTCGCTGGTGTACGAAATCCTGCGCTCCCCGCACCGCTCCGCACCCGGGACCACGGTGGCGGCCATCGTCAGGTGCTCGGCGTCGAACTCCAACTCCACGGTGTACGGACCGCCGCCGGGTAGGGGAACGCGCCGGCCGGCGAGGCCCGTGGCCTCCTTGGCCGCGGCGCGGATGTCGGCGGCGGTGCGGGCGGGGGTCCGGCACACGGCGGCGTAGCGCGAGACGTGGTCCTTCACCGCGACGGTCACCGCGTCCGGGGCGTAGCCGGCGGCGTCGACGCAGGTCAGGTCGTCTCCGGTGACCAGGATGACCGGGACTCCGTACTCGGCGACGACGTGGGCGTTGAGCAGTCCCTCGCTCGCGCGGATCCCGTTGAGCCAGACGCCGGTGATGGAGTTGGCGAGGTAGGTGTGGGCGAGGACCCCTTCGGAGCCCGCGCCCATGTGGTAGCCGACGAAGGCGATCCCGTCGACGTCTCCCTGCTGGACGCCCTCGACCATGGAGAGTGACTTGTGGCGGCCGGTGAGCATCTCGGCGCGGGCGTCGAGGCGCTCCAGCAGCAGGTTGCGCATGGTCCAGTGGGCCTCGTTGATGAGGACCTGGTCGGCGCCTCCGTCGTAGAAGCCGAGGACGGCCGCGTTGACGTCGGAGGTGAACATCGACCGGCAGCGCTCCCACTGCGGCGTCCCGGGCAGCACGTCCGCCGGCCAGGTGACCCCGGTGGCGCCTTCCATGTCGGCGGAGATGAGGATCTTCATCGGGCCCCCGGGCGGTCGGTCGCGCGCGGGCGGTGGCGCGCGCTCGGTCGCGCGCGTCGCGGGCGGCACGCGCAGGGATCCAGCCTAGCCGCCTCGGCCTGCGCCGGCCCGGGGCCACGCCCGGCTTCCGGCGGCTCACCTCGGCCGGGGAATTCCACCCGATCCGGTGAGCCGCTCGGAGCCGTGCAACGTCCGGGCTCAGGCCTCGACTTGGGCGGCCAGGTTGGCCAGCACGGTGTCGTAGATGCGCCCGAGGCCCTTGGGGGCGAAGGTGCGCTCGAAGAAGCCGCCGATGCCGCCGGCGCCGTTCCACACGGTGGTGACGACGGCCTTGGCCTTGCCCTCACCGGCGGGGGTGACGACCCAGGTGGTGACCATGGAGGAGTTGCGGTCCTTCTCCACCAGCTGGCCGTCGGTGGGCTCGCTGACCTCCAGCAGGCAGTCCCGTACGCGCTTGCTGGTGGCCTGGAGCTTCCAGTGCACCAGCGTGCCCTCGCCGTCGCCGCCCTCGCGCACCTCGTACTCGCTGAAGTGCTCGGGCAGCAGCTTCCCCCGGGTCCCGGTGTAGTCCGCCAGCGCGTCGAACACGGTCTCCGCGTCGGCTGCGATGATCCGCTCCGTGGTGGCCTCGACCTGCGCCATAGCTGTTCCTCCAGCAGTTGTGTCCGCTCGTCATCGCGAAGCCAACCACCTCCGGGGCGGGCGCCCAAATCCGGTCCGCACGACCACCGCCGCTCCGGTTCCCGACGGACCCGCCGCGACCGGACGCGCATCCCAGATCCCCGCGCACCGCACCCACTCGTACGGTCACCTGCCGATCACAAGGAGCACCTCATGCGCGGCATCCGCATCGGGCGTCTGGCTCTGGCCACTGGCCACCGCCCTGACCGCGGGAGCCGCGTCACTCACCTCCAGCGCGTCCGCGGCCACGGCGACACCTCACGCCGTCGGCGCCGCACGGGCCCTTTCCCGACCCGCACGATCATGGGAACGTTTGTTCTATTCTCGGGGTGAGAGCTACCCGAGGGAGGCGCCATGCGCTGGGACAACCTGACCGATGGGCCGGCGCGGAGCAGTGCCCTCTTCGGGGCCGACGCCGTCGTGACCCGCACCTTCGACACCCCGGAGTTCCGCGGGATCACCTTCCACGAGGTCCGGGCCCGCTCGATCGTCAACCGGGTGCCCGGCGCCTCCCGCATGCCGTTCGAATGGACCGTCAACCCCTACCGCGGCTGCTCCCACGCCTGTGTGTACTGCTTCGCCCGCAAGACGCACAGCTACCTCGACCTCGACACCGGCCTCGGCTTCGACTCCCAGATCGTCGTCAAGACCAACGCACCCGAGCTGCTGCGCCGCGAGCTCGCCTCGCACCGCTGGACCGGCGCGCACATCGCCATGGGCACCAACGTCGACTGCTACCAGCGGGCAGAGGGCCGCTACCGGCTGATGCCCGGGATCATCGAGGCGCTGCGCGACCACGCGAACCCCTTCTCGATCCTCACCAAGGGCACGCTGATCCTGCGCGACCTCCCCCTCCTCCAGCAGGCCGCCGAAGTGACCGACGTCGGCATCTCCGTCTCCGTCGGCTTCACCGACACCGCGCTGTGGCGGACCGTCGAGCCCGGCACCCCCTCCCCCGCCGCCCGGCTGGGCGCCGTACGGACCCTGACCGACGCCGGCATCGAGTGCGGGGTGCTGATGGCCCCCGTCATCCCCTTCCTCGGCGACGCCCCGGAGCAGCTGCGGGACACCGTCCGCGCCATCGCCGAGTCCGGCGCCACCTCGGTGACACCCCTGGTACTCCATCTGCGGCCCGGGGCGCGCGAGTGGTTCACGGCCTGGCTGGGCGAGCACCATCCGCACCTCGTCGAGCGGTACGAGCGGATGTACGCGGGCGGCTCGTACGCCCCCACCTGGTACCAGCGGCAGATCACCCGCCAAGTCCACGAGCTGGCGGCCGAATTCGGCATCGGCCCGAACGGTCGCGGAGCGGCCCGCAGGATCACCGCCCCCGAGCGGCCGGAGCCCGCCGCGCCGACGCAGCTCACCCTGCTGTGATGCCCCAGACCCCCTGAAGGGTCATCACATCGGGCCAATAGGCAGCCCAATCCCGCCTTCCCGCCACGGTTTCCGGGACGATTCCGCCCAGAACCCTCGGCTGGGAGGCCCCATGCTGCACCCCTTGAAGAAACGCGCCGCTGTCCTGCTGTCGATCTCCACCGTCGCCGCCGCCCTCGCGGGCCCGGTCACGGCCGCCCCGGCCGCTCCCGCGCCCAAGCAGGCGCCGCTGCGCTGGACCGACTGCGCGACCCCCCGCTACCCGACGCTCCAGTGCGCTTCCCTCAAGGTCCCCCTCGACCACGACGTGCCCGCCGGGCGCCAGATCACCCTCGCCCTGACCCGGGTCCCGCACACCGCCGCCACCTCCGCCGGACCGCTGCTGGTCAACCCCGGCGGCCCGGGCGGCAGCGGCCGCGGCCTGGCCGGCTTCATCGCCTCCGCCCTCCCCAAGGACGTGGCCGCCCAGTACGACGTGATCGGCTTCGACCCGCGCGGGGTCGGCAAGAGCGAACCCGCGCTCGACTGTGCAGCGGGCCACTTCTCCCCCGTCCGGCCCGACTCCGTACCGCGCGACGCGGCCGGCGAGCAGGCCAACCTGGACCGCGTGCGGTCCTTCGCCGAGTCCTGCCAGGCCAAGCACGCGGACGTGCTGCAGCACGTCGGCACCGTCTCCGCCGCCCGTGACATCGAGCTGCTGCGCACGGCCCTCGGCGCACAGCGCATCAGCTACTTCGGCTACTCGTACGGGACCTACCTGGGCGCGGTGTACGCCAAGCTCCACCCGGACCGGGTGCACCGGCTCGTCCTGGACTCAGTGGTCGATCCGGGCGGGGTCTGGTACGAGGACAACCTGGCCCAGGACCAGGCGTTCGACGCCCGCCACAAGGCGTTCCTGGCCTGGGTGGCGAAGTACGACGCGACGTACCGGCTCGGCACCGACCCGGAAGAGGTCGAGGAGCGCTGGTACGCCGTGCGCGAGGAGCTGCGCACGACGCCTGCGGGCGGCAAGGTGGGCCCGTCCGAGCTGGAGGACACCTTCATGCCGGGCGGTTACTACAACGGCTACTGGCCGGTCCTGGCCGCGGCCTTCGCGGCGTACGCGGTGGAGAACGACCCGAAGCCGCTGGTCGCGGCGTACGAGCGGTTCGGCGCGGTGGAGCCCTCCGCGGGCAACGGGTACAGCGTCTACACGGCGGTGCAGTGCCGGGACTCGGCCTGGCCGAAGGACTGGAACCAGTGGCGGGCGGACATGTGGCGCACCCACGCCAAGGCTCCCTTCATGACCTGGAACAACGCCTGGTACAACGCTCCGTGCGCCTTCTGGCCGACGGAGCCGCTCCAGGCCCCGGACGTGACGAACGCCGACCTCCCGCCGGCCCTCCTGCTCCAGGCGACGGAGGACGCGGCGACCCCGTTCGGGGGCGCGCTCAGCATGCGGGAGAAGCTGAAGGGCTCGGCCCTGGTCGTCGAGGAGGGCGGCGGCAACCACGGCATCGCGCTCAGCGGCAACAAGTGCCTGGACGAGAAGGTCGCGGTGTACCTGAGGACGGGCAAGGCCTCGGACGCCGTCTGCCCCGCCCAGGAGGCGCCGAAGCCGGCCGCGGCGACCCGCGCGGTCCCGCCCTCGGCCGGCGGCGCCGCCCTGCACGGACTGCTGGGCTTCCGCGGCTGATCTTCACAGGGCACGATCGTGCCCATGACCACCACACCTGAGCACGACCACCTCACCCGCGTCCACGCCCCGGACGGCGTCAGTCCCGGTACCGGATACAGCCACGTCGTCTGGGGCACGGGGCGGTTCGTCGCCGTCTCCGGTCAGTGCGCGTTCGACGAGAAGGGCGAGGTGGTCGGCGAGGGCGACGCCGCCGCCCAGGCCCGGCAGGTGTTCGAGAACCTGCGCCGGTGCCTGGCGGCGGCCGGGGCCACCTTCGACGACGTCGTGAAGCTGACCTACTTCGTCACGGACGTGGCCGACCTCCCGGCGGTACGGGCCGCCCGCGACGCCGTCATCCCCGCGGACCGCCTCCCGGCCTCCTCGGCGGTCCAGGTCTCGGCCCTGGTCCGCCCCGAACTCCTGCTGGAGGTGGAGGCGTTCGCCGTCGTCCCGGCCGGGACGGCCTAGCCGGGAGGGAGACCCCGCAGCGCCTGCGTCGCCGCCACCGCGAGGCGGGGGTGGGACTGGGCGCGGGTCAGGAGTTCACGGGCCCGGGGGTCGGCGAGGGCGCCGAGGCCCTCGACGCAGGCCAGGGCGATCCGCCAGTACGGGTCGTGCGGGGAGAGCAGCCGGGACAGGGTCGTCATCAGGGCCGGGGCCGACTCCGGCGCGCGCAGGGCGGTGAGCAGCCGGACGGGCTGCAGGGCGTAGGCGGTGCGCAGGCTGTTGGTGGCGAGGGCCGCGGCGGCGCGGGCGGTGCGGGGGTCGCCCAGGACGGCCAGCGCCTCGGCGGCTGCCGCGCAGCGCGGCGGGTCCCGGTGGTTGAGCAGCAGCACCAGCGACTCGAAGGCACGGCGGTCCCCCGCCAGCCCCAGCCGGTACGCGGCGAGTTCGCGGGCCCACAGGGGCAGCCCGGCGGAGGTCAGGGAGGCCGCAAGGGCATCGGGGCCGGCCGCGAGCAGCGCCTCGTACTCCGGCGACCGTCCGGCTTCCGTGCGCAGGCGCTCCAGCACGTCGTTCACCCGGCCACCCTAGGCGGGCCGGGCCGCCGCCACGGCCCGTTCGCAGTGATTGATGATCGATGATCGATGATCGGTACATTTGGGCGGTACAGGTCACATCTCCCCGCTCTGGCGGACCAGTTACCGACGGGTTACTGTCACATCAACACGTACGAGGACGGCCTGGTGACGCAGCCGCCTCGTGCCAGTCGGTTCTGTACGACTCTTTGCACCACCCACGGCGTGACCCCGGGACAGGGTCCGCCGCTTCCGCCCTTCGGGCACCTTCCCCTGGGCTCTTCCGCACGGTTCTTCCCGTACGGCATCCGCGCGCGCCGTGCGCCGCGCGCTCCCACAGTCGTCACCCTCTTCCACTGGAGTCCCTCGATGGACCGTCCGTCCAGTCACCCCACCCTCCAGACCGTCGCCGTCGTCGGCCTCGGCACCATGGGCACCGGCATCGCCGAGGTCCTCGCCCGGGCCGGCCGCGAGGTCATCGGCATCGACATCAGCGAGAACGCCGCCCGCCGGGCCTCGGCCGCCCTCGCGGCGGCCACGGCGCGCTCCGTCAGCAGGGAGCGCCTCACCGAGCAGGAGCGGGCGGACGTGCTCGCCCGCTTCCGCACCTACTCCGACCTGGGCGCCGCCGCCGACGCGGATCTCGTCATCGAGGTCGTGCCGGAGTCGTACGAGCTCAAGCAGCAGGTGTTCCGGGAGCTCGACGCGATCGTGCGGCCCGACACGATCCTCGCCACCGGCACCAACGCCCTGTCGGTGACCCGCATGGCCGCCGAGTCGCTGCGCCCCGAGCGCGTGCTGGGCCTGCACTTCTTCAACCCGGCTCCGGCGATGAAGCTGGTCGAGATCGTCTCCTGCGTCCTGACCGCCCCGCCGGCCGTCGAGGCGGTCACCGAGCTGGCCCGCGAGCTCGGCAAGGAGCCCGTCCCGGTCGGCGACCGCCCCGGTTTCGTCGCCGACGGCCTTCTGTTCGGCTACCTGAACCAGGCCGCCGCCATGTACGAGGCGAAGTACGCCTCCCGCGAGGACATCGACGCGGCGATGCGGCTCGGCTGCGGCCTGCCCATGGGCCCGCTCGCGCTGCTCGACCTGATCGGCGTGGACACCGCCCGCACCGTCCTGGAGGCCATGTACGCCTCCTCGGGCGACCGCCTGCACGCGCCGGCCCCGATCCTGGGCCAGCTCGCCGAGGCCGGCCTGACCGGGCAGAAGTCCGGGCGCGGCTTCTACACGTACGAGGCTCCGGGCAGCTCGGTGATCGTCCGCGACCTCCAGTCCCCGCCGGACGGGTCCCTGGTCGGTTCGGGCCGCCCGGTCTCCTCGGTCGGCGTGGCCGGCTCGGGCACCATGGCGAGCGGCATCGCGCAGGTCTTCGCCCAGGCCGGCTACGACGTCGTCCTGGCCGCCCGCAGCCAGGAGAAGGCGGAGGCGGCGAAGGCCGCGATCGGCAAGTCCCTGGGCCGCGCGGTGGCCAAGGGCCGGCTGACGGACGAGGCCGCGACGCAGACGCTCGACCGGATCACGGCGGCCGGTTCGCTGGACGCCTTCGCCGAGGTGGACCTGGCCGTGGAGGCGGTGGCCGAGGACCTGGCGGTCAAGCAGGAGCTGTTCGCCACCCTGGACAAGGTCTGCAAGCCGGGTGCCGTGCTGGCGACGACCACCTCCTCGCTGCCGGTGATCGCGGTGGCCCGCGTGACCTCGCGCCCGCAGGACGTGATCGGCATGCACTTCTTCAACCCGGCCCCGGCGATGAAGCTGGTCGAGGTCGTCCGCACGGTCCTGACCGCCGACGACGTGCACGCCACGGTCCGCGAGATCTGCGTCAAGGTCCGCAAGCACCCGGTGGACTGCGGGGACCGGGCGGGCTTCATCGTGAACGCGCTGCTTTTCCCGTACCTCAACAACGCGATCAAGATGGTCGAGCAGCACTACGCCGGCATCGACGAGATCGACGCGGCGATGAAGCTGGGCGGCGGCTACCCGATGGGGCCCTTCGAGCTCCTGGACGTGGTCGGCCTGGACGTCTCGCTGGCGATCGAGAAGGTCCTCCACAAGGAGTTCCGCGACCCGGGCCTGGCCCCTTCCGCACTGCTGGAGCACCTGGTGGCGGCGGGCTGCCTGGGCCGGAAGACCGGCCGCGGATTCCGTGAGTACGCCCGCCGGTAACCCCCGGCCGGGCCACGAGCCGGATGCGTGGGGAGGGCTCCTCGGGCCCGCCGGACCCTCACGGCGGGCAAACCCTCCCGGCGAGCACTGTGTGCCCAGTGCCTGCCCTCCCCCGCATCCACCCCTGTCCCACCCCCCTCAGGCGCGCTCCTCCGCGCAAATGAAGTACGTTCGCTCTATGTCCCAGCCCGCCAAGACCTCGCCCCGCACCGCCACGGCCCCCGACGCCCAAGAGAGCACGGCCGGCACCAAGGCGGCCGCTCAGCGGCTCAAGATGCGCCGCGAGCTCGCGGCGGCCGCGATGGAGCTGTTCGCGACCAAGGGGTACGAGGCGACGACGGTCGACGAGATCGCCGCGACCGCAGGGGTGGCGCGCCGGACCTTCTTCCGGCACTTCCGGTCCAAGGAAGAGGCGATCTTCCCGGACCACGACGACACCCTGACGCGTGCCGAGGCCGTCCTGGATGTAGCCCCGGCACACGAGCACCCGCTCGACACGGTCTGCCGCGGCATCAAGGAAGTCATGAAGATGTACGCCGCCTCGCCCGCGGTGTCGGTGGAGCGCTACCGGCTGACGCGCGAGGTGCCGGCGCTGCGGGAGCGGGAGATCGCCTCGGTGGCCCGGTACGAGCGGCTGTTCACCCGCTACCTGCTGGCCCACTTCGACGAGCAGGACCACCACGACGGCAACGACGACCCGCTGCTGGCCGAGGTGGCCGCCTCCGCGGTGGTGACCGCCCACAACCACGTGCTGCGGCGCTGGCTGCGGGCGGGCGGCCAGGGGGACGTGGAGGCGCAGCTGGACCACGCCTTCGCGATCGTGCGCAAGACCTTCGGCACGGGGATCGGCGCGGGCCGCACCCTGAGCACGGCGCCGGCCCCGCCGGCGGCGGAGGTCCGTACGCAGGGCGAGGTGCTCGTGGCGGTGGCCCGGACGGACGCCCCGCTGGACGAGGTCATGCGGACCATCGAAGAGGCACTGCGCAACAAGTAGCGACACTTAGCGACAAGCGTCACAGCGGCCGCTCCCGTTCCGGGGGCGGCCGCTTCCGTTTGTCCAGCTTGCCCCTACTCGCCGGTAACTCTGATCGATCATCGCTCAAACTCGCAGGTCAATAGGCAAATGAGAGAAAGTTTTGGCACGCGGTGCCTTGCTGAGTGACACCGCGTGCCATACGTTGAATCTTGTCCGGATGTCCCCGCGGCCCACGCCCACTCGGCACGGAACGCGCCCCGGATGCCTGCGTCACCAGGCACCGCACGCCCCACCACAGGCGTCGCCAGCACCACCGCACCAGCCGGACCGACGGCACCTCGCAGCACCACCCCACACGCTCTACGCACGCAACGCGTATCCCTCAGCGCACCCTCATCAGCGCTAAGCCGGAGGCTCTACCGTGAAGGACATCCTGGACGCGATCCAGTCGCAGACCGCGACTGCCGCCGACTTCGCAGCCCTGCCGCTCCCCGACTCGTACCGCGCGATCACCGTGCACAAGGACGAGACGGAGATGTTCGAGGGGCTCACCACCCGCGAGAAGGACCCGCGCAAGTCCCTGCACCTGGACCAGGTCCCGGTGCCGGAGCTCGGCCCGGGCGAAGCCCTGGTGGCCGTCATGGCCTCCTCGGTCAACTACAACTCCGTGTGGACCTCGATCTTCGAGCCGGTGTCCACCTTCAGCTTCCTGGAGCGCTACGGGCGCCTGTCGGAGCTCACCAAGCGCCACGACCTCCCGTACCACATCATCGGCTCCGACCTCGCGGGCGTCGTGCTGCGCACCGGCCCCGGCGTCAACGCCTGGAAGCCGGGCGACGAGGTCGTCGCGCACTGCCTCTCGGTCGAGCTGGAGTCCTCCGACGGCCACAACGACACGATGCTCGACCCCGAGCAGCGCATCTGGGGCTTCGAGACCAACTTCGGCGGCCTGGCGGAGATCGCACTCGTCAAGTCCAACCAGCTGATGCCGAAGCCCGGCCACCTGAGCTGGGAGGAGGCCGCCTCCCCCGGCCTGGTCAACTCCACCGCCTACCGCCAGCTGGTCTCCCGCAACGGCGCCGGCATGAAGCAGGGCGACAACGTCCTGATCTGGGGCGCGAGCGGCGGACTCGGCTCGTACGCCACCCAGTTCGCGCTGGCCGGCGGCGCCAACCCGATCTGCGTCGTCTCCTCTCCGGAGAAGGCCGACATCTGCCGGGCCATGGGCGCCGAGGCGGTCATCGACCGCAACGCCGAGGGCTACAAGTTCTGGAAGGACGAGCACACCCAGGACCCGAAGGAGTGGAAGCGCTTCGGCAAGCGCATCCGCGAGCTGACCGGCGGCGAGGACGTGGACATCGTCTTCGAGCACCCGGGCCGCGAGACCTTCGGCGCCTCGGTCTACGTCACCCGCAAGGGCGGCACGATCGTCACCTGCGCCTCGACCTCGGGCTACAACCACGAGTACGACAACCGCTACCTGTGGATGTCCCTCAAGAGGATCGTCGGCTCGCACTTCGCGAACTACCGCGAGGCGTGGGAGGCCAACCGCCTGGTGGCCAAGGGCAAGATCCACCCCACCCTGTCGAAGGTCTACTCCCTGGAGGAGACCGGCCAGGCCGCCTACGACGTCCACCGCAACCTCCACCAGGGCAAGGTCGGCGTCCTCGCGCTGGCCCCCGAGGAGGGCCTGGGCGTCCGGGACCACGAGCTGCGCGCCACGCACCTCGACGCCATCAACCGCTTCCGCAACATCTAAGGGCCAAAGGGACAGCCTGAGATGACAGAGCGCCAGAAGGACCGTCCGTGGCTCATGCGGACGTATGCCGGCCACTCCACGGCCGAGGCGTCCAACGAGCTGTACCGCCGCAACCTCGCCAAGGGCCAGACCGGCCTGTCGGTCGCGTTCGACCTTCCGACGCAGACCGGCTACGACCCCGACCACATCCTCGCCCGCGGCGAGGTGGGCCGGGTCGGGGTCCCGGTCTCCCATCTGGGCGACATGCGGCGGCTGTTCCAGGACATCCCCCTGGAGCAGATGAACACCTCGATGACGATCAACGCCACCGCCATGTGGCTGCTGGCGCTCTACCAGGTGGCCGCCGAGGAGCAGGGAGCGGACATCTCCCAGCTCCAGGGCACCACCCAGAACGACATCGTCAAGGAGTACCTCTCCCGCGGGACGCACGTCTTCCCGCCGGGGCCGTCCCTCCGCCTGACGACGGACATGATCGCGTACACGGTCAACCACATCCCGAAGTGGAACCCGATCAACATCTGCAGCTACCACCTGCAGGAGGCCGGAGCCACTCCGGTCCAGGAGATCTCGTACGCGATGTCCACCGCGATCGCCGTCCTCGACTCGGTGCGCGACTCGGGCCAGGTGCCCGAGGAGCGCTTCGGCGAGGTGGTCGCCCGGATCTCCTTCTTCGTGAACGCGGGCGTCCGCTTCATCGAGGAGATGTGCAAGATGCGCGCCTTCGGCCGCATCTGGGACAAGGTCACCCGTGAGCGCTACGGCATCGAGAACGACAAGCAGCGGCGCTTCCGGTACGGCGTCCAGGTCAACTCCCTGGGCCTGACCGAGGCACAGCCGGAGAACAACGTCCAGCGCATCGTGCTGGAGATGCTGGCCGTGACCCTCTCCAAGGACGCCCGCGCCCGCGCGGTGCAGCTGCCCGCCTGGAACGAGGCGCTGGGTCTGCCCCGGCCCTGGGACCAGCAGTGGTCGCTGCGCATCCAGCAGGTCCTCGCACACGAGAGCGACCTGCTGGAGTACGAGGACATCTTCGCCGGATCCCACGTCATCGAGGCCAAAGTCGACTCCCTGGTCGCCGACTGCCTGGCCGAGATCGACCGGATCCAGGAGATGGGCGGCGCCATGGCGGCCGTCGAGTCCGGGTACCTGAAGTCCCAGCTGGTCTCGTCGCACGCCGAGCGGCGCGCGAGGATCGAGGCCGGCGAGGACAAGATCGTCGGTGTCAACTGCTTCCAGCAGACCGAGGAGAACCCGCTCACGTCCGACCTGGACGGCGCCATCATGACGGTCGACCCGGCAGTGGAGGCGCTCACCGTCGAGCGCATCGTCCGCTGGCGGGCCGAACGTCATGAGTCCTCGGACCGGCAGGGGAACGGCGATCCCTTCGTCTTCCCCACCACCCAGCAGGCCCTGGAACGCCTCAAGGAGGCCGCGGCGGGGACCGAGAACCTGATGGAAGCCACCCTGGAGTGCGCCCGTGCGGGTGTCACCACCGGCGAGTGGTCGAGCGCACTGCGCGAGGTGTTCGGCGAGTTCCGCGCCCCGACCGGGGTCTCCTCGGCCCCGGTCGCGGTCACGGCCGAGCCCGGTACGCCGCTGCACGAGGTCCGCGAGAAGGTGGCCCGTACGGCCGACGAGCTCGGCTCCGGCCGGCTGCGCCTGCTGGTCGGCAAGCCCGGTCTGGACGGGCACTCCAACGGCGCCGAACAGATAGCCGTCCGGGCCCGCGACGCCGGCTTCGAGGTGGTCTACCAGGGCATCCGGCTGACACCCGAGGAGATCTCCTCCGCGGCGCTGGCCGAGGACGTGCACTGCGTGGGACTGTCCATCCTGTCCGGATCCCACAGCGCACTCGTCCCGGATGTCCTCGAACGCCTGCGCGTGGCGGGGGCGGGTGACATTCCCGTCATCGTCGGAGGCATCATTCCGAACGCGGATGCCGTGACACTGAAGGCGGCCGGTGTCGCCGCCGTCTTCACGCCGAAGGACTTCGGCATCACGGAGATCATCGGCCGCATCGTCGACGAGATCCGCAAAGCCAACAAGCTCGACCCCCTTCTAGACACCGCAAACCTTGCAAGCACGGAGGTCCCCGCATGACCACGCCCGTCCACCCGGTGAACCGTCTTCGCCCGCGTCGCTCCTGCCTCGCGGTCCCGGGTTCGAACCCGCGCTTCCTGGAGAAGGCCCAGGGCCTGCCGGCCGACCAGGTCTTCCTGGACCTGGAGGACGCCTGCGCGCCGCTCGCCAAGGAAGGCGCCCGCCACACGATCGTGGACGCGCTGAACAACGGTGACTGGACGGGCAAGACCCGGGTCGTGCGGGTCAACGACTGGACCACGCACTGGACCTACCGCGATGTCATCACGGTGGTCGAGGGCGCCGGCCAGAACCTCGACTGCATCATGCTGCCGAAGGTCCAGGACGCCCAGCAGGTCGTGGCCCTCGACCTCCTGCTGACCCAGATCGAGAAGACGATGGGCTTCGAGGTCGGCAAGATCGGCATCGAGGCGCAGATCGAGAACGCCAAGGGCCTGGTGAACGTCGACGAGATCGCCGCCGCCTCGCCCCGGCTGGAGACCATCATCTTCGGCCCGGCCGACTTCATGGCCTCCATCAACATGAAGTCGCTGGTCGTGGGCATGCAGCCGCCCGGCTACGGCGCGGACGCCTACCACTACATCCTGATGCGGATCCTGATGGCGGCCCGCATGCACAACCTCCAGGCGATCGACGGCCCCTTCCTCCAGATCCGCGACGTGGACGCGTACCGCGAGGTGGCCGGCCGGGCGGCGGCGCTGGGCTTCGACGGCAAGTGGGTGCTGCACCCGGGCCAGGTCGACGCGGCCAACGAGGTCTTCTCCCCCTCGCAGGAGGACTACGACCACGCCGAGCTGATCCTCGACGCGTACGACTGGTGCACCTCCGAGGCGGGCGGCAAGAAGGGCTCGGCGATGCTCGGCGACGAGATGATCGACGAGGCCAGCCGCAAGATGGCCCTGGTCATCGCGGGCAAGGGCCGGGCCGCCGGCATGCAGCGCACCAGCAAGTTCGAGATCCCGGAGGCCTGAGCACCATGCAGTTCGGACGCACGTACGAAGAGTTCGAGGTCGGCGCGGTCTACAAGCACTGGCCCGGGAAGACGGTCACGGAGTACGACGACCACCTCTTCTGTCTGCTGACCATGAACCACCACCCCCTCCACATGGACAGCAACTACGCCGAGAACACGACCGACTTCGGCAAGAACGTGGTCGTTGGCAACTACATCTACTCGCTGCTGCTGGGCATGTCCGTGCCGGACGTCTCCGGGAAGGCCATCGCCAACCTGGAGATCGAGTCCCTGCGGCACGTGGCGCCGACCTTCCACGGCGACACCATCTACGGCGAGACCACGGTCCTCGACAAGACCCCGTCGAAGTCGAAGAACGACCGCGGCATCGTCTACGTCGAGACCAAGGGCTACAAGCAGGACGGCACCCTCGTCTGCGTCTTCCGGCGCAAGGTGATGGTCCCGACCGAGACGTACATCAAGGAGCGCGGCGGCGAGCAGCCCGGCCGCCCGCAGCTGAAGGAACAGGGGAAGTAGCCATGGCCCGACTCGCCCAGACCGCCGGGCTCACGGACGTCCAGCGGGAGATCCTCAAGACCGTCCGGGAGTTCGTCGACAAGGAGATCATCCCTGTCGCCACCGAGCTGGAGCACCGCGACGAGTACCCGCAGGACATCGTCGACGGCCTCAAGGAACTCGGCCTCTTCGGCCTGATGATCCCGGAGGAGTACGGCGGCCTGGGTGAGTCGCTCCTCACCTACGCCCTGTGCGTCGAGGAGATAGCGCGGGGCTGGATGTCCGTCTCGGGCATCATCAACACCCACTTCATCGTGGCGTACATGCTCAAGCAGCACGGTACGCAGGAGCAGAAGGACTACTTCCTTCCGCGGATGGCGCTGGGCGAGGTGCGCGGCGCGTTCTCGATGTCCGAGCCGGGCCTGGGCTCCGACGTGTCGGCCATCACGTCCAAGGCGGTGAAGGACGGCGACGAGTACGTCCTGAACGGCCAGAAGATGTGGCTGACGAACGGTGGAAGCTCCACCCTCGTGGCCGTTCTGGTGCGAAGTGACGAAGGACACCCCGAGGGCACCGCGCCCCACAAGTCGATGACGACCTTCCTCGTCGAGAAGGAGCCGGGCTTCGGTGAGGTCCGTCCGGGCCTGACCATCCCGGGCAAGATCGACAAGATGGGTTACAAGGGCGTCGACACGACCGAACTGATCATGGACGGACTGCGCATTCCGGCCAATCGGGTACTCGGCGGGCAGACGGGCCGAGGGTTTTACCAAATGATGGACGGGGTCGAGGTCGGCCGCGTCAACGTGGCGGCCCGTGGCTGCGGCGTCGCTCAGCGTGCTTTCGAGCTGGGTGTCTCCTATGCCCAGCAACGTCACACTTTCGGCAAGGCGATCGCGGAACACCAGGCCATCCAGTTCAAGCTGGCCGAGATGGCTACCAAGGTCGAAGCCGCCCATGCCATGATGGTGAATGCAGCGCGCAAAAAGGACTCTGGGGAACGAAACGACCTCGAAGCAGGGATGGCGAAGTACCTCGCCTCCGAGTACTGCAAGGAGGTGGTGGAGGACGCCTTCCGTATCCACGGTGGATACGGATTCTCGAAGGAGTACGAGATCGAGCGCCTCTACCGAGAGGCTCCGATGCTGCTGATCGGTGAAGGTACCGCCGAGATCCAGAAAATGATCATCGGGCGACGCCTGCTCGAGGAGTACCGACTCCAGGGCTGAAAGTACCTTTTGCGGCGGATCATCCACTGATCCGTCGCAGAAGCGTTACTGGCAGTGACTGGCCGACGGCCATCGACTCGGCTTCTGGCTTGCCCAGTTGTTGCGCGCAACCGATAGCATTCCAGTAAAGCCGCCGTCCCGTCCCCCTGTTTGCGGCGCGGCAATCACCCGCTACGAAGGTCATCCATGCCCCACAGCCAAACCTCTGCACCTCGCGACAGCCTCCTTGGCGTACGCCTCGCGCGCGGAGCATCGCCGTGGCTTCTGCCGACCGTCGCCACCGCGGCGCTCAGCCTCACCCGGGCTCGCAAGTCCGGGCGCTGGGCCGCGGCGGCCGTGCCCGTCACCGCGCTCGCGGCGGGCATGCTGTGGTTCTTCCGCGACCCCGAGCGTGAGATCGCCCAGGGCCGTGTCATCTCGCCCGCCGACGGCGTGGTGCAGAGCATCATGCCGTGGAAGGACGGGCGCACCCGGGTCGCGATCTTCATGAGCCCGCTGAACGTCCACGTCAACCGCGCGCCCCTCGCGGGCACGGTGACGTCCGTGGAGCACATCCCCGGCGGATTCGTCCCGGCGTTCAACAAGGAGAGCGAGAACAACGAGCGCGTTGTCTGGCACTTCGACACCGAGCTCGGTGACATCGAGATGGTGCAGATCGCCGGTGCCGTGGCCCGCCGCATCGTCCCGTACCTGCCCGCCGGCACCAAGGTCGAGCAGGGCGAGCGCATCGGTCTGATCCGCTTCGGCTCCCGCGTCGACATCTACCTCCCCGAGGGCGTCGAGGTCGCGGTCGAGGTCGGTCAGGCCACCACCGCGGGGGTGACCCGAATTGACCGTGACTGACCCTGAGACTCCTGCCACTGGCTGGGTTCCCGAGCGTGCCGAGGAGGAGTCCGCCGAGGACGACATGCCGCTCTCGCTGCGGCTGTCGATAGCGGACACCCTCACCCTCGGCAACGCGACGTGCGGATTCATGGCGGTGTACTTCACCACCACCGGAATCCTCATCCCGCACCTCACCGGCAGCGGCGAGTCGGGCATGGCCCGGCACAGCGCGGCGACCGCGGTGATACTGATGCTGCTCGCGGCGGTCTTCGACCTCTTCGACGGCATCGTGGCCCGCAAGCTGCGCAGCTCGCCGATGGGCGCCGAGCTGGACAACCTGTCCGACCTGATCAGCTTCGGACTGGCTCCCGCGTACTTCGTGCTCGTCTACGGCATGGTCGCCGACGACGCGCACCAGAAGATGTCGGCGCTGGCCGCGATCGTGGTCCTGCTGGCCGTGGTGCTCAGACTCGCGAGATTCAGCTGCGTGACGATGAAGGACGGCATGTTCCAGGGCATGCCGAGCCCCTTCGGCGCGCTGACGGTCGTGTCCATCGTCCTGCTCGAGCTCCCCTTCATCCCCACCCTGCTGGCGATCGTCGGCGTGGCCTGGCTGATGGTGAGCCGGGTCGAGTACCCGAAGCCGCGGGGTGTCCTCGCGGTGGCGATGCTCAGCTGGATCGTAGGGGCGATGGGGCTGCTGGCGGCCTGGGCGTTCGACGCCCCGGGCGGTCAGCTGCTGCTCCAGACCGGCTGCGCGCTGCAGATCGCTCTGGCCGCGACCATCCCGCTGTTCGCGACGACCCGGAGGGCCAACACCTTCCGGCACAACCGGCGCGAGGCCCGAGCCACGACGCTGCGCTAGCCGAGCCGTACGAAGGCCCCGGATGCCCGATGGCATCCGGGGCCTTCTGCGTGTTCGGGGGGCGGCGGAAGTCGGGGCCGGGGTCGGCGGCGGGGCGGGGAGTCTCCGGGGTAGGCATGATTTATGGCCCCTGAGCGGCATGCCACAGGACTCGGGACGAGGGCCACAAATCACGTTTGACACCCCGGAGACTCCCCGCCCCACCCCCGCCACACCTGCCGAGCCCACGGCCAGGGCTACGCTTGATGTCGGAAAACCGCCAGCCCCCGTCGATCCCGCCCCGGATCCTGGAGCCATGCACACCGACACCGAGCGCTGCGTAAGGGCCGTGCAGTCGAAGGACGCCCGCTTCGACGGCTGGTTCTTCACCGCCGTGCTGACCACCCGGATCTACTGCCGGCCCAGCTGCCCCGCCGTGCCCCCCAAGGTCGAGAACATGACCTTCCTGCCCAGCGCCGCCGCCTGCCAGCAGGCCGGCTTCCGGGCCTGCAAGCGGTGCCGGCCCGACACGAGCCCCGGATCGCCCGAGTGGAACGCCCGGGCCGATGCCGTCGCACGCGCGATGCGGCTGATCCGGGACGGGGTCGTGGACCGGGAGGGGGTGCCGGGGCTCGCCACCCGCCTGGGGTACTCGACCCGGCAGGTCGAGCGCCAGCTCAACGCCGAGCTCGGCGCCGGTCCGCTCGCCCTGGCGAGGGCCCAGCGCGCCCAGACCGCCCGGCTGCTCATCGAGACCTCCGAACTCCCCATGGGCGACGTGGCCTTCGCCGCCGGTTTCTCCTCCATCCGCACCTTCAACGACACCGTCCGCGAGGTCTTCGCCCTCGCCCCGAGCGAGCTGCGGGAGCGGGCGGTGAAGGCCAGCCGCCACAAGAACGCCCCGCCCCGCATCCCCGGAACGATCAGCCTGCGGCTGCCGTTCCGAGCCCCCCTCAACCCGGACAACCTCTTCGGGCATCTCGCCGCGACCGCCGTCCCCGGCGTCGAGGAGTGGCGGGACGGCGCCTACCGCCGCACCCTGCGCCTGCCCTACGGCACGGGGGTCGTCGCACTGACACCGCAGCCCGACCACATCGGCTGCCGCCTCGCCCTGACCGACCTGCGCGACCTGACCATCGCCATCAGCCGCTGCCGCTGGATGCTCGACCTCGACGCCGACCCGGAGGCGGTGGACGAGCAGCTGCGCTCCGACCCGCTGCTCGCCCCGCTCGTGGACAAGGCCCCCGGGCGCCGGGTGCCGCGTACGGTCGACGCGGCGGAGTTCGCCGTACGGGCGGTCCTCGGCCAGCAGGTGTCCACCGCGGCGGCACGCACGCACGCGGCCCGGCTGGTCACCGCGTACGGCGAGCCGGTGGAGGACCCGCTGGGCGGGCTGACCCACCTCTTCCCCTCCCCGCAGGCGCTCGCCGGGCTGGACCCGGAGTCCCTGGCCATGCCGCGCAGCCGGCGCACCACCTTCATCACCCTGGTCTCGGCGCTCGCCGACGGCTCGCTGCCGCTCGGCATCGACAGCGACTGGGAGGCGGCGCGGGCCCAGCTGTCGGCGCTGCCCGGCTTCGGCCCGTGGACCACCGAGGTCATCGCGATGCGGGCGCTCGGCGACCCGGACGCGTTCCTGCCGTCCGACCTGGGCGTACGGCGGGCCGCGCAGGGGCTCGGGCTGCCGTCCACGCCCTCGGCGCTGACCGCCCGGGCGGCCGGCTGGCGGCCCTGGCGTGCGTACGCCGTGCAGTACCTGTGGGCCACGGACGCCCACCCCATCAACCACCTGCCCGCCTGAGGAGCACGAGCATGAGCAGCAAGCAGCACGCCGTCGTCGACAGCCCCTACGGTCCGCTCACCCTGGTCGCCACGGACGGTGTCCTCAGCGGCCTGTACATGACCGGCCAGCGCCACCGCCCCGCCGAGGAGTTCTTCGGAGAGCGGGTCGCCGACTCCGAGGAGCCGTTCCCCGAGGTGGCACGGCAGCTGGCCGCGTACTTCGCCGGGGAACTCACCGTCTTCGACCTCCCGCTCCGGCTGGAGGGCACCGACTTCCAGCGCAGCGTGTGGGACCAGCTGGTCCGGATCCCCTACGGCGAGACCTGGTCGTACGGGCAGCTCGCGTCCGAGCTCGGCAAGCCGAACGCCTCGCGCGCCGTGGGCCTGGCCAACGGCAAGAACCCGATCGGCATCATCGTGCCCTGCCACCGGGTGATCGGCGCCTCGGGCGGTATGACGGGTTACGGCGGCGGGGTCGACCGCAAGGTGCGGCTGCTCGACTTCGAATCCGGGGCCCGCCAGCTCCAGGTCTAGACGACGACCAGCGGGACGAGCAGGGCGAAGGCCGCGCCCGCATCCACCGCGTAGCCGTACAGCGACGGGTGCTGGACGGGGGCGGCGAGCAGGACCACGCTCTGCTGGGCGGTGGCGGCCGCCACCCACTCGGCGTCGGCGCCGAGGTTGCCCTGGTACCAGCCCTCGCAGGAGCCGGGGCCGCTGACGGCGAGGAGGTCGTCCTCCCGGCGGTAGAAGGCCTGCCACTGCGCGGCGGGCACGGACCAGCCCTCGAAGTCGGTGAACTGGGCCCAGCCGCCCTCGCGTATCGCGGTGTCGAACAGCCAGACGGGCGTTCCCTCGGGGGTCACCTCGCCGCCGGCCTGCTGGTCGGTCGTGAAGTGCACCATGGGGAGGGCGTCGGGCCCGTCGGCTGTGCTGGGCCAGGCGTACATCGTGATCATCAGCTGATTCTGTCCTGCTCGCAGTAAGCCCGGTGTTACCTGGACGCCGGGCGGCGGCCGTTCTCCAGTTCCGCCGTGCCCTCGCCCGACAGCAGGACCCGGTAGGCCTCTTCGGTGCGCGGGCCGAGCGATCCGGGGAGGTACGCGGTGAGTTCGGCGGGGTCGACCAGCCGCCAGGAGAGCAGTTCCTCCTCCTGGAGGGTGATGGAGGCGAGTTGGGCGTCGTCCAGCACCCCGCCGTCGTAGAGGTACGCGACCAGCGGCGGGCGGCCCGCGCCGAGGCTCCAGTCGACGGCGAGCAGCCGGCCGAGCGGTACGTCGATGCCGATCTCCTCGGCACTCTCGCGGCGGGCGGCCGTACGGGGCGACTCGCCGATGTCCGACTCGATGGTGCCGCCGGGCAGGGCCCAGCCCTCACGGTAGTTGGGCTCGACGAGCAGGACCCGCCCCTCGGCGTCCCGGTAGAGGGCGGCCGCCCCGGCCAGCACCCGGGGCAGGGTCGCGATGTACGTGGCGTAGTCATCCGTGGTGGTCACCGCGCCACCCTACCGAGGGGTGCCGGGCCCGTCCCCGCGGTCCCAACCCTTGGGCTCGGGCCGCCAGGGCGGACGCGCCCGAGGACGGGGCGGCGCCGGAGGCCGGGGGCGGCAGCGGGTAGTGGGTGAGGGGCTCCCCCACCCCGTGGAACATGAGGCCGATCCCCATGCCGTCCACCGGGGCACCGGAACCGCCACCTGGGGTATCCGGACGTGACTGTTCCAGTGAATCCGCGCTCATGCGGCCACACTATGCAGGCGTATATCCGTATTTAGGCGCATGACGCGCCGGGTGTGACCCAGGCCACTCATGGGAATAGGAGGATCCTCCGGATAAGCTCATGGCGGCGCGACTGCACTGTTCGATAGCAAGGGAATAGCAAGGTGACGGACGGAGCAGTAACTGAGGCCGCGCGCGTGCTCATCGCCGCGGACAAATTCAAGGGCTCGCTCACGGCCGTTCAGGTCGCGGAGCGGGTGACGGCGGGCCTTCGCAAGGCCGTACCGGGCGTGGAGATCGAGACCCTCCCGGTCGCGGACGGCGGCGACGGCACGGTCGCGGCCGCGGTGGCGGCCGGTTTCGAACGTCGCGAGGTACGGGTCACCGGACCCCTCGGCGACCAGGTCACGGCGGCGTTCGCGCTGCGCGAGGGCACCGCCGTGGTCGAGATGGCGGAGGCCTCCGGGCTGCAGCTGCTGCCGGCGGGCACCTTCGCGCCGCTGACGGCCACCACGTACGGCTCCGGCGAGCTGCTGAAGGCCGCGCTGGACGCGGGCGCGCGCTCGATCGTCTTCGGCGTGGGCGGCAGCGCCACCACCGACGGCGGCGCGGGCATGCTGGCGGCGCTGGGCGCGGTGTTCCTGGACGCGAACGGCGAACCGGTCGGTCCGGGCGGCGGCGCGCTGGCCGAGCTGGCCTCGGCCGACCTGTCCGGCATCGACCCGCGCTTCGCGGACGTGGAGTTCGTCCTGGCGAGCGACGTGGACAACCCGCTGACGGGCCCGAAGGGCGCGCCGGCCGTCTACGGACCGCAGAAGGGCGCGTCGCCGCAGGACGTGGCGACGCTCGACGCGGCGCTGGCCCACTTCGCGGTGGTGCTGGAGAAGTCGATCGGCGCGAAGGCCGCCGAGTGCGCGGTGCTCCCGGGTGCCGGTGGCGCCGGCGGCATCGGCTACGGGGCGCTGCTGCTCGGTGCGACTTTCCGGCCCGGCATCGAGCTGATGCTGGAGGTACTGGGCTTCGCGCCGGCCCTGGAGCGGGCCACGCTGGTCATCACCGGTGAGGGCTCGCTGGACGAGCAGACCCTGCACGGCAAGGCTCCGGCGGGTGTCGCGGCGGCGGCGCGGGCGGCCGGCAAGCCGGTCGTGGCGGTCTGCGGGCGGCTGCTGCTGGGCCAGGAGGCCCTGGAGGCGGCCGGTATCCGCAAGGCGTACCCGCTCACGGACCTGGAGCCCGATCCGGCCAAGTCCATCCCGAACGCGGGACCACTGCTGGAGCAGGTCGCGGCGAACATCGCCGCCGACGTCCTCTGACGCTCCGGTGAGGCCCGGTCCCCCCGAGCGGGGGGACCGGGCCTCTGCCGTGTACGGCCTCAAAATGCCGGCGGGGCGGCGACGCGGGCTGATAGGCATGGCGGTCATGGACGACACCTGGGACACCTCGGACCCCCCGGCCTCCCGGAGCCTGCTCACCGAGCGGCTCGTGCTGCGGCCGCTGGACGCGGACGGGGCACGGCGGCTGATCGACGGCGCGCCGGGCCCGGACGACCACTGGGGTCCGGGCTACCCGGACGCCGGGGACCGGGCGGGCGCGCAGCGGTACCTGCGCGTGCTGGCCGCGCACGGCGACCCGCTGCCGTTCGGTGCGTACGAGATACGGCGCCGGGACGACGGCACCACGATCGGCGGCGCCGGTTTCCACGGCCCGGCCGACGCCCGGGGCCGGGTGACCGTCGGCTACGGGCTGATCCGCTCCGCCAGGGGCCGGGGCTACGCCACCGAGGCCCTGCGCGCGCTGCTCGACCACGCCCGGAAGCACGGTGCGACCGCCGTTCTGGGCGACACCGACCTGGAGAACACGGCCTCGCAGCGGGTCATGGAGGCCGTCGGAATGCGGCTGCTGCGAGAGGACGGCCGCCTGCGGTACTACGCGGCCGAGAGCAGCTGAGCGGTGGTCACCACGCGGGCGAAGCCACCGCCCTGGAGGTTGACCGCGGTGGCGGTGGCGAGTTCGTCGGCGGTCAGGCTCAGGCCCGCCGGGCCGGCGAGGTCGAAGGTGTGGGTGGCATCGAGCGGGACGAGGACGTCGTAGCCCAGGTTCCCGGCCATCCGGGCCGTGGTCTCGACGCACATGTTGGTCTGGATCCCGGCCACCACCAGCTGGCCGATGCCCCGGGCGGTGAGCCAGGCGGCCAGGTCCGGGGTGCCGTAGAAGGCCGAGTTGACGTGCTTGGTGATCAGCAGGGACTCGTACCGGCGCTGCTCCACGAACTCCTTGAAGGCGTAACCCGGCCGGTCGGCGGCGAGTACGGAGCCGGGGCTGAGCGAGGCGTGCCGCACCTGCACCACCGGCCGCCCGGCTGCCTGCCAGGCGTCCATCAGGGCGGCGATGTTGTCCTCGGCGGCCGGGTTGTTGCGCGGCCCCCAGAAGGACGTGTCGTCGAACCCCTGCTGCACGTCGATGACCAGCAGGGCACTGTCGGGGGCGATCTCGATCGCGTTCTTCGTCATGGCTCCATGCTGGTGGCCCTGGAGCAGGGCCGACAGGGCCACCGGCGCCCCGGATCGATGGGATCCTGCCAGCCTGGCAGGATGGCACACTGGCCTCGTGCACCGCGTCGCGATCCTCGTCCAGCCCGGCATCCGCAGCTTCGACCTCGCCGTGATCACCGAGGTCTGGGGCCCCGACCGCACCCGCGGCGGGGTGCCGCCGTTCGAGCTGCGCCGGTGCGCCGTGGAGCCCGGACCGATCGCCCTGCCCGGCGGGCTGACCCTGGCCCCCGACCGCGGGCTCGACTGGCTGACCTCGGCCGACCTGGTCGTCGTACCGGCGCTGGCCTCGCCGGACGATCCGACGCCGGAGCCGGCCCTCGCCGCCCTCCGGGAGGCGCACGCCCGGGGCGTCCCGGTGGCCGCACTGTGCGCCGGGGCGTTCGTCCTCGCGGAGGCCGGGCTGCTGGAAGGCCGCCGGGCGGTGACCCACTGGTCGCTGGCTCCCCGGCTCGCCGCCCGCCATCCGGGGGTACTGGTCGAGGACGCCCCGCTCTACGTGGAGGACGGCGGGCTGTGGACCTCCGCCGGGGTGGCCTCGGGCATCGACCTGTGCCTGCACCTCGTCCGGGAGGCGCACGGCGCCGAGGCCGCCGCCGCCATCGCCCGCTCGATGGTGACGGGTCCCTTCCGCACCGGGGACCACGCCCAGTACCTGGACCGGCCCACGCCCGCGGCCGACCGGACCGCCGAAACCCTGGCGGCCGTACGGGAACGCGCCCTGCGCCATCTGCACGAACCGCTCGACGTGGCCACCCTGGCCCGCTGGGCGGGGATGTCCCCGCGCTCCTTCGCCCGGCACTTCGCCGCGGCCACCGGCACCACTCCCCACCGGTGGCTGCTGAGTCACCGCCTGGACGGGGCCCGCAAGCTGCTGGAACGCACCGACCACCCGGTCCCGGAGGTGGCCCGCCGCGCCGGTTTCGCCAGCGAGGTCACCTTCCGCCAGCACTTCACCTCGTACGTCGGCCTCAGCCCCCGCGCGTACCGGGCGGCCGCCGCCGCCGCGCAGCCGCCCCCAAACCACCTGGACAGTGTTAGAAAGGGCTCATGACCGGACGTAATGGTCGCCAGCCGACCGGGTGGGGCCCGCGCCTGCTCGCGCGCCCGTCCGGGTGGGCGCACAGTGTCGCCGGTCAGGTCTTCGCCCTCATGGCGGTGATAGTGCTGCTGCTCGCCACCGCGGGCGCGGTGGCGCTGGTGGTCCAGTCCCGGTACGACACCGAGCGCGACGCGCGCAACCGCTCGCTCGCGGCGGCCGAGGCCTTCGCCCACGCCCCCGGCCTCCCGGCGGCGCTGAAGGCGGCGAACCCGACCGCCGAGCTCCAGCCGCTGGCCGACGCCGCACGCCGCGGCTCCGGCATCGACTTCATCGCCGTGATGAACCTCGACGGGATCCGGTACACCGACTCGCGGCCCGAGCTGATCGGCAAGCGCGCCCCGGGCGACCTCTCCCGCGCCCTCGCCGGGCAGTCCTTCACCGAAACGTTCCTGGGCGAGCCCAGCGACGCGGTGCGGGCCGTCGTGCCCGTGCGGGACGCGGACGGCGCGGTCATCGGCCTGGTCGGCACGGGCATCGAGGTGGCGAACGTGTCCGACGCCGTCGAGCACCAGATCCCGCTCCTCGTCGGCGCCACGGTGGCCGCCCTGCTGCTCGGCACGGGCGGCGCCTTCCTGGTCAGCCGACGGCTGCGGCGCCAGACCCACGGTCTGGGCGCCGCCGAGATGGCGCGGATGAACGAGCACCACGAGGCCGTGCTGCACGCCGTGCGCGAGGGAGTCCTCATCATCGGGACCGACCGGCGCCTCGTCCTCGCCAACGACGAGGCCAGACGGCTGCTCGACCTGCCGCCCGACGCCGAGCAGCGGCACGTCGCCGACCTCGGCCTCGACCCGCGCACCACCGAGCTGCTCGTTTCGGGCCGGGTCGCGACGGACGAGGTGCACCTGGCGGGCGACCGGCTGCTCGCGGTCAACCAGCGGCTCGCCAAGCCGTACGGAGGCCAGCCCTCCGGCACCGTCATTACCCTGCGCGACTCCACCGAGCTCGCCGCGCTCTCCGGCCGGGCCGAGGTGGCCCGCGAGCGGCTCCAGCTGCTCTACGACGCCGGCGGGCGGATCGGGACCACGCTGGACGTGGTGCGGACCGCCGAGGAGCTGTCGGAGGTCGCCGTCCCCCGTTTCGCGGACTTCGTCACCGTGGAACTGCTGGAGCCGGTGCTGCACGGTGACGAGCCCTCGCTGGTCGCCGGCATGTACACGGAGATGCGGCGGGCGGCCATGAGCGGGGTCCGCGCGGACCAGCCGCTGCAGGCGGTCGGCGACACCATCCGGTTCGTCGTGCCGACCGCGCCGATGGCCGCGGCCCTGGACGCCGGGCAGGCGGTGCTCGCCGCCGATCTGCAGGCCGCCATGGGCTGGCGGGCGCAGGACGCCGACGGGACCCGGCTGGCCCTCGACTACGGCTTCCACTCGCTGATCTCCGTACCCCTCCAGGCGCGGGGCGTTGTCCTGGGCATGGCCAACTTCTGGCGGGCCGCCGACACCCCGGAGGCCTTCGACGAGGAGGACCGTTCCTTCGCGATGGAGCTGGCGGCGCGCGCGGCCGTCTCCATCGACAACGCCCGCCGCTTCACGCGCGAGCACGCGACGGCCGTGACCCTGCAGCGCAGCCTGCTCCCCCGGGTGCTGCCCGAGCAGACCGCCGTGGACGTCGCCTTCCGCTACCTGCCCGCGAAGGCGGGGGTGAGCGGGGACTGGTTCGACGTGATCCCGCTGCCGGGCGCCCGGGTGGCGCTGGTCGTCGGCGACGTCGTCGGGCACGGGGTGCACGCGGCGGCCACGATGGGCCGGCTGCGGACCGCCGTGCACAACTTCTCCACCCTGGACCTGCCGCCCGACGAGCTGCTCGGGCACCTGGACGAGTTGATCAGCCGGATCGACCAGAACGAGTCCGCGGGCGGCGGCGACGGGGGCGGTCCGGACGGGATGGGCGAATCGGCCGGGATCACGGGCGCCACCTGCCTGTACGCGGTCTACGACCCGGTCTCCGGGCGGTGTGTGATGGCCAGCGCCGGACACCCCGGGCCCGCCCTGGTGCGGGCCGACGGCCACGTGGACTTCCCGACGCTGCCCGCCGGGCTCCCGCTCGGGGTGGGCGGCATGCCCTTCGAGGCCGTCGAGCTGCAGCTGCCCGAGGGGAGCCGGCTCGTGCTGTTCACCGACGGTCTGGTGGAGGACCGCCAGCGGGACTTCGACTCCGGCCTGCGCCTGCTGGCCGAGACGCTGTCCGCGACCGGCCGCAGCCCCGAGCAGGCCTGCGCGGACGTGCTCGCCGCGATGCTGTTCCCGACGCCGGCGGACGACATCGCCCTGCTGATCGCCGACACCCGGCGGCTGGAGCCCGGCAAGATCGCCGAGTGGGAGGTGCCCGGCGAGCCGTCGGCCGTCTCGCGGGTGCGCAACGCCGGTTCGGCGCAGCTCTCCGCATGGGGGCTGGACGACATCTCCTTCAGCACCGAGCTCATCCTCAGCGAGCTGGTCACCAATGCCATCCGGTACGGGAGCGCGCCGGTCCGGGTCCGGCTGCTGTGCGACCGCAGCCTCATCTGCGAGGTCTCCGACGGCAGCAGCACCTCCCCGCACCTGCGGTACGCGGCCACCACCGACGAGGGCGGGCGCGGGCTGTTCCTCGTCGCCCAGTACGCCGAACGGTGGGGCACCCGCTACACGGACCGCGGCAAGGTCATCTGGGCCGAGCTGCCGCTGACCGGGGGATCGGAGCCGTCGGCGCCGGACCTGCTGGACCTGGACGCGGCGGACCTGGACTCGCTGGAGGACCTGGCCTGGTGACGCGGCCCGGCCGGGGGGCCGCAGACCGGGCCGGCTCTCAGACCGGCCGCGTGCGGGCCAGCAGCACCGCCACGTCGTCCTGGGGAGCGTCCGGCAGCAGCCGCTGCAGGATCCCGTCGCAGAGCTCCTCCAGGGGCTGCTGCGCCCCGCGCAGGGCCCGCGCCAGCTGGTCCATGCCCTCGTCGAGGTCCCGGTCCCGGGCCTCGATGAGGCCGTCGGTGTAGAGCACGAGCAGGCTTCCCGGGGGCAGCCGCACCTCTTCGGTGCGGAAGTCCTGCCCGCCCGTGCCCAGCGGGGTGCCGGGAGGGCCGTGGAGGAAGGTGATGGTCCCGTCGGCGCCGACGACGGCGGGCGGCGGGTGCCCGGCGCGGGCGATGACACAGCCCCCGGACGCCGGGTCGTGGACGGCGTAGACGCAGGTGGCCATCTCGTCCTCGCCCAGGTCGGCCACGACGGCGTCGAGCGAGCCGAGCATCCGGGCCGGGGGCACGTCGAGGCGCGCGAGGGTCCGTACGGCCGTGCGCAGCTGGCCCATCACGGCCGCCGCGTGGATCCCGTGGCCCATGACGTCCCCGATGACCAGGCCGGTCCGCCCGCCGGGCAGCTGGATGACGTCGAACCAGTCGCCGCCGACGTCGTGGTCGCTGGCGGGCAGGTAGCGCCCGGTCAGTTCGAGGCCGGTGACCTGGAGCAGCTCGCTGTTGGTGAGGCTGCGCTGGAGGGTCAGGGCGGCCTGCCGCTGACGGGTGTACATCCGGGCGTTGTCGATGTTGAGGGCGGCGCGGGCGACCAGCTCGTCGACGAGTACGCAGTCCTGTTCGTCGAAGGGCCCGCGCTCGCGGACCCGGGTCACGACGACCGCTCCGAGCACGGCGCCCCGGGCGACCAGCGGGACCAGGCGGGCGGCGCCGAGGGTGGCGAGGTAGGCGCGCAGCGGTTCGGCGCGCGGGTCCGTGATCAGCTCCGGGATGTCGGACACGTAGAGGTTCATGGCCCGCCCGTCGGCGATGACCTGCTCGTAGACGCTGCCCTCGGGGATCTGGAGGGTCTGGCCCGCGGCGAGTTTCGCGGTGGGGGCGTCCGGGTCGGGGAATCTGACGGCCAGCCGCCGCAGGACTCCGTGGGTGGAGCCGGCCGCCTCGTCCGGTTCGATCGCCGCTTCGAGCAGCTGGACGTCGGCCGAGTCCGCGAGCTGCGGTACGAGGACGTCCACGATCTCCCGGGCGGTCTGATGGAGGTCCAGGGTGGTGCCGATGCGGGTGCCCGCCTCCGCCAGCAGGGCGAAGCGGCGCCTGGCCCGTTCGGCGTCGGCCTGGGCCCGCTGGCCCTCGGTGATGTCGATGAGGGAGGCGATCAGGCCCAGCGGCCGCCCGGAGCCGTCGCGCAGGGGGGCGTACGAGCAGGACCAGGTCCGGTCGTGCTCGGGGTCGGCCGCGGTCCGCCCGGTGCGGCGGACGTCGACGACGGCCGTGCCCCGGTCGAGGACTTGGCGCATGGTCGCCTCCAGCGCCCCGGCGTTGACCCCGGGTACGACCTCGGTGAGCCGTTTGCCGACGTGCTCGGCGGGCGGGACCCCGTTCATCCGGGCCAGCGCGTCGTTGACCCGGATGAAGCGCAGGTCGAGGCCGAGGGTGCCGATGCCGATGGGCGACTGGGTGAACAGGCTCTCCAGGGCGGCGAGCGAGTCGCGCATGTGGAGCACCTCGGAGGTCTCCACGGCGATGAGCATGGCCCCCGTACGCCCTTGCGGGTCTTGGGCGGGGACGATCCACATCTCCATGACGACGCGGTGGCCGTCCCGGTGGCGCACGGGCAGGGTGCCACCGACGGTCTCGCCCGCCTGGACGCGGCGGGTCAGCTGACCGGCGAGCTCACGGTTGGCGTCGGGGACCAGGACGGCGGAGCCGAGGCGGCCGAGGATGTCCTCGGGGCAGTACCCGAGCAGGTCCTGGGCGGCGAGCGACCATTCGACGACGCGCCCGTCCGCGTCCTCCCGCCACAGGGCGATCGGCAGCAGCTCGCGGAGCACGCCCGCGTACCCGACAGCCGCCGCCGGCGGGTCCGGCACCTCGCTCGTCGACTGGTAAGTGTCCAACGCACCGACCTCACCCCGGGGGGCCTGATTCCTACCGATTCACCCTATCCGAGGCATCGGCGCGGGGCTCTGTGTCCGGCGATTCCGGCCCCCGGGCGGGACGGCCGGCCGGGGACCGGAGCTCGCCGCACGAGCTCGTCACACCGGAAGCTCCAGAACCCTTGACTCGGGCGAAATAGGGAGGAAACTCATCAATACACCGGAAAACCGGATAGAGCCGCACCCCCCTCTGGAGACGTCCAGAGTGCCGCGTGACCCTTGTCCAGGCTCTGGCCAGGCCCCCGGCAGATCTCGCGATCCACGGGAGCCATCGGCGACGGCGGATGGCTCATGGATCGGCGGGACTGCCGGGGACTGTCGTGTCCGGCTACTGCCGCAGCGCGCCTTCGAGGGGCCGGGTCGCCCGCGCCTCCCCCAGCACCGCCGCGACGGCCTGCGCGAGCCGGGGAATCCGGTGGCCCGGGATCCCCGCGATGTTGATCCGGCCCGACGTGGTGCCGTAGACGGCGAAGTCCCGGCGCAGCCGCAGCATCTGCGCCGCGTCGAGCGGCAGCATCGAGAACATCCCCTTCTGCAGCGCGAGGGCCCGCGCCTGCGGGCCGCAGCCCAGGGCGCTCAGGTGGGTCGTGAGGTCGGCCCGGTTGGCCACGATCCGGCCGCGCATGACCTCCAGTTCCGTCTGCCAGGCGGTTCGCAGCCCGGTGTCCTCCAGGATCGTGGTGACGACGGCGGCGCCGTGCTCGGGCGGCATCGAGTACAGCGTCCTGGCGGCGTTCTGCAGGGCCGTCTCGACGTGCCGCAGCGCCTGGCCGGACTGGCCGAGGACGATGGCGCAGCCGGTGCGGTCGCTGTAGAGGCCGAAGTTCTTCGAGCAGCTGACGGCGATCAGCATCTCGGGCACGCGCGCGGCCAGGATGCGCGTGGGCAGCAGGTCGGCCTCCAGTCCGTCGCCGAGCCCGTGGTAGGCGAGGTCGACGAACGGCACCCAGCCGCCCCGGACGGCCAGCTCGGCCAGCGCCTCCCAGGCGTCCAGCGTGGGGTCGGCTCCCGTCGGGTTGTGGCAGCACCCCTGGAGCAGGACGACGTCACCGCGCTGCGCGCCGCCCAGTTCCCGCAGCACGCCATCCGCGTCGAAGCCGCCCTGTGCGTCACGCCAGCCGTACGTACGGACCTTCAGCCCGGCGGCCTCAAGGATCGGCCGGTGGTTCACGTACGCGGGGTCGCTGATCCAGACCGTCGTGCCCGGGCGGGTCCGGCATATCAGGTCGGCCAGCAGCCGCAGCGCGCCGGAGCCGGCGACGGTCTGGACGGCCACGGCCCGGTCGGCGGGCACCTCGGCCCCCAGGACCAGCGCCTGCATGGCCCGGTTGAAGGCGGCGTTGCCGGAGAGCCCCCGGTACTCCTTGGACTCGGAGCGCTCCGCAAGACGCATCTCGGCGTCACGGACGGCGGCCATGACGGGCGTGCGGTCCGTGTGGTCGCGGTAGACGCCGAGGACGAGGTTCAGGCGCTCGGGCCGCTCGTCGGCGGCGAACTCCGCGGTCAGGTCCCACAGCGGGTCGGTGGGCGGCGGCGGGAGGAGCTCAAGCATGTGCGGGGACCTCGGGTCTAGGGGGTGTCTTGTCGGACGCCGCGAGCCCTGCCTCACCGGCAAGGCACCCCCTGAGGCGGATGCCGGGTCGGCGGTTGGCGAGTACGACGCCGACGGTGATGAGGGGTACGCCGATGAGCACGGCGAGGGTGGGTGATTCGTCGAGGAGGGGGATGGCCAGCAGGACCACGGCCACGGGGCTGAGGCTGCCGAAGACGGAGCTGCGCTCGGCGCCGAGCCTGCGGATGGCGAAGGCGTACAGCAGGCCGGCGCACAGGCCGACCCCGAGCCCCTGCACGACGAGGAACAGGGCGATGTCGCCGCCCGCCGCGTGCGCGAGGCCCGTCGGGAGCACCCCGGTCAGGACCAGGAGCCCGATCACCGCGAAGGAGGGCAGGCACAGCAGTCCGATCGAGCCGATCGGGTCGAGGTCGACGTCCCGCAGGCCCACCGTGTAGAGGGCCCACAGTCCGCTGGCCACCAGGAGGATTCCGGCACCCGCCAGGACGTCCGTGTCCACGGGGACGACGTAGCGCCAGACGAGGGCGATCACGCCGGCCGCGATCAGCGCGAGCCCGGCCGCCTGGGTCCCGCGGGGCATGCCGTGCCCGCGCGCGACCATGAGCGCGGAGACGAACAGCGGGACCATTCCGGGGACGATCGAGCCGACGAACGCCGCGGACGTCAGGGCGCCGCCGTGCATCGCCGCCAGGAAGAACGGCACCCCCGCACCGCAGATGATCTTGATCGCGGGGCCCGGCCGGACCGCCGCGATCCGGTGGCGGCGGCGCCACAGCGCGGGAAGCAGGACGACGATCGGGACGCCGAAGCGCAGCAGGGCCGCATCGGCGGGCAGGAGGGTGGAGGCGCTCAGGGCCCGGGCGCTGAGCGCGAAGGCGGCCCAGATCGACACGGTCACCAGGAGCGCGAGCACGCCCTGGGCGTGCGGGGAGAGCCCGCGTCGGCCGGGGTTTCCGGCCGACGGGACCGCTGTGTCGGGAGGCGCGGTCACCCCGGTGATGTTCGTCGCGACCACGGAAATTGCTCCAGCCTCTGAGACCGGACCGGTCTGGTCCGTTCCCGGGCAAGGCTAGGGCTTCGGACGGGGCAGCCGATTGCCAGTTCTGCCTCTCGGACATACGTTTGGGGCAGAATCTGCCAAGGAGTGGCCATGGACGCAGTCGATCTGCAGATCATCCGGGAATTGCAGGCCGACGGCCGCCTGAGCAACCAGGACCTCGCCGACCGCGTACGGCTCTCTCCCTCGCCCTGTCTGCGCCGCGTCCGGCGCCTGGAGGAGGCGGGGCTGATCCGCGGCTACACGGCGATGGTGGACCAGGTCGCCTTCGGACTCCCGGTCACCGTCTTCGTCCGGATCCGGCTGGAACGCCACACCGCGGAGGCGGTCCGGCTCTTCGAGGAGCACGTGGCGGTCATCGAGCACATCCAGGACTGCTACCTGATGGCTGGGAGCAGCGACTACCTGCTGCGCGTGGTCATCGAGGACCTGGAGGCCTACGAGGCCCTGGTGCGCCACCGGATCCACGCCATTCCCGGCATCGCCTCGATCGAGTCGAGCTTCGCGTACGGCAGTGTCAAGCAGTCCCGCACGTACCCGCGCCCCTCCCCGGGCGGCTCCGCGCGACCCCTGTGAGGTCCGCGGGCGTGGCCTAGCGGGCGGCCTCGACCGCCGCCTCGAAGGCCGCGTAGGCCGCCGCGTCGAAGAGCACGAACCGCACCTCTTCCACGTCGGTCCGCGCCGCCCGTACGGTCTCCACGGCGATCCGCGCCCCGTCGTCCATCGGCCAGCCGTAGATCCCCGTGGAGATGGCCGGGAAGGCGACCGAACGGGCCCCCAGCTCGTCGGCGACCCGCAGGGACTCGCGGTAGCAGGAGGCCAGCAGCGCCGACCGGTCGTCCTCCCGCGACCAGACCGGGCCGACGGTGTGGATGACGTGCCCGGCCGCGAGCCGGCCCGCGGTGGTGGCGACGGCCTTGCCGGTCGGCAGGCCCTTGCCGTAGTGCGAGCGGCGCAGGTCCTCGCAGGCGGCGAGGATCTGCGGCCCGCCGCGCCGGTGGATGGCGCCGTCCACCCCGCCGCCGCCGAGCAGCGAGGAGTTCGCGGCGTTGACGATCGCGTCGGCCTTCTCGGCGGTGATGTCGCCGAGGACCAGGGTGATGCGGAGCATCAGGAGTCCTTTCGCAGGTGGCGCCAGACCGCCTTGGCTGCGTTGTGGCCGGACATGCCGTGCACGCCCGGGCCCGGCGGGGTCGCGGAGGAGCAGATGAAGACGGCCGGGTGGGAGGTCGCGTACGGGAACAGGGAGAGCTTGGGGCGCAGCAGGAGCTGGAGCCCCGAGGCCGCGCCGCAGGCGATGTCCCCGCCGACGTAGTTGGGGTTGCGGGCGGCGAGCTCGGGCGGGCCGGCCGTGGCGCGCGCCAGGACCAGGTCGCGGAAGCCCGGTGCGAAGCGCTCCAGTTGGCGTTCGACGGCGCCGGTGAGGTCGCCGCCCCAGCCCGCCGGGACATGACCGTACGCCCAGAACACGTGCTTGCCCTCGGGCGCCCGGCCGGGGTCGACGAGGCTGGGCTGCGCGGTGATGAGGAAGGGGCTGCGAGGGGCTCGCCCGCCGCAGGCGAGTTGCAGGGCGGCGTCGATGTCGCGGGCCCGCGGGCCGATCTGGACGGTGCCGGCCCGGCGCGGTTCCTCGGCGGTCCACGGGACGGGGCCGTCCAGCGCGTAGTCGATCTTGAACACGGAGGCGCCGTACTTGTAGCCCTCGTACGCCCGGCCCAGGCGTGCGATGCGGGCCAGCGCGGTCGGCGAGGTGTCGAAGACGTACGCGCGGGCCGGCGGGAGGTCGTCGAGCCGCTTGACCTCGAAGCCGGTGTGCACCGTGCCGCCGAGGTCGCGAAGGTACGCGACGAGCGCGTCGGAGATCGACTGCGAGCCGCCGCGCGGCAGGGGCCAGCCGTTCGCGTGCGCGGCCAGGGCGAAGACCAGGCCGAGGGCTCCGGTGCCGATCCCGTCCAGCGGGGCGATGGCGTGCGCGACGAGCCCCGCGAACATCGCCCGGGCCCGGTCGTCGTGGAAGCGGCGCATGAGCCACGTCGAGGGGGGCAGCCCGGTGAGCCCGAAGCGGGCGAGGGTGACGGGGTCGCGGGGCAGGGCGGTGCTCGGCAGCGACATGAAGTCCCGGGCCAGCGTGTCCCATTTGCCGAGGTAGGGCCCCACGAGCCGCCGGTACGCACCGGCGTCGCGCGGCCCGAGGGACGCCGCCGTCTCCGCGACCGAGCGGGAGAGGACGGCGGCCGTGCCGTCGTCGAAGGGGTGCGCCATGGGCAGCGGGGCGTGCAGCCACTCCAGCCCGTACCGCTTCAGCGGCATCGTGGCGAAGACGGGCGAGCCGATGCCGAGCGGGTGCACGGCCGAGCAGGGGTCGTGCCGGAAGCCGGGGAGGGTCAGCTCCTCGGTCCGGGCTCCGCCGCCGACCGTGCCGGCGGCTTCGAAGACGGCCACCGAGAAGCCGCGCCGGGCCAGTTCGACGGCGGCCGTCAGCCCGTTGGGCCCCGCCCCCACCACGACCGCATCGAGAATCGACGGCACTTGCGACTCCTTCGTCCGGCGGCGCCTGTGTTCCCAAGGATATTCCGGCCGCGCGGTACCTAACCCCGCAGCAGGTCGCGGATGCGGACCACGGTGGCCTCGTCCCGGCCGACCGCGAAGGGCAGCGCGTTGTCGCGGTCCACCCGGAAGGGGAGCCCGGCGACGGTGCTCTGCGCCCCGCCGGCCTCGGCGACCAGCAGCAGTCCGGCCGCGTGGTCCCAGGCCGAGGGCCAGGTGAAGGCCAGGCCGTCCATCTCGCCGCGGGCCACCTTCAGGTACTCCAGGCCCGCCGATCCGCAGGGCCTGGCCGCCACGCCGGGCGCGTCCAGCCGGCTCAGGGTCCGCTTGTCCTGGTCGGAGGTGTACAGCGGGTGGGCCATGGCGATCCGCAGCTCGGCGCCCGGCTCGGGCGAACCGCTGTGGATCCGCTCGCCGTTGACGTACGCGCCCTGCCCGCGCACGGCGGTCGCCAGCTCCTCCAGAGCCGGGGCGAAGGTCCAGGAGGCGAGGATCTCCCCGCGGTGGGCCAGCGCCACCAGGGTGCAGAAGGCGGGGTCGCCGGAGACGAACTGCCGGGTCCCGTCGACCGGGTCCACGATCCACACCGGGGCGTCGGCGCGCAGCGCCTCGTACACGGTCGGGTCGGCGTGCACGGCCTCCTCGCCGACCACGGCCGAGCCGGGCAGCAGCCGCGTCAGGGCGGCCGTGAGGTGCTCCTCGGCCTTGCGGTCGGCGACCGTCACCAGGTCGTGCGGTCCGCTCTTCTCATCGACCTCGTGGTCGGCGAGCTGGCGGAATCTCGGCATGATCTCGACCGCCGCCGCCTTGCGGACGGCCTCTTCCACATCGGACAGGCCTTGTGCCAGGAACTCATCGATCATGTCCCCAGCAAAGCACGCCCGACCGACAAACCCCACCGACAATCCCGGACGGACGGCTGGACACCGGGTGGACACCGGGTGAACCGGCCCCGGGCCGGACCGGCCGGATCCGGGACCGGTCCCGCGGACGTGACACCGGGAAGGCGCGGCTCTGCGACCCGGGCTTCGGACGGCTCCTGACCGGCCACGCCGTGTCAGAAGCCCTGGGGGCCCTGCGGGTGGGCCGCCGCCGCGTGCAGGCGCAGGAGCCGGGCCGTCTCCTCGTCCATCGGGAAGAAGGTCTCGACCGCGAGTTCCGACAGCGTCACGTCCGCGGGCGCGCCGAAGGTGGCGATCATGCTGAACAGCGCCATGTCGCCGAAGGGGGTGCGCAGCCTCAGCGGGACGACCATCCCGGTCGCGTCGACCGGGCCGGCCGGGGCGCCGGTGCCCGGCGGCGGCGGGTAGGCGGACACCTCGTCGTACAGCGCCTGCAGTTCGGGGTGGCCGGTGCCGTTGGCCTGGTGCAGGAGACGGCCGAGGGCGTGGGCGCGGACCTCCGCGAAGTTGAGGCAGTGCTGCGGAAGGCCGTCCGGGTGCAGGATCAGGCGCATCACGTTCGCGCCCCCGGCCGTCAGGGTCGGCGGGACGCTGTCCAGCAGGAGGGACATCGAACGGTTGGAGTCGACGATGTTCCAGACCCGGTCGACGACCGCCGCCGGGTAGGGCTCGTGGCCGGCCAGCATGCTCCGCAGCGCCTGGCGTGCCATCGCCATGCGGTCGCTGTCCAGGGGGCTCTCCTGGTAGGCGGGGGCGTAGCCGGCCGCCAGCAGCAGGCTGTTGCGGTCGCGCAGCGGCACGTCGAGGTGCTCGGCGAGCCGCAGCACCATCTCCCGGCTGGGCCGGGCCCGCCCCGTCTCCACGCAGGACAGGTGCCGGGTGGAGGTCTCGGCACGCAGGGCGAGGTCGAGCTGGCTGAACTTCCTGCGCTGGCGCCAGTCGCGCAGCAACAGCCCGACGCGGGGCGGGTCTTCGGTCTTCATGCACTCCACGGTAGCCGCCGGGGTCGCGGACTCCATGACCTCTGAGGTCATGGAGTCCGCGACCTGTCCCGTGTCACGGTGGGGGCACAGTCCGGTGCGAAGGAGCTCTGCCATGACACAGACCATGCATACGACCGACCCTGCCGTCCGGCAGGCGGCCGACCGCTTCCTGCGGCTGGTCCTGCGGATCGACAGTGCCAGCACCGCTGTGATGGCCGCCGTGCTCATCGCCGCGTGCGGCCCGCTCGGTTCCGCCACCGGGATGCCGGTCGCCTTCAGCATCGGCTTCGGGCTCTTCCAGCTCGGCGGGGCGGCCTCACTGGCCCTCATCGCGGGGTACCCGGTGATCCCGGCCGGCCTGGTCAAAGCCGTGATCGGGGTGAATCTCGGCTCCGCCGTCGCATGCCTGGTGGTGGCCGCGGGGGATTTCGTCCCGCTCACCGGGTTCGGCATCGTGTTCATGCTGATCGGCGCGCTGGTCGTGGGGGTGTACGCGGCCCTGGAGTGGGCGGGGCTGCGGCGGATGACCAGCGCGGGGTGACGGGTCAGGCCTGCGGGGCCCGGCCTCGCAGGTACACGATCGGGGTCGGCAGGGTGATGGTGCCGTCGGCCGAGCGCAGGGCGTCCAGGCGCCGGGCGACCTCGGCGGACAGCTCCGCGGCCTCCTGCTCGGACAGCCTGTCCCACAGCCGGCGCATGCCGTGCGAGCGGGTCCAGTCGACCCACTGGGCCCCGGACTCCACGACGATGGGCAGGTCCTCTTCCCGTACGGACACGTCGGTGAAGCCCGCGTCGGTCAGGGTGGCCGTGACGGCCTCGGGGGTCACCAGCCAGTTGTTGTGGATGTTGGTGAAGGGGCAGTCGTAGGCATCGCCCTCCTTGGGCCGGGTCAGGTGCGGCAGCAGCAGGTCGTGCACGTCCTCGGGGAGGAATCCCCACTTGCCCGTGGCGGTGGGGAAGAAGGAGGGCGCGCTGGCCGCGAAGAGACCGCCGGGGCGCAGGATCGTGCGGTAGGGGCGCAGTTCGGCCGCGCCGTGCGTCCAGATGAAGACGCTGAAGCCGCCGAGCACCGCGTCGAAGCGCCCGGCCGGGAAGTCCGGCACCTGGCCGTTCATGACCTGGGTGGTCACGTGGGTCAGGCCCCGCGAACGCGCGTCGGCGTCCGCGTACGTGACCATTTCCTCGGCGAGGTCGATTCCGATGACCTCGCCGGTGCCGCCCACGGCCGCCGCTGCCGGCCAGAGCACGGCGCCACGGCCGCAGCCCACGTCCAGCACCGAGTCGCCGCTGCGAATTCCGGAGAATTCGACCAGCTTGCGGCCGATGGGGCCGAAGAATTCGACTCCGCTCTGGTCGTACACGTCCGCGGCAGTGCTGAACACACGGTGCATCTCCGCCGTGCTTTCCGAATTACCCATACCGGCTCCTTGACTTGAGTTCGCCGGGAAAAGCGTGCGGCATCCGCGCGACCGCGTCCAATAGGCACGGCTTCTGACGTCCAGCACGGTTTCTTATTGGACATGGAGTGCCGGCCGCATCAACATCATTTATGCAGGCGGGGCTTGGTTCCGCCTTCGTGGAAAGGTTGCCTTATGAGTGAGTTCTCTTCGCTGGTGTCGCGGGTCGAGGGTGAGGTGTTCCTGCCCGGGCAGGAGGGTTTCGACGAGGAGCGGACCGGTTTCCA